>NZ_JASFXA010000017.1:0-181860 GCF_030766805.1 Nocardia sp. CC213A
GGCGGGCGCGACCGCCGGAGCCACGGGTGCGGGGGCGGCCGGAGTGCTGACCGGGGTCGGTCCGGTCGCGCTCGGCGCGGTGCCGGGTACCGGATTGGCGCTCGTGCCAGGCGAATTCGCGCCCTGTCCACGCAGCCCGGACAACCCGCCGACGGACTGGTCGACCGCCCCGGAGCCCTGCGTGGCCGACGGGTTGATCTTGGACGGATCGGACAGCGCATCCTCGACCGATTGGTTGAACCGGTCGAGCTGATCGCCGACATCACCGACACCGATCTCGATGTTCATATGCGAGTCGACCCACACCCCGTCGAGGCCGACGTGCATCGAGAAGCCGGTATCGGTCGTGACGACCACACCGAAGTTCTCTCCGATGCCATCGAAAACGCCGCTGTCCACACCGTTTCCGGAATTCACGGGGCCGAAGCCGCTGCCGTTCATCCCGGGCAGGTTGAGTCCCTCGGTGCCGGGCAGCTTCAGCCCTTGCCCGAACTGGTTCCACAGCTGCTGCGGTTCGTCGAGACCGGGCATCCCGAAGCCGTGGTCGGCGTCCGGCGTTCCGAGTCCGGCCGACGGATCGAATCCGGCGGGACGCTGGAGACCCGCGGACGGGTCGAAGGCCTCGGCCGGCCGGCCCGGTCCCGTGCCGGGGTCGAGGGCGCTCGGCGGCTGCCCGATCCCCGCGGACGGGTCGTAGGCCGATTGCCCGAGCCCGGCGGACGGATCGAATCCGGTCGGCTGCCGCAGTGTCGCCGAGGGATCCCAGTCGGTGGTGGGGTTGTGCCCGTATCCCGGCACGCCGTGCTGGCCGAAATCGGTCGGGAACAGGCCCGCGTCGGTGCCGAGCTGTTCGGCGACCGGCTCGATCCCGCCGAGCAGCGGGGGCACCGACTCCGGGTCCAGTTCGGGGAAGGTGATCACGGGACTGGGTGCGTCGGGTTCCGGATCGTCGGGTTGGGCCCAGCCGACATTGCGGCTGTCGTGGGAATCGCCGGTGCGGTCGGGGCTGCCGTTGGCGGCGATGAGCGCGCCGCCGGTGACGTACGCTCCGGCCCTAGCCACGCGCGAGATCCCGGTGGCCAAGCGATACGCGGTGTCCGCGTCCTCGCCCGGACCGGCCTCGTCGTCGAAGGACTGGTCACGCGTCATACAGGCTCCGCTCTCGGGTGTTCCGGCGGCTCCGGAGCGCCCGCCGAAAATCGGATCGTTTCACACCTTATTTCTCGCAAACCGGCCTGTCACATCCTCCAGGTCATGTGAGGTGTGCACACCGATGCACCGGATAGCTTGTCATCCGCCCTATACGGACGCCAAGCCCCAGTTTTCGCCTGCTTTCGAACCTTACGAAGGTTTAAGACAGGGGCGCGGGCTGCCCACACCCTGTACCCCGGCGGCGGAACACGCAACCGCCGGAAACGCGGGTGCCCCGCCGCCCATGGGCAGCGGGGCACCGCGAGTTCGCACTACCGCGTCGGACGCGCTACTTCTTCGGCTTGTCCGAGGTCGACTCGGTGGACAGCGCCGCCACGAAGGCTTCCTGCGGCACGTCGACCCGGCCGATGGTCTTCATGCGCTTCTTGCCCTCCTTCTGCTTCTCGAGCAGTTTGCGCTTGCGCGAGATGTCGCCGCCGTAGCACTTGGCCAGCACGTCCTTGCGGATGGCGCGGATGTTCTCGCGGGCGATGACCTTGGAGCCGATGGCGGCCTGGATGGGCACCTCGAACTGCTGGCGCGGAATGAGTTCGCGCAGTTTGGTGGTCATCTTGTGCCCGTACGCCTGGGCGGCGTCCTTGTGCACGATGGCGGAGAAGGCGTCCACCGGCTCGCCCTGGAGCAGGATGTCGACCTTCACCAGCGCGGCCTGCTGCTCACCGGCCTCCTCGTAGTCGAGCGAGGCGTAGCCGCGGGTGCGCGACTTCAGCGAATCGAAGAAGTCGAAGATGATCTCGGCCATGGGCAGCGTGTACCGCATCTCCACACGGGTCTCGGACAGGTAGTCCATGCCGAGCAGTTCACCGCGCCGGCTCTGGCACAGCTCCATGATGGTGCCGATGAACTCGCTGGGCGCGATGATGGTGACCTTGGTGACCGGCTCGTAGATCTCGCGCACCTTGCCCTCCGGCCAGAAGGACGGGTTGGTGACGACGTGCTCGGTGCCGTCCTCCATGATCACGCGGTAGATCACGTTGGGCGCGGTGGAGATGAGGTCGAGGCCGAACTCGCGCTGCAACCGCTCGCGGGTGATCTCCATGTGCAGCAGGCCCAGGAAGCCGCAGCGGAAACCGAAGCCCAGCGCCACCGAGGTCTCCGGGACGTAGGTCAGCGCGGCATCATTGAGCTGCAATTTGTCCAGTGCGTCACGCAGATCCGGATAGTCGGAGCCGTCGAGCGGGTAGAGGCCGGAGTACACCATCGGCCGCGGTTCGCGATAGCCGGTGAGCGCCTCGGCGGCCCCGTCGCGCGCGGTGGTGACGGTATCGCCGACCTTCGACTGGCGGACGTCCTTCACGCCGGTGATGAGGTAGCCCACCTCGCCGACACCCAGTCCCTGGGTCGGTTTGGGTTCGGGCGACACGATGCCGATCTCCAGCAATTCGTGGGTCGCGCCGGTGGACATCATTTTGATCTTGGTGCGCGGGGTGAGCTTGCCGTCCACGACACGCACGTAGGTGACGACGCCGCGATAGGTGTCGTACACGGAGTCGAAGATCAGGGCCCGCGCGGGCGCGTCGGCCTGGCCGACCGGCGGCGGCACCTCCTGGATGACATTGTTCAACAGCTCGGTGACGCCCACGCCGGTCTTGCCGGAGACGCGCAGCACCTCGTCCGGCTCGCAGCCCACGATATGGGCGAGCTCGGCGGCGTAGCGGTCCGGATCGGCGGCCGGGAGGTCGATCTTGTTCAGGACCGGGATGATGGTCAGGTCCTTGTCCAGCGCCAGATAGAGATTGGCGAGGGTCTGCGCCTCGATGCCCTGCGCGGCGTCGACGAGCAGGATCGCGCCCTCACAGGCTTCCAGCGCCCGCGACACCTCGTAGGTGAAGTCCACGTGCCCCGGCGTGTCGATGAGGTGCAGGACGTAGTCCTCCCCGTCGACCTGCCAGGGCAGGCGCACGTTCTGGGCCTTGATGGTGATACCGCGCTCGCGCTCGATATCCATCCGGTCCAGGTACTGGGCGCGCATCTGCCGCTCCTCGACCACCCCGGTGAGTTGCAGCATGCGGTCGGCCAGCGTGGACTTGCCGTGGTCGATATGCGCGATGATGCAGAAGTTCCGGATCCGCGCGGGATCGGTGAACGTCGTGTCCGCGAAGCTTGGCACTCCACTCCTCAGGTGATCGGTGAACTGCCGTCCATCGTCCCATGGTCGGCCGATGTGACCGTGCCCCGGTCCGGTCCGGCCGGTCCACCGCCGTATCCTGCCCGGATGAGAACCCGGCCCGCCCCCGTTAAGCTGCCGACATGGCGGGCACGTGGAACGCTCTCGGAAAGCAGCTGGGTCTGATCGCGAAAGAGCAGGGCTCTCAGATCGTCAAGCGGCAGGGGCCGAAGCTCATCGGACGGGTACAGCGGTCGTCGGTGCTGTCGCGGACGATCCAGTCCCTCGGCGGTACCCGCAAGGCCCCGGGCGTGGCGGTGCGGCCGACGGCCTCGGTGGGGGTGCCGAGCACCGAACGCGCGCGGCGCATCGTCTACAGCCCCCAGCTGGACGGCCGCGCCGACCCCGGCGAGATCGTCTGGACCTGGGTCCCCTACGAGGAAGACCCCGACAACGGCAAGGACCGCCCCGTCCTGGTGGTCGGCCGCGAACGCGACACCCTGCTGGGCCTCATGCTCTCCTCCAACGCCGACCACGACCGCCACCACAACTGGGTGGGCATCGGCTCCGGCCCCTGGGACCACGCCGGCCGCGACAGCTGGGTCCGCCTCGACCGCGTCCTCGACGTCCCCGAGGCGGGCATCCGCCGCGAGGGCGCGATCCTGCCCCGCAAGACCTTCGACCGGGTGGCACACCGCCTCTGCGCCGAATTCCACTGGCACTGAAAGGCCGATCTCCACTGGCACTGAACGCCGGTGCCCCCGCTTCCGAGACGGAAACGGGGGCACGGCCGCGATCGGGTCAGCTCAGCGGATTGCGGGAGCGGCCGAAGATCAGGCCGTAGACCAGCGCGCCGAGCACCCCGCCCACCAGCGGGAACACGATGAACACCCACACCTGGGCGGCCGCGCCGTCCTGATAGAACGCCACCGCGAGGCTGCGGGCCGGGTTGACCGAGGTGTTGTCGATGGGGATCGAGATGAGGTGGATGACCGCGAGGGTGATGCCGATCGACAGGCCCGCCAGCGGGACATCGGAGATCTGGTCGGTGGAGGCCAGCACGACGAAGACCAGCAGGGCGGTCAGGATGACCTCGACGGTGATGGCGGCCGCCAGGCCGTAGCCGTTGAGGGTGATGCCCGCCAGCTCCGTGGCCGAGGGGCTGTGCGCGCCCCAGCCGTTCGCCCCGAGACCATCCTCGGCGCGGTCGTAGGAGGGTAGGTTCTGAGCGATGGCGTAGATGACCGCACCGGCGATGAGACCGCCGATGACCTGCACCAGCATGTACGCGCCCGCGACCAGGGCGGTGACCCGGCCGAGCAGGAACTGCCCGACGGTGACCGCCGGATTCACATGGCACCCGGAGATGGGTCCGATGGCGTAGACCAGGAACAGCAGGGTGAATCCGAACGCCAGCGCCACCCCGAGCGCGCCGACCCGGCTGCCCGCGAAGACCGCGGTACCGACGCCGCCCAATACCAGGACGAAGGTGCCGAAGGCCTCGGCGAACAGCTTGCGCCCGAGCGACACTTCCTCGAATTCCGTGAGATCCTCGACGACTTCCTGCGCTGTGGGAGACATCAGCCACCTTCCCGGATCGTCCCCGCCGGTCGCGGAGAACTCCTGCGTTCCGCTACATCAGGCATCAGGCATCAGGCGAGGCGGGTGATCTCCACCACGACCTCGAGATCGGTCGAACCACTACCGGAGAAGGTACCTTTCAGCGGCGGCACATCCGCGTAATCACGGCCCACCCCGATCGCGACGTGTTGCTCGGTGACCGGGATGTTGTTGGTCGGGTCGTAGCCCCACCACTGCCCGGTCCACGCCTCCACCCAGGCGTGCATCTGCCCGGCGACCGTCCGCCCCACCGCACCGGCCGGATCGGGATGCAGGTATCCCGAGACATAGCGGCTGGGAATGCCCATGCCGCGCAACAGCAGCAGGGTCAGATGCGCGTAGTCCTGGCAGACGCCGCGGCGTTCGGCGAACGCCTCCACCGCACTGGTGTGCACGGAGGTGGTCCCGGCCACGTAGGACATCTCGCCGTGCACCCATTCGGCCGCGCGCACAACGGCTTTGGCGGGCGCGACGCCGCGGGTGAGCTGCCGCGCCACCGTGCCGAGCCGCCGGTCGCACGGCACATAGCCGGTGGCGGTGAGTAGTTCGTCGTAGCGGTCGACGACGGGTTCGGACCGCAACCGCTCCCAGGGCAGTTCCTCCTCCGGGCTCACGAACGGTTCGGTCTCCACCACCGAGGAACCGGTGACCTCCAATTCCGTATGCGGGGCATGCAGATCGAAGGCGGTGACGGTGGTGCCCCAGTAGTCGACATAGCGGTAGGAGCGGGTGGAGGGCACGGTCTCCACGCGATTGAGAATGACGTTCTGCCGGCTGTCGGCGCGCGGGGTCAGCCGCGCCTCGTTGAACGACCGCATGACCGGGGCGTCGTACACGTATCCGGTGGTGTGCACCACCCGCATCCGCCAGCTCACGCTGTTTCCTCTCCGGCATGACCGGGGCGCTGCGTGGCCCACCCGTCTCCCACCGCCGCCCTCAACGGGCAGCCAGTCGGCTGGCTCGCTTCGAACATCCGCTGCCTCCTCCGCGCCTGACCGCTCATACCGGGTCCTCGATCATCCCGTCGCGATGCCCGTGCAGCCCCGTCCACGCCACCCACGACTCGGCGTGGAAGTACTGCAACGCCACCGCCTCCCCCACGTCCCGGCAGCACTGCTGCAACCACAGCAGTCGGTGGTGCAGGTCCTCCAGCAGCACGCCCGAGGGCAGGAATTCCAGTTCGCTGCGCGCCCTACCGAGCAGCCGGTGTGCCTCGTAGCGGGCGGCGAAACGGCTGCCCGGGCGCTGATCCAGTTCCTTCAGACAGGTTTCGGCCACCCGCAGCGAATGGAACACCGAGCGCGGGAAGAGCCGGTCCAGCAGGATGAATTCGGCGATGAGGGTGGCGTCGATGACGCCGCGGTGGGTGCGCAGATACGGGTCGTGCGCGCCGACCGAACGCAGCACCGTCACCCATGCCGGGGAGGAGGTGCGGTCGCCGGCGCGGGATAGCAACAGCCGCACCGTCATATCCACGCGCTCGATGGAACGACCGAGCAGCAGGAACCGGTAGCCGTCGTCGCGGCTGAGGGTGGAATCCGACAGCCCGCCGAACATGGCGGCGCGGTCGGTGATGTAGCGGCAGAACTCGTGCGGCCCCAGCGACCGGGCGGCGCGTTCGGCCGTCGCCAGGCCGTTGTAGGTGGCGTTGAGGCACTCCCACATCTCGGTGGAGGTGACCTCCCGCGCCCCACGGGCATTCGCGCGAGCCCGTGCGATGGAGTCGACGATCGACCCGTCGTTGTCGCGGTCGAACGCGACCAACTCGGTCACCGACCACACGTCGAGGTCGGTCGCGGGCGACTCGATGCCCAAGACCCGCAGGAGAACTCGCGAGGTGCGGTCCGGGTCCACGGTCGCGTCCTCGAGGAGTTGGTGGACCGTGACGTCGAGTATGCGCGCGGTGTAATCCGCGCGCTCGACGTAGCGGCCGATCCAGTACAGGGATTCGGCATTGCGCGCCAACATGTTCCGAATCACCTCACGTATTCGGTAGTCGCCCTTCGATTCGGTGCGCCGCCCGCGGCGCTGGGGACGGGCGCATCCGCTGTGCCTGCTGTTGTTGCTGCTGTTGCTGATTGCGGACCGGCGCGGTCTCGGGGGACTGGTCACGCTCTCGGTCGATGGCCAGCTCACCCACCAGCTCGGTGCCCGCGAGCTCGCGTTGCTCCCCGGAGGTGCGCGGGGCCAGCACCCAGGTGTCCTTGCTGCCGCCGCCCTGGCTGGAGTTCACCACCAGGGAGCCGTCCGGCAGCGCCACCCGCGTCAATCCGCCCGGCAGCACCCAGATGTCGTCACCGTCGTTGACCGCGAAGGGGCGCAGGTCCACGTGCCGCGGCAGCAGCTGGTCGCCGATCTTGGCGGGCACCGTGGACAGCTGCACCACCGGCTGCGCGATCCAGCCGCGCGGATCGGCGCGGATCTTGCGGCGCGCCCCCTCCAGTTCCTTGGCGGTGGCGTCGGGTCCGATGACGATGCCGTAGCCGCCGGAACCCTCGACCGGTTTCACCACCAGTTCCGCGATGCGGTCCAGCACCTCGTCGCATTCGGACTCCTCCCAGCAGCGGTAGGAGTCCACGTTCGGCAGCACCGGCCGCTCGCCCAGGTAGTACTCGATGAGGTCGGGCACGTAGGTGTAGATGAGTTTGTCGTCGCCGACGCCGTTGCCGACCGCATTGGCCAGCACCACGGTTCCGGCGCGGGCGGCGTTGAGAATGCCCGCCACCCCGAGCATGGAGTCGGGCCGGAACTGCATGGGGTCGAGGAAGGGGTCGTCGATGCGGCGGTAGACGACGTCCACCTGCCGCTCCCCCGCCGTGGTGCGCATGTACACCACATTGTCGCGGCAGAACAGGTCGCGGCCCTCGACCAGTTCCACCCCCATCTGCCGGGCCAGCAGCGAATGCTCGAAGTAGGCGGAGTTGTAGACACCGGGGGTGAGCACCACCACGGTCGGATCGGCCTCGTTCGGCGCGGCGGCGGCGCGCAGGGCGCGCAGCAGATGCGTCGGATAGTCGCCGACCGCGCGCACCCGGTGCGAGGCGAACAGGTCCGGGAAGACTCGCGCCATGGTGCGGCGGTTCTCCATCACGTACGAGACCCCGGACGGGGAGCGCAGATTGTCCTCGAGTACCCGGAAGTCACCGCGTTCGTCGCGGACCAGATCGATGCCGGCGACGTGGATGCGCACGCCGTTGGGCGGCACCAGCCCGGCCGCCTCGCGATGGAAGTGCCGACAGGAGGTGACGAGGCGTTTGGGCACCACCCGGTCGCGCAGCACCGTCTGCTCGCCGTAGACGTCGGCCAGGAATGCCTCCAGGGCCCGCACCCGCTGTTTGATGCCGCGCTCGAGTTTGGTCCACTCGGTGGCGGCTATCACCCTCGGCCCCAGGTCGAGCGGGAACGGCCGCTCCTGTCCGGACAGCGAGAAGGTGATGCCCTGGTCGACGAAGGCGCGGGCCAGCGCCTCGGCCCGCCCGGCCAGATCGGCCACGTCGATCTCCGAGAGTGCCGCGAAGATCCCCCGGTAGGCGGCGCGGGCGCGGTCGCCGTCGAACATCTCGTCGTAGGCGCGGTCGTATTTGCCCGGCCGGTAGCCCTCGAACACCCCCACGGCGTCGACTCCCACGGCGCGGCCGACTTCGGCGCGGCCGATCGGTGGAGCGGCCGCGGCCGAACGCGCGGCAGCGGCGGGAGTCATGCAAAAATAGTCCATCACGCGGGAGCAACACGCAGGTGGACGCGGGTAAATTTCTTGCATCTTCCGCGATCCGGTCGGTTTCGAACCGTGATCGGCGAGCGGGCCGATTTCGTCCGGCGGTACGCCGCCTGGTAACCTCGATCGTCGGTGCTGCGCTACAGGTAGTAGTGCGCGCCCCGCAGACTTTTGCATCCCGCGTAAACCACCAAGCGAAGGAACACGAGGAAACAGGCGTGGCCAACATCAAGTCCCAGATGAAGCGGATCCGCACCAACGAGTTGGCGCGGCAGCGCAACCAGTCGGTCAAGTCCGCGCTGCGCACTTCGATCCGCAAGTTCCGCGAGGCCGCCGCGCAGGGCGACAAGGACCAGGCCCTGACCCTGCTGCGCTCGGCCAGCAAGAGCCTCGACAAGGCCGCCTCGAAGGGCGTCATCCACGCCAACCAGGCCGCCAACAAGAAGTCGGCGCTGTCGCTGGCGTTCAACAAGCTCGGCTGATTCACCCCGGCGTACCGCCGACTGATACACCCCGGCGTACCGCCGGAAACGCTTACGCATAGCCGCCGTGGCCACGACGACCACGGCGGCTTTTGTCGTGCCCGCGCCGCCGCCGGCCGTCGACGCGGATTCGCCGCCGGTGTGCCGGCCTCGAAACGCCCATCGGTAAGCTCGGCATTCGTGCATACGACGGGTCGCCGCAAGTTGGGGGTGATGGGCGGCACCTTCGACCCCATCCACCATGGGCATCTGGTTGCCGCGAGTGAGGTCGCGCATCGGTTCGAGCTGGACGAGGTCGTCTTCGTGCCGACCGGGCAGCCGTGGCAGAAGGCGGGCAAGAAGGTCAGCCCGGCCGAGGACCGGTATCTGATGACGGTGATCGCCACGGCGTCCAATCCGCGGTTCTCCGTGAGTCGGGCCGATATCGATCGCGGCAAGATGACGTATACCGTGGATACCCTGCGCGACCTGCGGGAACAACACCCGGACGCGGATATCTACTTCATCACCGGTGCTGACGCGCTGGCGAACATCCTGACATGGCAGGATTGGGCGGAGTTGTTCGAGTTGGCGCGATTCGTGGGCGTGAGCCGGCCGGGGTACGAATTGAATGTCGATCATCTGGCCGAACACCTTCGCGACTACCCCGCCGACGCGGTCACCATGATCGAGATCCCGGCCCTGGCGATCTCGTCGAGTGAGTGCCGGAAGCGGGCCGGGGAGGGGCGTCCGGTGTGGTACCTGGTGCCGGACGGTGTTGTGCAGTACATATCCAAACGGCATCTGTACGTGCCGGAGAACGGGAAGGTTGCAGGGTGAGCGCATCGGTCGAGGCACTGGAGATGGCGCAGGTCGCCGCGCGGGCGGCGGACGAGAAGCTGGCGTCCGATGTGTTGGTGCTGGATGTTTCCGAGCAGCTGGTGATCACCGACTGCTTCGTGATCGCGTCCGCGCCGAACGAGCGGCAGGTCAACGCGATCGTCGACAATGTCGAGGAGAAGCTGCGGGAGGCCGGGCGCAAGCCGGTGCGCCGCGAAGGCACCCGCGAGGGGCGTTGGGCGCTGCTCGACTACTCCGATGTGGTGATCCACATCCAGCACAATGACGAACGCGACTTCTACGGCCTCGACCGGCTGTGGAAGGACTGCCCGCAGGTGCCGGTGGAGGGTATCGGCGACGGCGCGGCCCGGTCCGAGCGCTCGGCCGATGAGAACGAGGCCGGGGACGACGAGTGAGCAAACTTGCCGGGGTACGCCGGTTGATCATGTTGCGGCACGGGCAGACCGAATGGAACGCCTCCGATCGCATGCAGGGCCAGATCGACACCGAACTCAGTGAGCTCGGCCGCCGCCAGGCCAAGGACATCGCCCGCGACCTATCCGACTGCGGCGCCATCCGCATCGTCTCCTCGGACCTCAAACGCGCCCACGACACCGCCCTCGCGGTCGGTGACAGCATCGGCCTGCCGGTGACCACCGACCCGCGGCTGCGCGAGACCAGCCTCGGCGAATGGGAGGGCCTGACCCATATCGAGGTCGACGCCATGGCTCCGGGTGCGCGCGTCGCCTGGCGCATGGACGCCACGTGGACCCCGCCCGGCGGCGAATCCAAACTCGAGGTCGGCCGCCGCGCCCTGCCCGTGGTGCACGAACTGTTCACCGAGCGGGCGGATTGGCCGGGTCGTACCATCA
Organism: Nocardia sp. CC213A; assembly: GCF_030766805.1. Taxonomy (NCBI): domain Bacteria; kingdom Bacillati; phylum Actinomycetota; class Actinomycetes; order Mycobacteriales; family Nocardiaceae; genus Nocardia; species Nocardia sp. CC213A. The sequence continues at coordinate 10,828 of NZ_JASFXA010000017.1, forward strand.
TCCTGGTCGCGCACGGCGGGCTCATCGCGGCGCTGACCGCGGCTGTGCTCGACCTGCCGCCCCAGAACTGGCCTGCCCTCGGCGGGCTCGCCAATACCAGTTGGGTGCAGCTGAGCAGCCACGGTCCGAGCCTCGAGCAGCCCGGGTGGCGACTCGATGTGTGGAACGCGGCGGCGAAGGTAGCTCCTGATGTCCTCTGAGTTGGACGGTGTTTCCGGCGAACGGCAGGTATCCGACGAACTGCTGCGGCGGGCGTCGGAGGTGCAGCAGGTCCGGCATCTGCCGGACGCGCTGCTCGGCGCACCCGCGCCCGCGCCGGAGCCCGATACCGGCGGCGAGCGGCCGGTGCTGCTCGTCATCGCCGACTCGCTGGCCTACTTCGGCCCGCAGGGCGGACTGCCCGCCGACCATCCCCGGATCTGGCCCAACCTGGTTGGAGCCGAACTGGATTGGGATGTGGAGCTGGTGGCGCGCATCGGCTGGACCTGCCGCGACGCCTACTGGGCGCTGATCGGCGATCCGCGGGTGTGGGCCGCCGTGCCACGGGCCGCGGCAGTGGTGTTCGCCACCGGCGGCATGGATTCGCTGCCCTCCCCGCTGCCGACCGCGGCACGCGAGCTGATCCGCTACATCCGGCCGCCGTTCCTGCGACGACAGGTGCGCACCGGATACAACTGGTTGCAGCCCAAGCTGTCGCACCTCGGCTACCCGGTGGCACTGCCGCCGTCGGTGAGCGTGGACTACCTGGAGCAGGCGCGAAACGCGTTGGCGCAGTTGCGGCCCGATCTACCGGTGGTGGGAACGCTGCCGTCGGTGCACGATTGCGAGGCGTACGGACGAGTGCACCGCGGGCGCGATCCGCAGGTGCGCGCCACCCGGGCCTGGGCCGCGAAACACGATGTGCCGCTGGTCGATCTCGGGGAGGCGGTGCGCGACAACATCTTCTCCGGCGACGCCAATCCCGATGGCATCCACTGGGGTTGGGCGGGGCACGACGCCGTAGCGCGGGCCATGGTGAAGGTGCTGTCGGAGCTGCGGTCCAGCGAGGTTCGCACTGCATGACCGTGGTGGTTGTGACCGACTCGTCGGCCAGTCTGCCCGCCGACCTCGTCGCCGACCTCGGCGTGCTCACCGTCCCACTGCACGTACTGGTGGATGATCGCCAGTTCCGGGACGGGGTGGACGAATTCGATATCGACTACGGTTCGTCGGCGGTGACCACCTCGGCGGCGTCGCCGGGGGAACTGCGCGAGGCGTACGAGCGGGCGCTCGAACTCAGCGCGGGTGACGGCGTTGTGGCCGTGCACCTTTCGCGGCAGCTGTCGGGGACCTGGGAGGCCGGTCGGCAGGCGATCCGGGATATGGACGCCGCAAACCGGGTGCGGTTGGTGGATTCGCTCAGCGCCGGACTGGGCACCGGGCTGACGGTGCTGGCGGCGGCGCGGCGGGCCCGCGACGGTGGATCGCTGGACGTGGTGTACGACGCGGCGGTGGCGACCTCGGTGCGGGGACGGGCGTTCATCGTGGTCAATCGCACCGAACAGCTGCGGCGAGGCGGCCGATTGTCCAGTGCGGCGGCATTTTTCGGGACCGAACTGGTGACCAAGCCGATCCTGCAGATCGTCGACGGCCGGATCGAACTGCGGGAGAAGGCCCGGACCCGGTCCAAGGCGATCACCAAACTGGTGGCGGCGGCGGTGGACGCGGCGGGCGAGGACGGAGCCGCGGTGGCCGTGCAGCATCTGGGAGCCGAGGAGGCCGCCACCACGGTGGTCGAGCAGCTGCGCGAACTCATTCCCGGGATTCGGGAAATGATCGTGACCGAATTCGGGCCGACGCTCGGGGTACATCTCGGCATGGGGGCCGTGGGTGCCCTGGTCGTCCCCGGCGGGTGCGGCTGAACCGCGGTTCTCCACAACCCCTGAGCTATCCACAGACTTTCCGCAAGCCCAGGTCGGAGCGGTTGGGCCGAGACGCGGCGGCCATACCGTGGCCGCATGTCGCACATCGATGAAAGTACGCAGGTCCGCAGACGACTCGATACGCTGAGCGGACCCGAACCACCCCGCTCCGGGCGCTGGGACGAGAACGACCTGGAACCCGACGGGCGCGCGGGGGTCTGGCACGAGCGGCTGGTGCCCGAACGCCTGCGGGGAACGCGGTGGGACCCGGGACAGCGCGGGGTGCTGGCGCTGGCCGGGGTGGGGTTGCTCGCGGTATTGATCGCGGGGGCGATGGCGCTGCGCGACGGGCCGGTGACGCAGGCGGTGCCGCCTGTCGCGGCGGTGCGGACCGAGGTGGTGGCGAGTGGGGTACCGGGCACGCCGCACGGTGCGACGGGCGCTGGGAGCGGGGCGCAGAATACTGGACCGGGCGCCTCGAACGGCGGGACCGGAGCGCTCGGGGCTGAGCCAGGTGCAACGGGGACCGGTCCCGGTGCCTCGAATACAGGGCCGGGCACAGCGGGGGCCGGGCCGAATGCAGCCGGTGCCACACCAGGAGCGATGGGGGTTGCGTCCGGAGCGGCGGGTGCCGGTCCGATGGGCAGTGGTGCGCACGGACCCGTCGATCCCGGACTGGCCGCACCACCCGGCACGGACGGCCCGACCGGCAGCAACGGCCACTCGGCCAGCGGGGTAGTCGTCGTGAGCGTCGTCGGCCTCGTCGAACGCGGTGGGCTGCTGCGCTTTCCGACCGGTGCGCGCGTGGCCGACGCCTTGGCCGCGGCCGCACCCCGCCGGGACGCGGACCTGTCCGGCCTGAACCTCGCCCAGTATCTGTCCGACGGCGACCAGATCGTCATCGGCCGCGCCGGACCGAATCCCACTGCCCCGCAAGCGGGCAGCAGCATCGTCGGCGCGCAGGCGCAGCACCCCGACACGCCCCGCACTCCCTCCGGCGCACCCCGCCCCACCGGCAAGGCCACCATCGTGAACCTCAACACCGCCACCGAGGCCGAACTCGACGCCCTCCCCGGCATCGGACCGGTGACGGCCAAGGCGATCATCGCCTGGCGCACCGAACACGGCCGCTTCGGCTCCGTCGACCAGCTCGCCGACGTCCAGGGCATCGGACCGTCCCGGCTCGAACGGCTGCGCGGGCTGGTGACGGTATGAGCGGCCCGCCCGACGACGAGGCGAGACCGCCAGAGGCAGCCACGACCCCGTCGACCGCGTCCACAGCGGCCACGACCCCGACAGCAACGGCTTCGACAACCACGACTTCGACTGTGGTGCCGCCGGAGGCCACGGTTCCGGCAACTGCGGCCCAGGCGGCAACCGACGTAGCTCTGGTTACCACGACTCCGACGGGTGCGACCCAGACGGATAGACCTACAACGCTTCCGACTCCAGCGGCTGAAGCTATGACGTCCCCGGCGCCGACTGCTACGGCTGCGACACCCGGGACTCCGGCTCCGGCTGCCACGGCTGCGGGGCCTGCCACGGCTGCGGGGCCTGCCACGGCTGCGGGGCCTGCCACGGCTGCGGGGCCTGCCACGGCTGCGGGGCCTGCCACGGCTGCGGGGGCTGCTGCGGCTGCGGGGGCTGCGGGGGCGCCGGAAGCTGCGGGAATTGCGGAAGCAGCGGGAACAGCGGCTCGGCGGGGTGGGGGTCGAGGTGCGACGGCGGCGGCATCGGACCGGTGGGCGGTGGAACCCGTGCAGGTGGTGGATGCGCGGCTGGTCGGTCCTGCGCTGTGTTGTTGGGCGGCAACCATTGTCGGGGTGGTGGCGGGGTGGCTGGTCGGGGTGGTGCTCGCGGCGGTGCTGCTGGGGGTGGCAGTCGTGCTGTGGGTTCGAGTGGCGCGTGACGCGCGATCTGGTCGGCAGGGATTGTCGGCGGCTCTGGCCACCGTGCTGATCGGTGCGGGGTTCGCGGCGGCCGCGGCCTGGCACGACAGCCGGACGGCGGCGCATCCATTGCGCGACCTGGATCGGGGAGCGCACGTGTGGGCGACGGCGATCCCGGTGGACGATCCGAAGGCGTTGTCCGCCAAGGCGGTGCGCGGCAAGCAGTGGCTGGTGCGGGCGCGGCTCGTCGAATACCGGTACGGTGCGGACACCGTCCGCGTGGGTGGGCGGGTGCTGGTCCTGGCGCACGGGGACTCCTGGACCCGCCTGCTGCCCGGTCAGCGGGTGACGTTCCGCGCCAAGGTGTACCCGCCGTGGCGGTCGGATCTCACGGTGGCGGTGCTGCGGGCGCAGGGACCGCCGGCGGGCATCGGCCCGCCGCCCGAATGGCAGCGGATCGCGGGCGCGGTGCGCGCGGACTTCGCCGAATCCGCCGCTCGCGCACTGTCACCCGATGCGGCGGGCCTGCTGCCGGGTTTGGTCATCGGCGACACCTCGCGCCTACCCGACCACGTCCGGGCGAATTTCCGCGAAACCCATCTCACCCACCTGACCGCCGTCAGCGGAGCGAATGTCACGATCCTGCTCGGCGCGGTGCTGCTGTCCCTGCGCGCGCTCACCGTCGATCCCCGGGTGGCCGCCGTCGTGGCCGGTGCCGTCCTCGTCATGTTCGTGATCCTGGCCCGCCCGACGCCGAGTGTGCTGCGCGCGGCCGTCATGGGTGCGGTCGCACTGCTGGCCCTGTGCACCGGCCGACGCAAACAGGCGCTACCCGCCCTGTGCACGGCCGCCATCGCCCTGCTCGCGTGGTCCCCCGAACTGGCCGTCGACGCGGGCTTCACCCTCTCGGTACTCGCCACGGCGGGCCTAGTCCTGCTCGCCCCGGGTTGGTCGGAATGGCTTCAGGCCCATCGCTGCTGGCGCGCCCCCGCCGACGCACTCGCGGTATCCGCCGCCGCCTTCGTCGTCACCACCCCCGTCATCATCGCCCTCACCGGCCACCTCAACCCCCTGGCCATCGCGGTCAATGTGCTGGTGGCCCCGGTGGTCGCCCCGATCACCGTCCTCGGCGCGCTGGGCGCGGTCTTCGCATCGCTGTGGAATCCGCTCGCGCACGCGGTGCTGTGGTGTGCCGCACCGCCGCTGTGGTGGCTGCTCACGGCCTCCGCACACGCGGCTGCGCTGGGCACCTCGATTTCGGTGCCCTCCGGCGTCTGGTCCGGACTGGTCGTCGCCGGGCTGTGCACACTGGTCTGCGCGCGGATTCGCCCACGACGAACCCGATAACCCGCGCCCTACCGATCCGGCAGCGGGCACGCCTTCCACTCGCCATCTTCGCGCACGAGGTCCAGGGTCCGCTCCTCCTCCGCCCCCCTGACGATCGCGCGAACCCGGGCGGTGGCCGCGTCGCCGTTGATGCGTATTCGATCGACACCCAGTACTTCGGGTCGGTAGACCAGAATGTCGGTCTTTTCGAGGCCGCGATACCGCTCGCGGAACGCGGTGCAGGTCACCGCCGCGTAGGCGGGATCGCTGCTGCTGGTGATCTGCAGGAAGCGGCGGACGGTCGACTCTATCCGTGCCGCGTCCTGCTCCGACGCCGCCACGTCGCGCGTCCCCGCCCCGGTGACATTGACCGCGATCACGGCCATGGTGAGAAATACGACCACGGCGGACCCGACCATGACCAGCACGCGAGCCCTGTTCGATGGCGGGGGCGCAGGAGGTGGAGGCGGCACGGGCTGAGGCTGCGAGTAGTAGCCCCACCCTTCGACGTAGATCCGCTCGGGTTGCGGTCCCGTGGTCATCTGGTCACCCTACGCCGACTCGGACGGGCGCATCGCGCTACCGCCCGGCGGCACGGCCTGTCGGTGTGGCCTCGTAGGATCGGCTGCGTGACCGAACGCCCCGCGCCTCTGCATCTCGTGCTCGGTGAAGAAGAGCTGCTCATCGAGCGGGCCGTAGCCGCGATCACCGCGCAGGCGCGGGCGGTGACGGAGGATCCGGATGCCATGCCGGTGGATCGGATGCGGGCGGGGGACGCCAGTACGGCCGAACTGGCGGAAATGCTGAGTCCGTCGCTGTTCGCCGAGGACCGGGTGATCATTCTGGAGTCCGCGGCCGAGGCGGGTAAGGACGCGGTCGGGGTGATCCAGTCGGCCGCCGCCGCGCCGCCGGACGGCGTGGTGCTGGTGGTGCTGCACACCGGCGGCGGGCGGGCCAAGGCGCTCGCGCCCGCGCTGCAGAAGGCGGGCGCGGTGGTGCACAACTGCGCCAAGCTCACCAAGGCCAATGAACGAGCCGAGTTCGTGCGCAACGAATTCCGCGCTGCCGGGGTGCGGGCGTCCGCGGACGTGGTGCAGACGCTGCTGGAGGCCGTGGGATCGGATCTGCGCGAACTCTCCGCCGCCTGCTCACAGCTGGCCGCCGACACCGGCGGCAAGATCGACATCGCGGCGGTGCGCCGCTACTACTCCGGCAAGGCGGAGGTCTCCGGCTTCGACGTCGCCGAACTCGCGGTCTCCGGTGACCGCCCGGCCGCCATGGAAGCGCTGCGCTGGGCCACCGACCGCGGCGTCCCCGCGGTCCTGCTCGCCGACGCCCTCGCGGACTCGGTCCACACCATCGCCCGGGTCGGCTCCGCCGGCCTACGCGCCGACCCGTTCAAAATCGCCCCCGAACTCGGCATGCCCCCCTGGAAGGTCAAAAAGGCCCAAGCCCAGGCCCGCGGCTGGACCCCCGCCACCATCGGCGACGCCCTCCAGGTGGTCGCCACCCTCAACGCCGACGTCAAGGGCGGCGCCGCCGACACCAACTACGCCCTCGAACACGCCCTCGCCCGCATCCTCGACCTCCGCGACCACGCCTGACCAGATAGCCCTCAGCCCGGCACCTACTTGGTGTATGGCAGCCGCCACCCGGCTGCCGACATCATCTCCTCGTATGCGGCCGACATGCCCGAGACCTTCTCCAGACTCTCGCGAATCGCGTACACCGCATCCTCGATATTGCCCCCAGCGAGTTCGGATTCGGCTTCCGTCAGCGCCTCCACCAGCGTCCGCAGCGTATCCCCTTGAATGGTCAGCCCCGGCCAGCGGCGCCCCTCCCATCCGATCAGCGAATAATCACCCTGCGTTCCCAGCACGCGAGCCTCGAACTCCATGAACATCTCCTCCGAAAGGTATGCCGACCCGGTGGGCCTTCGTATCCACGGCGCTGGTGACGTGTATCGGCGGATCGATATCGACAGACTCGCTCTCCACGATGGAACGGAATGACCGAGGCCGAGCCGGTCGGCGGAGACGCGGCTCGGTCACGCCGGAATGGTTCGCCGAGGTCGCACTGGGATCCGCGCGCGGAATGCCTCGATCGTGGCGGCCACGTGGAACGGCGTCTCAGCGCCCGCGAGATGCTCGCGGTACAGCACACGCTCCGCCACGGCGTCGAGAGCGAAGCCCCACATCATCGACATCAGCGGGTTGATGAACAGCTCGGAGCCCTCCGCTCCGGTGCGCGCCAGCGACTGGTGGTCACCGAACTCCCCGCGCGCCGCATCGGTGACCGAAGCGGACACGATGCTCTCCCGGCCGGGTGTGTGCCGCTGTACCCACGCCACCGCGTCCAACCACGCGTCGACCGCTGGTATTCCGGGTAGGAGTGCGAATACTCCGTGGTAGGCATTGCTTTTCGCGAGTGCGGCGACATTCTCCAGGAAGTGCGCGTGGCAGACCCCGTGATAGGTGTCGACACCGAAACCCACACAGGCGGCGAGCTTGACCGGAACATCCAGCGCGTGCGCTGCCAGCAGACTCGTGATGTCCTCCACCGGTGTCCCCAGCCCAGCCTCGTCCCCGGTCATGAGCAGATCCGTACCACCGTCGACCAGTACGAGCGCGTCGATATCCAACTCTCGGGCCAGCCATGTATAGGCACGCGTGACAGCGGCCGGACCGCCCTTCCGAACCAGGAAGACGCGATCACGATACCCGTGCTCACGCATCCAGACTGCGAGGTGCTTCTCCGGGAAATATCGAGCGGAGCCGGTGGTATCGGGACTCACTTCGAACAGGCCGGACGTTACCTCCTGTGCGGTGGTCCGAGTAACCGGCGTGAACGTCATATTCGCCAAGTGAACCGTCTTCCCCCGCTCGTTCAACGCGAATGCGAGCGGGAGCCCGCACAGCACATCGAAGCCGCCGCCGGCGCCAGCGATCAGGACGCGTTCACAGTCGCGCAGCCGATGCAGTATCGGATTGTCGAACAGCGATGGTGCCGACACCGCTCAGGCGTCCGTTTCGCGCAGGTCCGGCGGGAAAGCCATGGGCGAGGTGCCCTGTATATCCACCGCGATGCCGGTCGGGTTGGGGCGGGTGGCGGCGAAATCGGTCAGGCGCTGGCCGGTGACGGTTTGGTAGGGGTACGGGTGTTCGGGGGTCAGGGCGTCTCGCGCTGCCAGCCAGCGTGCGTATTCTTCGGCGTCGGTGAAGGCGCAGATCCAGTCGATGTCGCCGTAGGTCGAGGTGGTGATGCGGTGGTCGGGGGTCAGGGGGATCAGGAGGAGGGCGTCGTGGAAGGTGTGGCGCAGGGCGGTCGGGTTGCCGAAACCGGCGTAGAAGGCGGCCACTTCCGCGCGGAAGGCGGGGGTGGTCGGGCCGAAGTCGATCATGGTGGTCCGCTGTTCCGATCAGGTAACCGGGCGTTTGGATTTGGGCAGTTTGCTGACGATGGCGGCGTAGGAGCCGTCGATGAGCTCGCGCACCTCGTCCTCGGGCACCTTGCCGACGACGCGCACGCTGTTCCAGCCGTAGCGGCCGATGTAGGCCGACGCCGAGACGTCGTCGGGGTACACCCGGACCAGCTCGTCGGCTTCCTCGCGGGTGCGGCCGCATTTGAGGGTGAGCGAGGTGTCGCCGAAGAAGGCGAAGATCTTGTCGCCGACCTTGGCGACCACATCGCCCTCCCACGGTTCGTCCTGCCAGGCACCGGGTTTGGCGAGGCAGTAGGCGAGCCATTCGTCCATCGCGTCTCCTCAGATCGGCAGTAGGCGGCCGACCACGGCGGTCAGCTGGCGGGCGTTGCGGCATTCGTGCATCTCGACGATCTCGGCGTACTTGCGGGCGGCGGAATCGCCGGTGCCCCACATCTTCTCGGCCTCGGGGTTGAGCCAGTAGGAGTGTTTGGCGGTGGCGGCGAGACCGCTCAGCACCGCCAGTTCCGGATCGCGGTAGTTGGTGCGGGCGTCGCCGAGGATGAGCAGGGAGGTGCGGCTGGTGACGGCGTCGGGGAAGTCGTCGGCGAAACCGCGCAGAGCCGAACCGTAGTCGGAGTGGCCCTCGATGCCGACCACCCGGGTTTCGGTGAAGATGCGTTTGGTCACCTGGTCGAGCGGGGTGACCTGGTCGAACAGTCCGGTGACCTCGTCCACGCGGTCGACGAAGGCGAAAATCCGCACCCGCGAGAACTGTTCGCGCAGCGCGTTCACCAGCACCATGGTGAAACTGGAGAATCCGGCCACCGAACCCGAGATATCGCACAGCAGTACGAGATCGGGGCGGCCGGGACGCGGTTTGCGAGTGACCAGGTTGACCGGCACCCCGCCGGTGGACATGGATTTGCGCAGCGTCTTGCGCAGGTCGATCTCCCCGCGCCGCGCCCGACGACGGCGGGAAGCCAAGCGGGAGGCCAGCACTCGCGCCAACCGCTGCGAACTGCGGCGCAGCTCGGCCAGTTCGTTCTCGGACAGACGCAGGAAGTCGGCGTCCTCGGCTTGACGCTGCACACCGTAGGTGGCGACCCGCTCCCGGCCCAGCCGTTCGGCGACACGGCGGCGGGTCTCGGCCTCCACGGTGCCGCGAAACGCCTTGACCCGCTGGCGGGCCGCCCGGCGCGCGACCTCGTTGTCGAACTCCGACGGTGCGGCATCGGTGTCCATGCCCGTGGCCAGTCCCGCCAGCAGCTTGCTCACCAGCAGTTCCGGCTGCAGGTCCTTGAGGGCCTGATAGGCGGAGAAGGATGGCCCGGAAGCGGATTGGTACTGCCCCATCTCCTCGACCAGCTGCGCGGCCAGCAGCTGCAACTGCTGCGCCCGCTCCCCGGACGGGTCCTGAGCCAGCAACTCGCCCAACATCTTCCGCAGCGCGATGATGTCCACCGAACCATCGGGCCGGTGCGGAATCTCGATGTCCTCGGCTCCGACCCGCTCCCCCAGCGCCGCCGGGAACCACAGATCGAACAGCCCGTCGAAGGTGGTGCGCTGGCTGGTGCGCCGCAGCAGCGCGCACGCCAACCCCTCGCGCAGCACCTCGCGATCCATGAGATCCAGGACGGTGACCACCCGTCCGGCATCCACGGTCTCGGACGGTCCGACCGGAATCCCCCTGGCGCGCAAGGCTTCCACAAAGCCGACCAGATGGCCGGACAGACCGTGCGGCGCGGTCGGCCCGAGTTCGCCCTGCCCGCGCGCGCCGGGGGCCGAACCGCCGCTCACCGCGCGCTTGGCGGCCGAGACCAGCGCCCGCGGAGTGTTGGGTACGCCGCCGACCATGACGTCACGCCAACTTCAGCTCATTGAGCGCGCGGAGGTGGTCGGCCTGGTGTTTGAGCACCACGCCGAGGGTGGCGCGCACCGTCTTGTCGTCCAGATCCTTGGCTCCGAGGGCGAGCAGGGTGCGCGCCCAGTCGATGGATTCGGCCACCGACGGCAGCTTCTTCAACTGCATGCCGCGCAGCACGTGCACGATCCGCACCAACTGCGCCGCCACCGCGGGCTTCAGCTCGGGCACCCGGCTGGCCAGGATGCGCCGCTCCAATTCCTCGTCCGGGAAGTCGATGTGCAGGTACAGGCAGCGCCGTTTCAGCGCCTCGGACAGTTCGCGGGTGGCGTTGGAGGTGAGCACCACGAACGGGCGGCGCGAGGCGGTGATGGTGCCCAGTTCCGGGACGGTGACCGAGAAGTCGCTCAGCACCTCGAGCAGCAGACCCTCGATCTCGACATCGGCCTTGTCGGTCTCGTCGATGAGCAGCACCGTCGGATCGGCGCGCCGGATGGCGGTCAGCAGCGGCCGGGAGAGCAGGAACTCCTCGGTGAAGACGTCGGCTTTGGTCTCGGCCCAATCGTTCTCCGACGACGCCTGGATGCGCAGGATCTGCTTGGCGTGGTTCCACTCGTACAGCGCCCGCGATTCGTCGACGCCCTCATAGCACTGCAACCGCACCAGCTCGGCCCCGGCGACCTCGGCCACGGCCTTGGACAGTTCGGTCTTGCCGACACCGGCCGGTCCCTCGATGAGCAGCGGCTTGCCGAGCCGGTCGGCGAGGAATACCGACGTGGCGGTGCCCTTGTCGGCCAGGTAGCCGGTGCGGGCGAGACGCTCGATCACATCGTCGACCGACGAGAAGATCGGCTCCTGGATGGGAGTGGATGTCGGAGCCAAGGGTGCTGTCCTTCCTGGAGGGGCGGATGGGTACACCGTACGGTGTACAAACCCATCCGCACCAGTTGTACTACACGGGCCGAATCTGCCCGTCACCCCACACGATCCACTTGGTGGAGGTCAGTTCCGGCAGGCCCATGGGGCCGCGAGCGTGCAACTTCTGGGTGGAGATGCCGATCTCCGCGCCGAAGCCGAACTGCTCACCGTCGGTGAAGGCGGTGGAGGCGTTCACCATGACGGCGGCGGCGTCCACCCGGTGGGTGAATTCGCGGGCGGCCCGCAGATCACCGGTCACGATGGCCTCGGTGTGCCCGGTACCCCAGTGGTTGATGTGCTCGACGGCCGCGTCGAGATCGTCGACCACCTTCAGGGCGATATCCAGGGAGAGGTATTCGTCGGCCCAGTCGGTATCGGTGGCGGGCACCAGCCCGGGCAGCTCGCCGTGGATGGTGACGCCCGCGCCCTCCAGCGCGGCGATCAGCCGCGGCACCGCGGCATCGGCGATGGCGGCGTCGATGAGCACCGTCTCGGCGGTGTTGCACACGCTCGGGCGACGGGTCTTGGCATTGAGCAGAATCGATTCCGCCATCGCGAGATCCGCGTCCCGGTGCACGTAGACGTGGCAGTTGCCGGTGCCCGTCTCGATGGTCGGCACCAGCGCGTCGCGCACCACGGCGCTGATGAGTCCGGCACCGCCGCGCGGGATCACCACGTCCACCAGCCCGCGCGCCTGGATCAGGTGCGTGACGCTGGAGCGGTCCTCGGCGGGCAGCAGCTGCACGGCATCCGACGGGAGACCCTGTGCGGCAAGGGCTTCGCGCAACACCTCGACCAGCGCGGTATTAGACCGCACGGCGGACGAGGAACCGCGCAGCAGGGCGGCGTTGCCCGACTTGAGGGTGAGCCCGAAGGCGTCCACCGTGACATTGGGCCGCGCCTCGTACACCATGCCGACCACGCCGAGCGGCACCCGCACCTGCCGCAGCTCCAGGCCGTTGGGCAGGGTGGACCCCCGCACCACGTCGCCGATCGGATCCGGCAGGCCCGCGACCTGCCGCAGCCCGGAGGCGATGCCGTCGATGCGGGCCGCGGTCAGCCGCAGCCGGTCCAGCTGCGCCTCGGCGGTGCCGCCCGCCGCGGCGATCTCGATATCCTCGGCATTGGCGGCGAGCAGCCGATCCTTCGCGGCGAGCAGCGCGTCGGCGGCGGCATGCAGCGCCTCGTTCTTGCGCGCGGTGGTGAGCTGGGCGAGCGTGCGCGAGGCCACCCGGGCCCGGCGCGCCGCCTCGTGCACCACCTCGCGGACGTTGTCCAGGTCGGCGGCAGTTCCTGCTGTCATGGGTACAGCCTAGGCGCACCGGCCCACGGAGTTTCCGGGGCCGCACCACCCGGCGTCGATCGCGACGACGCCGTCCCCCGCCTCTCGGACGAGGCCGTCGCGCCGAGCGACGCCGGGCAGTGGACGCGACCACTCGGCATTCGTCGGTGGTCGCCGTTACGGTGTGCTCATGGCCGCGAGCATTCAGATGTCGTCGGGAGCGGGACGCTGGACACTGCTGGCGACGGTGCTCGGGTCGGGAATGGCCATGCTCGACGCCACGGTCGTGAACGTGGCGCTGCCCAGGATCGCCGCGGAGTTCGGCTCGTCCATGGCGGGATTGCAGTGGACGGTCAACGCCTACACGCTGACGCTGGCGGGCCTGATCCTGCTGGGCGGATCGCTCGGGGACCGGTTCGGGCGAAAGAGGGTGTTCCTCATCGGCGTGGTGTGGTTCGCCATCGCGTCGGCGCTGTGCGGTGCGGCGCAGGATATTTCGATGCTCATCGCGGCGCGGGCACTGCAGGGCGTGGGCGGGGCGCTGCTGACGCCGGGATCACTCGCCATCATCCAGGCGTCGTTCGCACGGGAGGATCGCGCCAAGGCGGTCGGCGCGTGGTCCGGACTGGGCGGCGTGGCCGGCGCCATCGGACCGTTCCTGGGCGGCTGGCTGGTGGACGTCGCGGGGTGGCGGTGGGTGTTCCTGCTGAATCTGCCGCTGGCCGCCGTGGTGATCGCGGTGACGCTGCGGCACGTTCCCGAGACCTTCGACGAGGAGGCCACCGGCAGGTTCGACATTCTCGGCGCGGTGCTGGCGGCGCTGAGCCTGGCCGGAATCACCTACGCGCTCACCGAGGCTCCCGACGCGGCCGGGAACACGGCGCTGGTGATCGCCGGTGGCGTGGCCGGTGTCGCCGCCGCCGCCTTCATCGTGGTGGAGCGCCGCCGCACCGGACGCGGCACGCACCCCCGCGCCATGCTCCCGGTGGACATCTTCAAGTCCCGGCAGTTCACCTCCATCAACCTGGTCACCTTCGTCATGTACGGGGCCATGGGCGTGGTGTTCTTTCTACTGGTGCTGACCTTGCAGGTGGTGGCGGGCTTCGATCCGATCGCGGCGGGCACGGCCATGCTGCCGGTCACCGTGCTCATGCTGCTGCTGTCGGCCCGGGCCGGGGCCCTCGCCCAGCGGATCGGGCCGCGCCTTCCGATCACGGTCGGCGTGCTGCTCGCGGCGGTCGGCATGCTGCTCATGACCCGGATCGGACCGGACACCTCGTATCTGTGGGATGTGGTGCCCGCCGCCCTGGTCTTCGGCCTCGGGTTGTCCCTGGCGGTGGCTCCGCTCACCGCGACCGTGCTGGCCGCGGCCTCCGAACGCCACGCGGGCATCGCCAGCGGGGTGAACAATGCGGTGGCCCGCGCGGCCGGTCTGCTCGCGGTGGCCGCCATTCCGCCACTGGCGGGGCTCACCGGCGACGCCTACACCGATCCGTCGGTCTTCGCGAGCGGCTTCCGCGTGGCGCTGCTCATCTGCGTGGCGCTCATGCTCGGCGCCGCCGTCCTCACCTTCACCACCGTCCGTGACGACACATTGAGCACCGCCGCGCCGGACGCCGAACCGGAGTGCAAGGTGCACTGCGCCGTGACCGGGCCGCCGCTCGAGCCGACCGAGCACGGCGCGCGTCCGCACCCGCGCGACTGAGCCCGTCCCAGCTGTAGCCGGCATCACCGTGCGCCGGTCGGAATAACCGCGCACCCGCTCGCCGTTCACTTGGTTGCCATGTCCACAAATTGCCGATATGGTTGCCACATCCACCAAGTGGATGCCACGACGAGGAGGACGCGTGCAGTTCGGAATCTTCACGGTCGGTGACGTCACCGCCGACCCGACCACCGGCCGCACCCCCAGCGAGGCCGAGCGCATCAAGGCGATGGTCGCCATCGCGCACAAGGCCGAAGAGGTGGGCCTGGACGTATTCGCGACCGGCGAGCACCACAATCCCCCGTTCGTGCCGTCGTCGCCGACCACCATGCTCGGCTATATCGCGGCGCGCACCGAGAAGCTCATCCTGTCCACCGCGACCACGCTCATCACCACCAACGACCCGGTGAAGATCGCCGAGGACTTCGCCATGCTGCAGCACCTGGCCGACGGTCGCGTCGACCTCATGCTCGGACGCGGCAACACCGCACCGGTCTACCCCTGGTTCGGACAGGACATTCGCGAGGGCATTCCGCTGGCCATCGAGAACTACCAACTGCTGCACCGGCTCTGGCGCGAGGACGTGGTGGACTGGCAGGGCCGCTTCCGCACTCCCCTCCAGGGCTTCACCGCCACCCCGCGCCCGCTCGACGGCGTCGCGCCGTTCGTGTGGCACGGTTCCATCCGCAGTCCCGAGATCGCCGAGCAGGCCGCCTACTACGGCGACGGCTTCTTCGCCAACAACATCTTCTGGCCCAAGGAGCATTTCCAACGGCTGATCGGGCTGTACCGTCAGCGCTACGAACACTACGGGCACGGTTCGGCCGATCAGGCCATCGTCGGTCTGGGCGGACAGGTGTTCATGCGCAAGAACTCCCAGGACGCCATCCGCGAGTTCCGCCCCTACTTCGACAACGCGCCCGTCTACGGCCACGGACCCTCGCTCGAGGACTTCATGGATCAGACACCGCTCACCGTGGGCAGCCCGCAGCAGGTCATCGACAAGACGCTGACCTTCCGCGAATCCTTCGGCGACTACCAGCGGCAGCTGTTCCTGATCGACCACGCCGGACTGCCCCTGCGGACCGTGCTGGAGCAGCTGGATCTGCTGGGCGAGGAGGTGATTCCGGTACTGCGCCGGGAATTCGCCGCCGCGCGCCCGGCACACGTCCCGGACGCGCCCACCCACGCCTCGCTACTGGCGCAGCGCACCGCCGCCGCCAAGTAACCGATTCGACCCCCATCGCACGACCACGACACCGCACAACCGCGACACCCGCACAACCACAACGAGGAGTAATCATGACCGCCAGCACCACCGCCCTGACCGCCGGAACCTGGACCATCGACGCCGCGCATTCCACGCTCGGCTTCGCGGTACGCCACCTGATGGTGTCCAAGGTCCGCGGCCGCTTCACCGACTTCTCCGGCCAACTCGTCATCGGCGAGGACGGCACCGCCAGCGCCGAGGCCGAGATCCGCGTGGACTCGGTGACCACCGACAATCCGCAGCGCGACGCCCACCTGCGCACCGCCGACTTCTTCAATGCCGAGAACTTCCCGCTGGCCACCTTCAAGTCCACCGGTTTCCGGGTCAACGGCGAGGACTTCGAGGTCGACGGCGAGTTCAGCATCGCCGGAGTCACCAAGCCGGTCACCCTCGAGGTGGAGTTCCTGGGCGTGAATCCGGGCATGGGTCAGGGCCCGGTAGCCGGTTTCGAGGCCAAGACGGTCATCAATCGCCGAGATTGGGGAATCACTATCGATATGCCTCTGGCCGACGGTGGCGCGGTGATCGGCGACAAGATCACCCTCACCCTCGGCATCGAGGTCGTCCAGCAGGGCTGAACCACTTCGCCGCGCGGCGAACCGATCGAAAGCGAGGAAATATGAGCGACCCGACCGTCATCCAGCGGGACGACGCCACCCCGGAACAGTTCGATATCGAGGTGGATGGTGAACGCGCCGGACTGGCCGCTTATGTGGATACCGGTGACCAGCGCATCTTCTACCACACCGAACTCGATGATCGGTTCTCCGGCCGGGGCCTGGGCAGCGTCCTGATCCACGCGGCGCTCACCGAGACCCGGAAACAGGGTAAACGCGTCGTCCCCGTCTGCCCCTTTGTCGCGCACTTCGTGGAGAAGCACCACGACTTCGACGATCTCCTGGATCCGGTGACCCCGGAGGCCAAGGCGGCGGCCACGGCCGACTAGCGCGGCCGCCGCGCCAGGTCTCCCGGCTACGCCTCCAGATACACCGGCACGGCGGTGTGCCCGTTGGAGATGAAGCTGGCCAGGGGTGTCAGCTGGTCCGGCGCGACCGCGAGCCGCATGTCCGGGAAGCGCCGGAACAGCGCGGGCAGCGCGGAATTGGCCTCCAGCCGGGCCAGCGGGGCACCCAGGCAGTGGTGCGCGCCGTAGCCGAAGGCCATATGGCTCTTGTCCGCGCGCGCCAGGTCGAGTTGACCGGCGGTGTCCCCGTGCACCTTCGGGTCGCGGCCGGGTCCGGCGTAGCAGGCCAGGATCGGTTCGCCCTTGGCGATGCGCACGCCGTCGAGTTCGATGTCGTCCACCGCGTAGCGCAGCGGCACATGTACGACCGCACCCTCCAGCCGGAGCGATTCCTCCACCAGGTCCGACCAGGCCGCCCGGCCCGCCATCAGGTCGGCGCGCGCCTCCGGATGGGTGAGGGTGGCGAAGATGGCCTGGTCCAACAGGTTGATGGTGGTCTCGTGCCCGGCGGTGATGACCAGCAGCAGGGTGTCGACGAGTTCCTGCTCCTCCAGCGTCGACCCGTCCTCGTCGCGGGCGGTGATGAGCACGCTGGTCATATCGTCGCCCGGCGTCGCGCGCTTGTAGGCGATCAGCTCACCCAGAATCCGGTAGAGCTCCAGGTAGTTCGCCTGTGACTCCTCGGGACCGAGGGTGGTGTCGAAGACGCCGTCCGCGCACTTGCGCAGGCCGGGCACCAATTCGTCGGGCACGCCCATGAGTTCGGAGATCACCCGGATCGGCAGCGGGTAGCAGAACGCCTCCCGCAGGTCGACCGGCTCCCCGGCCGGAGTGGCGGCGATGGCGTCGAGCAGTTCCGCGGTGATGGCCTCGATGCGCGGTTGCAGGGCCGCGGTGCGGCGCGCGGTGAAGGCGGGCGCGACGAGTCGGCGCAGCCGCCGATGATCGGCCCCGTAGGCGGTGAACATATTGTTGACCGCCACCCACAGGAACAGCGGCCAGTCCTGCGGGATCTCACCGTTGATGAAGGCGGGCCAGTGCTGGCGCGGATCCTTGGAGACGCGCGAATCGGTGAGCAGGCTTTCCAGCAGCGCGGTATCGGTGACCGACCACGCGGTCACGCCGCCGGGCAGTTCCACCAGGCTCGCCGGTCCACGCTCGCGTAGTCGATTGATCTCGCCCTGGATGTCGGCCCCTGTGGGATCCAGGACGATGGGGTCGGTGGTCACGCTTTCTCCTTACGGCACGGTCAACGGAGCAGTCGGGGGGAAGACGACCGGCAGCGCGGTGAGGGACCGGTGGAAAGGCCCCGGCCGCCAGGCCAATTCGTCCACGGCGACGCCGAGCCGCAGGTCGGGCAGTGCGTCGAGCAGTTGGTCGATGGCGTCCTCGGCGATCAGGTACGCCGTCGGGCGGGCCGGACAGGCGTGCGGGCCTACGCCCCAGGACAGATGCGCGCGATTGTGCAGCGCCCGCCCCGCACCGATGTCCGGATCGTTGTTGCAGGCGGCCATGCTGATCACCACCGGCTGATGCGCGGGCAGCCACACTCCGTCGATGAGCATGGGCTGGCGCGGATAGCTCACGCAGTAGTTGGCCATGGGCGGATCGGTGTAGAGCACCCGGTCCAGGGCATCGCGGGTGGTGAGGCTGCCCGCGTGCAGGCCGTCGGCCAGGGTGCTGTCGACGAGCATGTGCCGCAGCGCGTTCACGATGAGGTTCTGCGCCGGTTCGATGCCCGCGCCGTAGAGGGTGACGATCTGGTGGATCATCTCCTCGTCGGACAGTTCGGCCGGATCGGCGGCCAGTCGGGAGACGATGTCGTCACCGGGCCGGGATCGCTTGCCGAGCACCAGTTCCAGAATGGCCTCGGTGAGGACGCGGTTGCCCTGTTCGGCGTCGACGCCGTCGAAGATGGCGGCCATACCGGCGGCGATGCGCTGGCCGATTTCCGCCGGGCAGCCCAGCAGGGCATTGACCGCCCCGAAGGCGAGCGGAAACGCGTACTGGGCCATCAGATCCGCGCTTCCGGACGCGCAGAAGGCGTTGATCAACGGTATCGCGATGCGCTCCACGGTGTCGTGCAGCGCGTAGAGGTCCACGGCGCGGATGGCCGCCACATTGGCCTGCCGGTACCGAATGTGCTCATTGCCCGCACTGCGCAAGGCGTTCGGCCGCCATTCCAGCATCGGCATGATCGGACTGTCGGCGGGTGCGGTGCGCTGCCAGTACCGGGGATCGGCGGGAAAGTGCTCGGGGTCGTTGAGGATTCGCACGGCGGTGCGGTATCCGATGACCAGGGTGGCGGGTACGCCCGGGGCGAGGTCGACCGGGGCCATCGGGCCGAAGCGCCGGCGCATCTCGGCGTAGGCGCCGTGCGGGTCGGCCGCGAATTCGGCGGTGTACATGGCGATCCGGGGTCCATCGGAGCCGATGGGCGAGCCGTAGGGCACCGGGGCGGTGATCGGCTCGATGAAATTGCGGGTCACCGCATGGACCCCGCACGGCGGGACAGGTATTCCACCAGCGTGATCAGGGAACGCACACAGGTGCCGCGATCGCGGGCGTCGAGCGCCATCAGCGGGGTGTCGGGGGTGAGGTCGAGTGCGTCGCGCACCTCCTCGAGCGGGTACCGGACCGCGTCGTCGAACTCGTTGATGCCGACGGCGTAGGGCACCTCACGCTCCTCCAGCAGCGCCAGCACCTCGTCGGACTGTTCGATCCGCCGGGTGTCGACCAGGACCAGCGCGCCCAGCGCGCCGCGGGCCAACTCCTCCCACAGCGGGACGAAGCGATGCTGTCCCGGAGTGCCGAACAGGTACAGGGCCAACCGCGGATTCAGGGTGATGCGACCGAAGTCCATGGCCACGGTGGTGGTCGTCTTACCGGGCAATCCGGCCATATCGTCCACGCCCACACTGGCTTCGGTAATGGTCTCCTCCGTGTGCAGCGGCCGGATCTCGGAAACGCTCGCGACGAAGGTGGTCTTGCCGACGCCGAAATTGCCCGCCACCAACAGCTTCACCGACCGGGTGACGGTATCGGGAACGTGATCGACGACGAGCTCAGGCCGAGAGAGCGCGGAGCCCATTCAGTACCTCCTCCAGCAACGCAGCATCCGGCAGTTCCTCGGCCGGGGTAGGAGTGGTCAGGTGTCCGCTGTCGAGCAGGTCGGCTGCGACGATCTTCACGACGGACGGCGGCAGGTCGAGATATGCCGCGACCTCGGCGAGCGACAGGACGCCACGACGGCAGATACTCAGCACCCGGATCGCGTCGGGGGTGGCCCCGGGGTCGGGTTCCCGCGCCGCGATCACCAGGGTGACCAAGCCCAGATTCCGGGTCGGCCGGCTCCGGCCGCCCGTGCGCACGTACGCCCGGACCAGGTCCGGATCCCGCCGCTGCCCGGTCATTGCAGGTCGCCGCCAACCCTCTGGTTCGACATCGAACCCAGTTCGTGCCCGACGCGGACCGCGAGCGCGTTCATGCGGTGCGCGACCAGGCTGACGTCCACCTCGGTGGTGGTGGCCACCCCTAGCAGCGCACCCACGCCGGCGGCGGTGATGAAGATCATCCCGCCGTCGTACTCGGTCATGTTCTGGCGCACCGAGTTCGAATTGCCGCAGAACTCGCCGAGCGCCTTGCCCAGTGAACGCAGGCCCGACGCCGCGGCGGCGAAGCGCTCGGCGTCGTCCACGCCGATACCACCGGTGTGCGCGATCCGGAGCCCGTCGTCGGAGAGTAGGACGGCGAAACGCACGCCCGGAATCTCCAATTCGCTGAGCATCCACGCCAATTTGTTGGCGCGTTCGGTTACGGCGGTGCCGGGTGTTCCCATCGGAAACGTCATCCCTTCGGTGTCAACGTGCGCTGTCAACGCGCGGCGGCGCGGCCGCTCTGCGAACCGCTGTGCCAGGCGGCGGCGATATCGGGTCGAGCAATGGTGCTGGTGTCCTGCTGCGTTTCCGCCTCAGGGCGCGGCTCCCGAGCGGTGCCCACGGCCGCGAGCGCGGGCGACCGGCGACGGCGTTTGGGCAGACCACCTTCGGTGATATCGCGCACCGATGCGGGCTCCTCGGTCGGCGCCGGGGCCGGCGCGGGGTCGGGTGCGGGGGCGTCGACCTGCGGCACCGGTACCACCTCGGTGGCCGGGCCGTCGACTCCGGCGCGGCGGGGAACGAACAGCGCCTCGGGCACGAACACCATGGCCCTGGTGCCGCCGTAGGCGTTGGGGCCGTCCACGTAGACGGTGAAGCCGTAGCGGCGGGCCAGCGCGGAGACGCTGGGGAAGCCGACGCGGGGGGTGGGTCCGAGCTGGTGGATGTCGACCGAGCGCTCGCCCGCGAGCACCTGGCGGGCCTCCTCCATCTGCTCGTTGTTCATGCGCACGCCGGCGTCGTCGATGATGATGGTGACGCCGTGGTGCCCCTCCTGGAATCCGACGTCCACGTACGAGGTGGGCGGCGAATAGCGCAGGGCGTTGTCCAGCAGCGTCGCGATGGTGTGCACCAGCGGTTCCACGGCGCGGCTGATGACCACCCGGTCGAGCTGGTTGAACCGCACCCGGGTGAAGTCACGCACGCGGCCGATCGCACCGCCGACGATGTCGGTGAGCGGCTGCTGCGGCCAGCGGCGGCCGGGCAGGCCGCCGGAGACGATCACGTACGACTGGGCCTGGCGCAGCATCTGCTGCACGCTGTGGTCGATGCGGGTGAGGGTTTCGTAGACCTCGTCGCCGCGATGTTCGCGCAGCGCGTTGCTCACCACCTGACCCACGTCCGCGCCGAGGCTCACCACGGAGGTGCCGAAGGAGCGCACCGCCGCGCCGGTGGCCGTGCGCGCACCGGATTCCAGTTCGGCGCGCACCGATGCCTCGGCACGGGCGACGGCTTGGCGCGCTTCCTCTTCGAATTCGAGTCGGCTCTGCTCCCAGGCTTCGGTGCGCATCCGAAGCTCGCGCTCCAGCGCCCGGGCGCGCGTGCGCTCCCGTACCGCATAGGCACCGAGCGCTCCGAGGAGCAACAGAGCGACGACCCAGGAAATCACCATGGCGATGGATAGATTCACAGCGTTCGGTCTCGCCCTTCCTCGCAGCTCATGTCGAGTGTTCGGAGATCGCGCGCGCGGCAGCGGCTTTCATTGCGCGCGGACTGCGATCCCGACGACTCGAACACAGTAGCAGCATCACAGCGAATCCTCGACCGACTCCGCAAGATCGGAAAACCGTGCACTGCACGGTATTACGCGAGGTGTCGGTTCGCGGTGGCGGCGGCGCGGGTGTACTGGGCGACCAGGGCGGTCAACTGTTTCCCGGTGCGCTCCAACGGTTCGGCGGACCGCTGTGCCAATGACATGACAATCGCGCCCTCTACTGCGGCGATGATGGTGGTCGCCAGCGTGCGCGCGGTCTCGGGGTCGACCCGCTCGGCCCGCAGGCGCTCGGTGAGGATGTCCTCCCATTCGGCGAAGACGTCCCCCGCGGCGTCGGCGGCGGCCGCCGATTCCGCGCGCCCCAGCGCGGCGGCCACGATCGGGCAGCCCGCGGAGAAATCGCTGGCTATGAGGGCTTCCCGCCAGATCCCCGGTACGGCGGCGATACCGGAGACCACATCGGCGCCCGCCGCGAAAGTTCGGATAAGGGCACTTGACGCCGCACCGGCCGCCCGGGTGGCCTCGGCGACCAGTTCAGCCTTGCCGCCCGGGAAGTTCAGATAGATCGAGCGACGCGAGATGCCGCTGTGCTCGAGCAGTTGCGCCACGCCGGTGCCCGCGATGCCGTAGCGGCGCATGAGGTCGATCGCACTGTCGACCAGTTTGTCCCTGGCTCCCATCCGCGCACCCCTTTCCGCGTCGGCCCGCGATGGTCAGTCTACGGCCTTGTCCTAGACCGGTTGGTGTACTACCGTCCGAGTATACCGATTGGTCTACCAAACCGGGCAACCACTCCACACGAACGGGGGCCGACGATGCCGACCCTGCACGATCCGCTACCGCTCGCCTGCGGCCGGACCCTACCCAACCGGATCATGAAGTCCGCCCTCAGCGAGGGCCTGGGCAACGCCGACCTCGCACCCGACGAACGCCTCGAACGGCTGTACCGCCGCTGGGGCGCGGGCGGCTACGGACTGCTCGTCACCGGCAATGTCATGGTGGACGGCCGCCACCTCGGCGAACCCGGCAATGTGGCCATGGAGGACGAGCGCCACCTCGGGGCCCTGACCCGCTGGGCCAAGGCGGGCAAGGACGGCGGCACGCCGGTGTGGGTCCAGCTCAATCACCCGGGTCGGCAGGCCAACCCGCTCGTCACCCGGCACCGCCCGGTCGCGCCGTCGGCCGTCGCGCTGACCATTCCGGGTCTGCCCGCCCCGCGCGAACTCACCGAGGACGAGATCCTGGACATCGTCGGCCGCTTCGGCACCGCCGCCCGGGTGGCGGAGGCGGCCGGATTCGACGGCGTGCAGATCCACGGGGCACACGGCTATCTGGTGTCGCAGTTCCTGTCGCCGCTGTCGAATCGCCGCACCGACGCCTGGGGCGGTGATCCCGAGCGGCGGTCGCGATTCGTACTCGAGGTGGTGAAATCCATTCGGGCTCAGGTGAGCCCCGGTTTCGCCCTCGGAATCAAGTTGAACTCGGCCGATTTCCAGCGCGGTGGCTTCACCGAAGCGGAATCGCGGGAGGTGGTGGCCCGGCTGGCGGCCGAAGCCGTCGACCTCGTCGAGATCAGCGGCGGCAGTTACGAATCCCCCGCCATGATGGGCCGACCGCGCACGGTCGCGGCGAGCACCCGCGCCCGGGAGGCGTACTTCCTGGACTACGCCGACACCGTGCGCAGCATGGCCGGCTCCACGCCGGTCGCGGTGACGGGTGGGTTCCGCTCCGCCGCGGCGATGGCCGCGGCGGTCGCCTCCGGGCGCTGCGATGTGGTCGGGCTGGGCCGCCCGACCGCCGTGTTCCCCACCGCCGCGGCCGATCTGCTCACCGGGCGCACCGAGGTGCTGCGCCCGCCGCATATCACCCTGGGCCTGCCGCCGCGGTTGGCGGCCAACGGCACTCTGAAAGCATTCGACGGCGCGCTGGATCTGCAGTGGCACACCGACCAACTGCACCGCATGGGCTCCGGGGCGGATCCGGATCCGGCCCGCTCCCCCTGGCTCACGGCCGTGAACATGGTGCGCCACCACGGTGTCGACGCCTTCCGCAGCAAGCGCTCCTCCGCCTCGCGCTCCGCCGACGACCGGGCGGCCCGCAAGTTCCGGCGGGAACGCGCGCTCGGCCGCTACCTCATGAATCCGACGGTGCGGGCGCTGGATCGGGTGGGCGTGCGCACCACGCTGGCCACCGAGATCGAGACCATCGGCCGCAAATCCGGCGCCCCGCGCCGGGTTCCGGTCTCGGTGCTGTTCGACGACGAGGGCGCGTGGATGATCTGCCAGCACGGCATGCGGTCGGGGTGGGGTCGCAATATCGCCGAGAATCCGACCATCCGGGTGCGCCGGGGCGATCGGTGGCGCACCGGCGCCGCCACCCTGCTGCCGGAGGACGACGTGGTGGCGCGGGCGCGCACCTTCGCACCGCATCCGCTGCTGGCGCCACTGGCCCGAACCATGTTCGCCGCGCTGGAGACGACTCCCGTTACCGTGCGCGTCACCTTCACCGATCAGGATTCTCCCGTCCGATCCTGAATCCCGGTGAATACCCGACGGCGGTCGTTCGAATCCAGTGCTCGAACGACCGCCGTCGGCCCTGCCCGGGACTCACAGATCCGGGCGGACCAGGATCTGGATGTGGTCGTCGGGGCGGCGCAGCGCCTCGATCGCTCCCACGACGCCGTCGAAACCGACCTCGTCGGTGATGAGCGAGGCCGCGTCGACGGTGCCCTCGGCGATGCGGCGCAGGGTGCGCGCGTACTCCTCGTGCGGGTACACCATGCACATCTGCACCGAGATGTCCTTGTAGATGCCCACGATGGGCCGAATCACGTCATCGGTCATGACCGCGCCCACCTGGAGAATCCGGGTTTCGCGCGGACACCGGTACAGCAGGTCGTTGAGCAGTCCGGGCACCGCGGCGCACACCCAGACGTGCAACTGCTGCCCGGGCGCGGCCTGCTCCCGCCAGACGTCCACGGGGTCCTCGGCGGCCGGATCGATCACCCGGTGCGCCCCCAACCGGAGCGCCGCCGCCCGGCGCAGCGGGGACGGATCCGAGGCAACGATCGGTGCCGCGCCGCGCTCCGCGAGCGCCGCCACCGCACCCAGACCCACGGGTCCGCAGCCGATCACGATGCCGGTGCCCTCCGGGCCGATACCCGTACGGGCGACATTGCCGAAGCCGACGGCCAGCGGTTCGGTCAGGGCCGCCACCCGCGGCGGCACATGGTCGGGAATGGGCTCCAGCGCCATGGCCTGCAACACCATGCGCTCCCCGTAGCCGCCCGGGAAGTCGTTGGAGTACCCGACGCCGTGGATGACGCCCGCCGCGTCCAGCGCCCACGGCAGCGCGACCACGGCCTGGCCCTCGGTGTAGGGCGTATCCGGTCCGGCCCCGATCACCCGGGCCGCCAGTTCATGGCCCATGACCAGGTCGCGATGCGGGTCGAACAGGAAGGTGGGCACGCCGCTGTCGCGGGACGCCTGCAGGAATGCGTCGGTGTGGTCGAGGGCCTGTTTGTCGGAACCGCAGATTCCGCAGGCGATCGTCTCCACCAGCACCTGACCGGGTCCGGGCACCGGTTCGGGCACCTCGTCGACCACGAGCCGCCGATCACGCATGACTACCGCGCGCATCTCAGCGTCCTTCCCGACGGGGCCGGAGCGCGGCGGCCAGCGCCTGCCCGTGCCGTTCGAAGGCGGCCTCCACTCCGGCCCGCATACCGGACATGAGTCGCTCACTGTTGGCGTTGGCCCAGTCCAGCGAGGCCACCCGATTGCGGTTGGCGCGGGTGAAGTGCGGAATGACGTGTTCGGCGAACAGCCGCGCCGAACGCCGGGTGGCGTCCCGGTCGGCCACGTCGAGCGCCAGCACCAGGAAGGTGCCGAATCCGCCGGACTGCTCGGCCAGATCGGTGATGGCGGCGATGGCGTCGTCCGGGGTGCCGATGGTGGCCCGGCCGAAGGCGGGGAATCCGGGGCCGACCCACTGCGCCACCGCCTCGGCGGCGGTATCGCCCCAGGGCACGTCCATGCCGCTGAGCTTGCGGATGTAGTCCACCAGATGCCCGATGCCCCATTCGACTTCGCGCCGCGCCCGGTCGCGGGTCTCGGCCAGGTGCATGGGTGCGACCAGCCGCCAGTCGGCGCGGCGCACGGTGTGACCGTACTCGGCCATGGTCTGCTCGTAGACCCGGAAGTTGGGCAGCAGCGCCTCGTAGCCGCTGGGATCGGAGGCCGCGAGGGAGAGCAGCCCCGCGCCGTGGCGTCCGGCCAGCACCGCACCGGACGGCGAGATCGTGGACGCCACCGCCATTTCCAGGCCGTGCTGCTGATAGGGCAGCAGTTGCAGGCGGGCCTCGTCGAGCTCGAACCAGTCCGTCTCGGCCGTGACCACCTCACCACGCAACAGCCGGACGAGTACGTCCATCGACTCGTGCATCATGTCGCGCTGGCGGGACTGGGGTATGCCCATCATGGCCGCGTCGGAGGCAAGCTGCCCCGGGCCGATGCCCATCATGAGCCGCCCCTTGGTGAGATGGTCGACCAGGCACAGCCGGTCCGCCAGCATCATCGGCTGGTGATAGGGCAGTGAGTTCACGCCGGTGCCGAGCCGGATGTGGGTGGTGCGCTGCGCGGCGGCGGCCAGGAACACCTCGGGCGCGGCGATGATCTCCATTCCGGCCGAATGGTGCTCGCCCACCCAGGCTTCGGCGAAACCGAGCCGGTCGGCCAGCTCCACCAGTTCCAGGTCGCGCTGGAGTTGCAGGGTGGGATTGCCGTTCAGCGGGTGGTACGGCGCGATGAAGAAGCCGAACCGGGTGGGTCCGGGTGCGGTGGGCTGATGCACGTGTGGACGCTCCTTTGCGGATATGCAGTTGTGGGACGATCGCGATGGGCCTGATTCAGTTCCCGGACCGGTTCAGCCCCTGGACCATTCGTGACCCCAGTAGCTGTCGGCGGTCATCTCTTCGGCGACGTAGTCCTCGCCGACGAGCATTCCGGCACAGCCGAATTCGAGATCCCAGCCGCCCGGCGTGCGCACGTAGAACGAGATCATCTTGTCGTTGGTGTGACGGCCCAGGGTGGACGAGAGGTGGTAGCCCGCCGCGGTGACGCGGTCCAGGGCGCGGCCGACGTCGTCGAGCGTGTCGACCTCCACCATCACGTGCACGATGCCCGGACCGTCGGGTCGGCTGCCCGGAATGAGCGCCAGGCTGTGGTGGCGGGCGTTGACGCCCAGGAACCGGATCCAGATCGGCTGCTGCGGCGGACCCACCCGGAAGGAGCCGCGCGCGGTGAAATCCAGTACCTCCGTGTAGAACCTGCGCGCGGCCTCGATATCGCGCACCGGCAGCACCACGTGCCCGAGGCCCAGTTCGCCGGTGACGAAGCGGGCGCCGTGCCGGGTGAGCACCGGGCCGTGGTCGAGCAGCGGGCCGTGGAACACCTCGATGGTGAAGCCCGACGGATCGGTGAACGCGATGGCCTCCTCCACGTGCCGGGCCGCGGCCTCGGCCGGTGACAGCGCGGTGACCGCGACGCCCACCTGCTCCAGGGTTTCCCGCACCAGGGTCAGCGACCGGCCGTCGGCCACCTGCCAGCCCACGGCGATCACCTCGTCGCGGTCGCCGGGCACCAGTTCGAAGCGGTAGGTGTGCTCATCGGTGCGCAGGTAGACCGATTCCGGATTCGGCCCCGACCCCTCCGCGAAACCGATGGTGTCGAAGGCGAATTCACGCCAGGCCCGCACGTCGGCGATACGCGCCCGCACATAGCCGAGGGAGCTGAGGGCAGCCATGGGAACTCCTCTGGGTTCGGAGAGAATCGGTTCGGGGAATCAGTTCGGGGGAAATCAGCTCGGGGGAAATCAGCTCGGGGAATCAGGAATAGGTGACCGAGACGTCGTCGGTCTCCGGGACGGCCTGACAGGCGAGCACATAGCCCTCGGCCAGGTCCTCGTCCGTGAGCACCTCGTTGCGGCGCATGGCGACCGCACCCGAGACCACCCGGCACACACAGGCGCTGCACGCCCCCTCCCGGCAGGAATAGGGCGCTTCGATGCCCTGCGCCAGCAGGGCGTCCAGCAGGGTCCGGCGGCGCGGCCAGTCCACCTCGTGCTGCTCGCCGTCGAGCCGCACGTGCGCCGTCGCCGGTGCGCCGGAGTCGGGTCCGTCGTCGAGTGCGGTGTCGGTGCCGTTGTCCTCGAAGGGGTTTCCGGTGAGCGAGACGAACTTCTCCAGGTGCACCCGTTCGCGGTCCGCGCCGAGTTGGGCCAAGGCCGACGTGACAGCGTCCATGAACGGGCCGGGGCCGCAGACGAAAACCTCCCGCCCCGCCCAGGGTCGCGCCGCCGCCGCCAGCTGCGCCACGGTCGGCAGGCCCTGCACGCTCTCCAGCCACTGCCAGACCAGCAGCCGTTCCGGATGCGCCGCGGCGAGTGCGGCGAGTTCGCCCGCGAAGATCACCGATTCGGCGTCGCGATTGGCGTAGAACAGCGTGATGTGGCCGGTGCCCTCGGCGAGTGCGGCCTTGAGTATCGACAGGACCGGGGTGATACCGCTGCCCGCGCCGAACAGCAGCAGGTCGGTGTCCAGCGAAGCGGGGGTGAACAGGCCCGCCGGCGGCAGCGCCGCCAGGGTGGTGCCCGCGACGGCGTTGTCGCACAACCAGTTCGAGCCGTAGCCGCCGGGGGTGCGTTTCACGGTGACCTTGAGCGGGCCGCCCTCGTGCGGTGCGCTCGACAGCGAGTAGCAGCGGCTCACCGAACCGGTCAGCGCACTGGGGACGCGTAGCGTCAGGAACTGGCCGGGCCGGTAGCCGAAGCGTGCGGCGTGCGCCGGTTCGGGCACGAGTTCCAGCGACACCGCGTCAGGGGTTTCGCGCACCACCCGCACCACCCGCACGCTGGCGATATCACCGCCGCGCCGGGCCGTTTCCGGTTCCAGCTCTGTCACCGTCATCCATTCCTCCAGTACTCGTTCCCGCGGCGGCCGCATGTCATCGGCCCGGCGGGTGGCGGGCGCGACGCTCAGCGCAGCGTCCGGCCGCGGGTGCGCACGTCCGCGTCGCGCGTGCTCACACCCAATTCCCCGGCCGCCACCGCGTTCTCGATGCTGGCCCGCAACGCCGGGCAGGTGTGCGAGCGCAGTCCGTCGCGGGCCAGACCGGTACACGCGGCCACGGCCGCGCTATTCCACTGCACGCTGGTGTGCTGCGGGCTGAACTTCTCCACCGCGACGCACGTCCCGCAGGACCGGCACGAAACCTGTTCCATGACAGTGGCTCTCAGAACGGCGCGGTCGCGCCCTTGGCCAGGTTCGCGGCGACCTCCGCCTCCCACGCGGTGACCGCGCGGGTGGTGTCCACCTCGAATTCGAAGCGGGTGGTCATCTCCTCGGTGACATCCGCGACGTCGGTGTAGAACTGCTCGTACCAGCGGCGCAGCTGGTACACCGGGCCGTCCTCCTCGCACAGCAGCGGATTGTTGATGCGGCTCTTGCGCTTCCAGATGGCGGCGTCCTGTTCGAACCCCTTGCCCAGTCCGGCCGCGAACTTGTTCGCGATCTCGAGGGCCCGCTCCTCGTCCATACCCTCGGGCTTCTTGACGATGGCCCCGTACTGGAGCACGAACCGGTTCTCCGAGACCGGGTAGTGGCAGTTGATCAGGTAACCCTCGACGGTCAGCCCGGCGCTCTCGCTGCGCAGGTAGTCGATCATGTAGGAGGGGCCGTAGTAGGACGCCTCGGAATGCAGGACGTTCTTGCCGCCCAGGGCTTTCGCGGTCTCGCCCATCATGTCCTCGCGCGAGATGGAGGTCATGTACTGGCTGGCGACGTGGCCCTCGAAGACGTTCTTGAAGAAGGTCGGGAAGCCGTAGTGCACGTAGAAGAAGTGCGCCATGTCGACCACGTTGTCGATGACCTCGCGGGCGTTGGCGTCGACGACCATGCTGTTCCAGGTCCAGTCGGTCCAGCCGTCGTCGAACGCGCCGTCGATCCGCGGAATGGCCAGTTCGGCGGGCGGCTGCCGGTGCTCCGGGTCGTTCCACACGAAGAGCTGTTTGTTCTGCTCCATGGTTGGCCAGGCCCTGGTGCGGGCCAGCGGCGGCACCCGGCGCGCATAGGGGATGCCGGTGCATTTGCCCTTGCCGTTCCAGCGCCAGTCGTGGAAGGGGCAGGCCAGGGAATCGCCCTTGACGGTGCCGTCGGCCAGGTTGCCGCCCATGTGCGGGCAGTAGGCGTTGAGCACGTTGAGCGCACCGTCGGCGCTGGCGAACACCACCAGTTCGGTGCCGAAAGCCGTGATGGGGTGCGGCTTTCCGTCGCGGAAGGAGTCCGCCAGACCCAGGCAGTGCCAGCCGCGGGCGAACCGCGTGGGCGGTGCGCCCGCGTCGATCACGCGCACGTCACTGTCCGTGGTGGTCATGTGAGGTCCTTTCGAGAATCCGTTGGTTCGAGGTTGCGGCCGCGGTGCTGGGCGTCGCAGGCGAAGTCCCACTGGCCGGGAGGTGGCTACCGGTAATCGAGACGCCGGACTACCGCTGGGCGAGACGCTCGAAGGCCGCCCGGTAGAACAGCAGCGGCGACGCGTCGGAATGTTCGGTCAGGCCGGTGACGCGGGCGATGACAACGGTGTGGTCACCGCCGTCGACCTCGTCGTGGACTTCGCAGTCGATGCTGGCCAGCGCACCGCCCAGCCGGGGTGCGCCATTGGCCGAGGGCGTCCAGTCCACGCCCGCGAACTTGTCCGGTCCCCGGCGGCCCAGCCGTCGGCAGAGCTCGTCCTGATGGTCGGCCAGGATGTTCACACAGCAGCGGCCCACCCGCCGGATGCGCGGCCACGTGGTGGAGGTGCGCGCCGGAAAGAAGCTCACCAGCGGCGGGTCCAGGGACAGGGCGGCGAAGGACTGGCAGGCGAAGCCGACGGGATGCCCGTCGTCCAGCGCGGTGATCACGGTGACGCCGGAGCAGAACCGCCCCAGCACGGCCTTGAACGCCGCCGCGTCGATCGCCGGAACCTCGTCGAGAGCCGGTTCCACGGCAACTCCTTATTTCGATCCGAAATATCGCTGGCAGTCATAACAGCAGGTCGGGCCGAGGAAGCGTCAATATCGGGGTTCGGTCACCGGGACACGGATCCGTGGAACATACGTAGTTCTCCCGATTCCTCCGTATGCGCCGCAGGGCACTGTGATGGGTAGCACAACGTCCGAAACAGGTACATGCCTAATCGGCATAGTCCTAGACTGGACACGAACCAACGGAGGTACTCATGTCCGTCGCCCTGCTCTCTTCGGCGGAGAACCGAACCCCCATGCGCGGCAGAGACTCTCACGCCAAAGACGCTCGCAACACCGCCGCGGAGGTCCCGGTGTCGATGATCGAGCGCATGACGCTCATCCTGGACGCGTTCGATGCCTCCACTCCGACGCTCACCCTGCTCGGCCTGGTCGAGCGCACCGGACTGCCGCGTTCGACGGTCCATCGCATTCTGGACCAAATGATCAAACTTCGCTGGCTGGCACACACATCCGGCGGATATCGGCTGGGTATGCGCGCCCTCGAACTGGGCGGACTCACCGCCGACCACAACGAGATCCGCGACGCCGTCAGCCCGCTGCTGCACGAACTGTCCCAGCGCACCGGCATGGTCGGCCATCTCGCGGTGCTCGACGGGCGCGACGTGGTGTACCTGGACAAGGCCGGTGGTCGTTTCGCCGCCAGCCTGCCCACCCGGCTCGGCGGCCGGATGCCCGCGCACGCAACGGGTCTCGGCAAGGCCATGCTGGCCTGCCTGGAACCGAATATCGCCGAGGCCGCGGTGCGCGCCCGGCTGCCCCGGCTGACGCCGCGCACCATCTGCGACGCCGACGCGCTCGGCCGCGAACTCCAGCAGATCCGCCTGCGTCAGGGCGTCGCCATCGACCGCGAGGAGGCGGTGGTCGGAATCGCCTGCGTGGCAGCGCCGCTGCGGGGACGCGGCACCGCGCCCGCGGCCATCTCGCTGTCGGGGCGCGCCGACGCCATGAGCTTCGACCGGCTGGCCCGGGTGGTGCTCGAGGTGGCGCACGAGGCCGGCCGCACCCTGTTCCCGCGTCGTGCCCACTGGCGCTGAGCCCGGACGGCCGGGGGTAGATTGCAGTGATGACCGAAGGCGCAGCAGCGCGGTCCGGGCATTCCGACGGGCAGCGCCCGGACCTTCCGACGACCGCATGGGCCGTACTCGGAATGCTCTCGCACGCCGACGAACTGTCCGGCTACGACCTGAAGAAATGGGCCGACTGGAGTCTCCAGTTCTTCTATTGGAGTCCGTCGTTCAGTCAGATCTACGCCGAACTCAAACGGTTGGAGAAACACGGTTACGCGACCTCGCGCACCGTGGTGTCCGAGGACGGCATGCGCGGAAAACGCATGTACGCCATTACCGAATCGGGTCGCGAGGCCGCCGCGCACTGGGTGAACCACTCCCCCGTCGAGGCCCCGGTGCTGAAACACAGCGTGATGCTGCGGGCCTGGCTCGGCCACCTGGCCGAACCGGAGCGGATGCGCGAAATACTGAGCCAGCACATCGACTACGCCGAAACCATGCGACGGCGCGCCCAGGCCGACGCCGACGGGGCGGACGCCAATCCGGAATGGGCCTATCCGAGCGCGGTATTGCGCTGGTGCGTACGCCATTACGAGGCGGAGCGGGAATTCGCCCGGGATCTCCTGGACGACCTCGACAAACTGGCGAGGAAGCGTAACCGGCGCAAGGCCGCCGGGAACCGGAACTCCGATAATTCCCACTGACCGAACTCGGTTGTACTCGGCGATCTCCGGGTGTGACACGGTTCACGCCATCGTGTTACCTACCCACCTGGAGGACGAATATGTACACCTCCGTCGAAACCACGACGCCGCCGGGCGTCGGCGATGAGGACACCGGCCGTCTCGACGGCGCGTCGAAGCTGAGGATCTTCGGCGTCCTCGCGGTGATCGTGCTGTTCACCGAGGTCGCACCCATGCAATACGTCATGGTGTCGGCGGCACTGCGCCAGATCGCGCCCAGCTTCCCGACCGTGGGCGCCAATCTGAACTGGGCCATCATCATCTTCGGCGTCATCGGCGCCGCCACCTCACCGCTCATCGGCAAGCTGAGCGATATCTGGGGCAAGAAGAAGATGTTCCTCACCTGCGGCGTGCTGTTCATGATCGGCTGTGTCATCTGCGCGGTCACCAGCAACTGGCTGCTGTTCCTGTTCGGCCGGGGCCTGCAGGCGACGGCCATCGCCACCGCGGTGATCTCCTACGGACTCATTCGAGATCTCATGCCGCGCAGGCTGGTTCCGGTGGGCATCGGCATCGCCGCCACCGGCCTGGGCGTCTCGGCGCTGGCCGGTCCGCTCATCGGCGGCTGGATCGTGGAGCACAACAGCTGGCGAGCCATCTTCTGGTTCCTGTTCATCTTCACCGCCGTCATGATCCCGCTGGTGATCCTGGTGGTGCCGGAATCGAAACTGCGAGTGCCGCAGCGGCTCGACGTCGTCGGCGCGGCCCTGCTGGGCGCGGGCGCGGTGCTCACCCTGATCTACCTGGACAACGGCCAGGCGTGGGGATGGACCGAACCCACCTCGCTGGCCTACCTGATCGGCGGCCTGGTGCTGCTGGCGCTGTTCCCGGTGGTGGAGCTGCGGGTGAAACAGCCGATCATGGATATGAAGCTGCTGTTCACGCCGCGGGTGAGCGTGGTGCTGTTCATCGCCCTGCTGGCCTCGTTCATGATCGGATATCAGTCCTACGCCATCGGCTACATGACCCAGTCGCCGCCCGAGTCCGCGGTGGCCGGCGAGGTCACCGCCGCCACCTGGGAACAGGTGAAAGCCGGTGCGATGCAGCAGGCGCAGGCCGCCGCCGAGGAGCAGGCCCGCGCACAGCTGCCGCCCGGGGTGGAGCTGC
Source organism: Nocardia sp. CC213A (assembly GCF_030766805.1). Classification (NCBI taxonomy): domain Bacteria; kingdom Bacillati; phylum Actinomycetota; class Actinomycetes; order Mycobacteriales; family Nocardiaceae; genus Nocardia; species Nocardia sp. CC213A. Next base: position 44,460 of record NZ_JASFXA010000017.1, read on the forward strand.
CGCCGGGCGCGGTTCAGGTGCCCGAGGAGGCGGTGCTCGCGCAGCTGCCGCCGGATATGGTGCGGGTGGAGATGAATCCGGGGTATTCCTACGGCGAGGGCTTCAGTCTGCTGGAGTTCGCCACCCACCTCGCGTTGGCGCAGGCGGTGATCTCCATGATCTTCGGTTTCGTGGCCGGGCTGTGGATTCGCCGGTCGGGTGCGCGCATTCCGCTGATCGTGGCGCTGTGCATCTTCGTCGGCGCGGCCGTCGCCTATGCCGCACTCGGGCACGGCTGGGTGACCCTCGCCCTGATCAGCGCGGTCTTCGGCATCGCGTTCGGCATCTACTACGCGGCCACGCCCAATCTCATCGTGGAGGCGGTGCCCGCCCAGCAGCAGGGCGTCAGCGCGGGCATGCTCGGCGTCATGCAGGCCATGGGCGTGGCCATCGGACTCGCGGTGGCGACCGCCTTCCTGCACGCCAATCCGGTCGCCGCGGATGTGACGGTGACCGGGCAGCCGACGGTCACCAACGAGATTCCGCTGCTGTTCTCCGACCGCGGATACGAAATCACCTTCTGGGTGATCGCGGCGACCTCGCTGATCGCGCTGCTGGGCGCGATCTGGATGAAACACGGCCGCACCCCGGCCACCGGCGGCACCGCCTACTGAGTGGACCGAACCCGACCGACCTGCGGCCCGGAGGCGTTGTGCCTCCGGGCCGGATCCGGTCAGCGGGACGCTACCTCGCTGTTCTCGGCCCGGCATATTTCGATGTGACATACCGGAGGAGGTGGTCGACGATGACCGGTCAACTCGACCCGATCGCGAACGCGGTGGCGGCGCTCGCACGCGGCGAGATGGTGCTCGTGGCGGACGACGAGAACCGCGAGAGCGAGGGTGCTCTCGTGCTCGCCGCCGAGCACGCGACGGCCGAACGCATCGCGTTCCTGGTGCGGCACACCAGCGGTCTGCTGTGCGTCCCCATGCCGGGAGCCGATCTCGACCGACTCCGGCTGCCGCCCATGACCGCGGTGAACCAGGACCCCAGGGGAACCGCCTACGCGGTGGCGGTGGATGCCGCGTCGGGGGTGAGCACCGGGATCTCCGCCGCCGACCGGGCGCACACCATGCGCCTGCTGGCCGATCCGCGCACAACCCCGGAGCAGTTGACGCGCCCCGGGCACGTGCTGCCGCTGCGCGCGAATCCCCGTGGCGTACTGGGCCGTCCGGGCCATGCCGAAGCCGCCGTCGACCTGCTGCGACTGGCCGGAATGCGGCCCGCCGGGGTGATCGCGGAGGTGGTCACCGACGACGGTTCCGTGGCGCGGCTGCCCGAGCTGCTCGCCCTGGCGCGCGCCCACGACCTGCCCGTCATCTCCATCGCCGACCTCATCGCCTACCGAAAGCGGCGGGAGCCCGGTGTATCTCGGGTGGCCGAGACACGCCTGCCCACTCCGGCGGGTGAGTTCCGGGTCATCGGCTACGCCGACGAGTGTTCCGATGCCGAGCATCTGGCACTGGTGTACGGGGATCCGGCGGGCACGGACACCCTCGTCCGCGTGCATTCGGAATGCCTCACCGGCGACGCCCTCGGTTCCCTGCGCTGCGATTGCGGCGCACAGCTCGACGCCGCCCTGCGGTCCGTCGCCCACGCGGGCCGCGGGGTGGTGGTGTACCTGCGCGGCCAGGAGGGCCGGGGAATCGGCCTGCTGAACAAGCTGCGCGCCTATGAATTACAGGACGACGGCGCCGACACCGTGGACGCCAATCTCGCCCTCGGCCTACCCGTCGACGCCCGCGATTACGCTGCCGCCGCCCGCATCCTCGCCGACCTCGACGTGCGTTCCGCACGGCTGCTCAGCAACAACCCCGCCAAACAGTCCGGGCTCGAGGCGCACGGCATCGCGGTCACCGACCGCATCCCCCTGCAAACCCGCCCGACCGAACACAACGTGCGCTACCTACGGACCAAGCGCGACCGCATGCGACATCAACTCACCGACGTGGACCCGGCCGTCGGCTACCCCTGATCCGCGGCCGCCCGGGTGGCATCGAGATCGCGGTTCGCGCCCTGTGGTGCCGCAGCCGCTTTCGGTGCTCTCAGCAGGTTTTCCAGACGCGCCGCCATGGCCGCGCCGGCGGCGTGCAGGGGTTCGGCCGAGCGGAGGGTTCGGCTCAGGATGAACGCGCCCTCGAGCGCGGACAGGATGGCGAGGATGATCTCGCGGGCGTCGGTCGGAGTGAGGCCACGACGCACGAAATAGCTTGTGCCCCGGTCGATCCAGTCGGTGACGACCTCGGCGGCGACCGCGCGCAGATCGGGTTCGCTGTCCGCGATCTCGCCCGCGACCGTGCCGACCGGGCACATGTTCATCCAGCCGCTCTGCTCGATGGCGTCGGCGGCCGCGGCGAAGGCGGCGGGGACGGCCGCGCGCAGGTCGTCGTGCGGGTCCATGAGCAGGGGCAGCAGTTGGATGTAGGCCGCACCGGAGGTGCGCAGCGCCTCCGCCGCGAGCTGCGGCTTGCCGCCCGGGAAGTGGTGGTAGAGCGAGCCCATGGGCGCACCGGAAGCGACGGTGATCTGTTTGACCGTGACCGCGCTGTAGCCGTGCACCCGCATGAGCTCGGCGACCGCCGTGACGAGGCGGTCCCTGGTACCGGTTGACATCTTCTCGCTCACCCCACCAGACTAGAGCAAACACACTAGAGCGTCTGCTCTACCGGAGGTGAGAGATGCCCACTGTCGATATCGCCGCAGGTCGGATCCACTATGTCGAGCGCGGCGAGGGGCCGCCCGTGGTACTGCTACACGGCCTGCTCATGAACCACACCATCTGGGACCGAGTGCTCGACCGGCTGCCCGCGGGGTTCCGGTACGTGCTGCCGGATCTGCCGCTGGGCGCGCATCCGGAGCCGATGCGGCCGGGCACGGACCTGAGCCTGCGCGGCCAGAACCGGATTATCGCCGACTTCCTCGCCGCTCTCGACCTGCGCGAGGTGACCCTCGTGCACAACGATTGGGGCGGTGGGCTCTTCCTCACCGCGTACGGACTGGATGAGCGGGTCGGGCGGCTGATCATCACGCCGTGCGAGGCATTCGACAACTTCCCGCCCGGACTGCCGGGCAAGACGTCCATGCTGGCCTCCTACACACCGGGCGGAGTGTGGCTGGCGCTGCGCGAGATGCGGATACCGTGGCTGCGCCGCTCCCCGCTCATGTTCGGCTGGATGGCGCGCGAGCCGCTGCCGGACGATATGGTTCGCGGCTGGACCGAACCGGGACTGCGAGACCGGCGCATTCGCCGGGATCTGCTGTCCTACACTCGATCCGGTTTCCGCACAGCAGACCTGATCGCCGATACCGAAGCGCTGCGGAACTTCTCGGGCGACGCCCTGGTGCTGTGGTCCGCGGCGGGCAGGGTGATGCCGCGCGAGCACGGCCGCCGCCTGGCCGAGTTGCTACCCCACGGACAGCTGGTCGAGATCGAGGACGCCTACGTGCTGTCCATGCTCGACCGCCCCGACGCGGTGGCCGCCGCCATGACATCCTTCCTGACAGGAGCCGCCGCGCACTGACCCCGACGTCCCGGCACGATTCCGCCACGCGGCCCTGTCCGATTATTCCGGCTTTTATTCGCGTGTGCTGGCCGAGACAGTGCGCGATACCTTAGGTTGATCCCATGGCGCGGCGTGTCATCGGAAACCTCGCTGAAGAGGTCACAAGTTTCGTCGGCCGCCGCGACGAGCTGGCTACCGCGAAGCGCTTGCTGCCCTCCACCCGGGTGCTGACCCTGCTGGGACCGGGCGGAATGGGTAAGACGCGGCTGTCCAGACAGGTCGGGAAGCTGGTGGCCCGAGCGTTCCCGGACGGCGTCTGGCTGGTGGAGCTGGCCGACGTGCAGGACCCGAATCTGGTGACGCTCAGCGTGGCCGAGACACTGGAGCTGCGCGACGAGACCACGGCCCCGCTGCCGCGGCTCACCGAATTCCTGGCCGACAAACGCCTGCTGCTGATTCTCGACAACTGTGAGCATCTGATCGACGCGTGCGCCGCACTGGTGGGGCGGATCATCGCCACCACGCCGGATGTGCGGGTGCTGGCGACCAGCCGCGAGGTGCTGGGGATTCCCGGCGAGCAGGTGATGCCGGTCCCGCCGCTGCCGGTGCGGGAGGACGGGTCGGGCGAAGACGGCGACGCCATGCGCCTGTTCGTCGAACGAGCCAGCGCGGCGAACCCCGGTTTCAGGGTGACGGCGGCGAACCGTCCCGTCCTCGCCGAGATCGTCAGCCGCCTGGAGGGTATGCCGCTGGCCCTGGAACTGGCGGCCCTGCGCCTGCGCATGTTCACCCCCGAACAGATCCTGGCCCGCCTCGACGACACCATGGATCTGCTCAGCGCCGGCCCGCGCACGGCCCCGCAGCGCCAACAGACCATCGAGGGCGCGATCCGCTGGAGCTACGACCTGTGCACACCCGCGGAACAGCTGCTGTGGGAACAGCTTTCGGTCTTCGCCGGCGGCTTCGACATCGATGCCGCCGAGGCGGTGTGCGATCTGGGCGGCGCGTCGCTCATGGAGGCGCTCACCGGCCTGGTGGACAAATCGGTGCTGACGCCACGCTATGACGGCACGGTGGGCCGATATTCGATGCTGGAGCCCATCCGCCAGTTCGCCGCCGACCGACTGGCCGCGCGCGGCGATGTGCAGGCCGTGCGCACCCGCCATCGTGAGCACTACCGGCAGCTGGCCCTGCGCGGCCAGACCGCCTATTGGACGGGCGAGGACGTGGCCTGGTTCCGCGACCTGACCCGGGAACACGCGAATCTCCGTGCGGCACTGCGCTCCGGACTCCAGGACGAGCCGCTGGCCACCATGGAGACGGTGAGCGTGCTGCGCCCGTTCTGGGAGCACCACCGCTTCCTCTCCGAGGGCTACCGCTGGCTCACCGAAGCCCTGGAACTCAACCCCGAACCCACCCGGGCTCGCGCCCGCGCCCTGTCCTCCGCGGCCTCCCTGGCGGCGCTACTGTCCGATCGGGCGTCCGCGGCCCGGCTGGTCCACGAATGCCTGGTGCTGGCAACGCATCTCGGCAATACCGACCTGCTACCCGAAATCAACCTGGACCGCTCCCTGCTGGCCTTCACCGAGGGCGACGGCAGCCGAGCCCTGGAACTGGCCCGCACCGCCATCGACCTGGCCGTGGACACCGGCCAACCCGCCATCGAAATGGACAGCCACGCCTTCGCCTTCATGTGCGCGGAGGTCACGCACGCCACCGGCGGCGCGGAACTGGCCGAACGCTTCCTGAAGCTCACCGAGGATTCCGGCTCCCACCTGCTCGGCGGCCTGGCCCTGTGGACCGTCGGCATCGTGCACTGGCGACGCGGCGACTACGACACCGCCGCCCACTACCACGTCCGCTCCATCGAACAACTGGCCCTGTTCGAACGCTGCGTCTGGCTGGCCTCGGCCTTCGAGGGCCTGGCCTGGACCGAGGCCGCACGCGGCGAACCGCACCGTGCCGCCCGTCTGATGGGCGCGGCCGAAACCCTGCAACGCAGCACGGTCCGCCTGGCCCACCACATCACCAGCGTCATCGCCGACGAGGAACGCCACCGCGTTCGTCAGGCACTGGGGGACAAGATATTCCGCGATCAGTTCAACGCCGGAGCCAACGTCCCGCTGGAAGACGCCATCGACTACGCCCTGGGCCGCACCCCCGCCCCGATCACGGACCCCGAACCCTCGGCCCCCCGCCGTCCGCCACGCGTCTCCGCCACGACCACCGCCGAAACCGATGTCCTCACCCGACGAGAAAAGGACGTCGCGCGCCTGATAGCCGCTGGGTACAGCAATAAGCGCATTGCCACCGAATTGGTGATTTCCACTCGCACGGCGGAAACGCATGTGGAGCACATTCTCACCAAGCTCGGATTCACATCGCGAACACAGGTTGCGGCGTGGGTTCACGAGCATGGGCTGTGAAATAGGTTCAGAACGGACATTTCGTATCTGAATATCCGCAGTTCAGATACTGTTTTCCGTTCTACCGCAATGCATTTCGCGATAGAATGAACGTATGAATCCGGGGGAGGGAATCCACGACAGCGACGGCGGTATCGCCGCTGTGCGCGCGGGCTTGACCGCGTTGCAGACCGTGGACCTGGCCGCCCTCACCGATGACGAATTCGAGGGCCTGCTCGCTGCTTTCGAGACCTGCCGTCGGATCGCGGAGTCGGTCTCGCATCGCCTGCTCATCGAAACCAGCGACCGGCACCTGCCCCGCATGATCGGCCGCCGCGGCCTGCACCGCTACCTGGTGGAAACCCTGCGCCTGTCCCGCTTCGAAGCCGCCTCCCGCATCGACGCCGCCCACGCCCTGGGAGCGTTCCGCGAACCCAGCGGCGCGGTGCGCGAACCGTCGCTGCCCGCCACCGCGGCCGCGCAAGCCGAGGGCGCGATCTCGCCCACCCACGCCCGCGCGGTCATGCGCGTGATGCACCGGTTACCCGACGCCATCGACACCGCCACCCGCACCCTCGCCGAAGAACACCTCGCCGACGCCGCCCGCACCCTCGCCCCCGAACAACTCACCCACGTCGGAGACCGCCTGCTCGGATTCCTCGACCCCGACGGAACCCTCACCACCGACCATGACCGCGCCCGCCAGCGCGGACTCACCCTCTCCCCGCAACGCCTCGACGGCATGTCCGACCTCACCGGATGCATCGACCCCGAGTTACGGGCGTTGCTCGACACCGTCCTGGCGAAATGGGCGCGACCGGGCATGTGCATGCCCGACGACCCCGACAGCCCCCGCCCCGGCACCCACGACCCCGAGGACTCCGACGGAGTCAACGCCCACGGCATGAGTGTCGACACCGTCCGCGCCGACGGGGTCGGTATCGGCGGTGTCGGTGCTGACAGCGCGACTGCCGGTGGCGGCGTCGATGCCGGTGTCGTCTGTGTGGACGGTGTCGCTGCTGGCGATATCCGCGCCGACAGTGTCGCTGTCTCCGGAGTCATCCCCACCGGTGTCCGTGCTGCCGGTGCCACGGCCGCTGACAGTGTCGGTGCTGGCGGTGTCACTGTCGCCGGTGTCGGTGCCGCTGGTGTCGGTGCCGCCGGGTTCGATCCCGCCCGCCTGCACGCGGCCATCGCCCGCGACACCCGCACCACCACCCAACGCAACCACGACGCACTCAAAGCCTTCCTGTCCTCCGGCGGCGGCCCCGGCCGCACCGACCTCGGTACCCACCGCGGACTGCCGGTCGCGGTCACCCTGACCATGGACGTCACCGACCTGCTGCACGGCACCGGCCACGCGGTAACCGCGACCGGCACCACCATCCCGATCCGCGACGCCTGGCGCATGGCCGAAGGCGCCATCCCGCTGCTGATGATCTTCGACAAACACCACGGCAAACCGCTCTACCTCGGCGAGGGCCCCCGCCTCGCCAACAATTGGCAGCGCCGCGCCAAAACCGCCATCGAACGCGGCTGCACCCGCCCCGGCTGCACCGCCCCCGCCACCATGTGCGCCATGCACCACATCATCCCCTGGGCCACAGGCGGCCCCACCGACATCGACAATCTGACCCTGGTCTGCGACAGCTGCCACGCCCAAATCACCGCCGACCCCGACAATCCCCACGGGTGGGCCACCGAAACAGTCCCGGCCGGATCCGCGTTGGCCGGACGCACCCAATGGCGGCCACCAGTCGAGATCGACCCACACCGCACTCCGCAGGTCAACCACCTCCACCACCCCGAATACATCCTGGCCGAAAGCCTGAAACGCTACCGCGCCAAACTCACCCGCCTCCGCAATTAACACCCGCACGCCCACAGTCACCGGCGAGTATCGAGAACATCCGAGCACCCCTCGGGCGCACAGCCACACCCTGTGCCGCCCCAGGGCGCTCGATTTCGTTCGACCACCCCCGTACATGTTCGAACTCGCCCCCGAACCACCCAGTGCACCCTCGAACTCGTCCCGATCCTCTGATGCGTGCTCACCCGTGCCTGCCCTTACGTTCGGGCCCGCGATCAGCTCTGCCAGCCCGCCCCTCGAACTCACCCAGCTATCTCCACGCGGCACCCCACGACTGCACCATCTACCCCGGGCACCCCGACCAGCCACGCACCCCCCATTCCCCAAAACCCCTCAGGCTCAACAAATTCTCTAGAACGCCCCCACAGCCAGTCCGCCCGCCGGAATCGCAGCCCACGGCACCCCACCCGGCGTCAGCGAAAGCCAGGAAAGGCACCCAACGCCACCACACTATTTCTCTTCGTCTCTGCGGCAACACCCCCGCCCAAGAGCGACCGCACGACAACAACACATGGACAAGGCCGAAACCCTCACCCACTCAATACCCCACGACCCGGTCCAACCGCTCCCGCAACAAGTCAGCATGCCCCAAATGCCGCGAGTATTCCTCAATCATGTGCAGATAAATCCACCGCAGCGAAAGATCGCGGCCACTTCGAGGATGCTTCACGGTGTACTCCACCGGCAGCCCCGCAACCGCCTTGTCGCACAACGCGATTTCCTCGCGATAGCGCGCGATGTCCGCCTCCGCGTCCGATGCCGAGATGTCGTCGAAGTCGCCGTCGCGGTTGGTTTCGTCGCAATAGATGTAATCCACCCGCTCCCCCGCTGCGGTCTGCCGGAACCACCCCCGCTCGACCTCGGTCATATGCCGCACGAGGCCGAGCAGCGACATCGAGGAGGGTTCCACGCTGCGGGAGGTGAGCTGAACTGCGCTGAGCCCCTGGCATTTCCACAGCAGCGTGTCGCGGGAGCGGTCCAGGAAGGACTGGAGCATGGTGCGTTCGTCACCAACGAGTGCGAACGATCGGCGATCGACTTCCGGTGCGGTCCATGTCATTCTCGCAATCTAATGCGACCACCGCCCCGACGTGATCACATTCCCCGGGTGAGGAAGTCGATCACCGCGCGTTCGAAGGCGTCCTTGCGCTCGACCTGCACCCAGTGCCCGCAGCGCGAGAAGATCCGCAGGTCGGCATTGGGGAGCTGGCGGGCCGGGAACAGCGCGCCCTCGACCGGCGTGACACGGTCGTCACGTCCCCACAGCATGAGGACCTGGTGCTGAACGCCTTTCAGACGCGCCCACAGCGGCAGCGTTTCGGCCATTCTCGGGTTGTAGAAGGTGGCGTAGGCATCGGCCAGCGCCTTGGTCTGCGCGGGATCGGTGGCCGCCGCCGTGCGGGTGGCGATCAAGTCCTCGGTCAGCACCGCCGGATCGAACACCATGGTCCGCAACCAGTCGATGGCGCGTTCGGCCGTCGGATCGGCGTTGAAGGCCAGCAGCCGGTTGATGCCCTCCGACGGCTCCGGTCCGAGGATGTTCACGCCCACGCCGCCGGGGGCCAGCAACACCAGCTTGTCCACTCGCCCCGGATGTTCCAGCGCGGTCAGCGTCGCGACCCCGCCGCCCATGGAGTTGCCCAGCAGGCTCGCCTTCTCGATGCCCAACTCGTCCAGCAGGGCGATGACGGCGTCCGAGGCGATGCGCAGATAGTTGCGCTCATACACCTCCGGCCGCCCGCTCGCCCCGAAGCCCGGCTGATCCAGGACCAGACAGCGGAAGTGCCGGGACAGCACCTCGAGGTTGGCCCCGAAGTTGGCCCACCCCGACACTCCCGGCCCGGAGCCGTGCAGCAGTACCAGCGGCGCACCGGATCCCGCCTCGTGGTACCGGAGTTCGACACCGTCCACGCTGAACCGGCGCGAGGTGTTCTCGGCGGTGCACGTCATCTACAGCATCCGATCCGTGACCTCGAGCCCCATGGCGCCCTTGCCGAACATGGCCAGGGCACGCTCCACGTCGTTGATGGCGTGCACGCTCCCGGCGTGTGCGTCGCGCCAATGCCGTTCGATGGGGTTGGGGCGGCGGATGGAGTGGCCCCCGGAGTTCTTGAACAGCAGATCGATTGCCTCCAGCGCCCGTTCGGTGCCGCGCACCTGGTCGCGCCGCGCCCGCAACCGCGATTCGAACGGAATCTCCTCGCCCGCTTCGGCATAGCGCAGCTGCTCGCCGATATTGCGCTCCATCTGCAGGATCGCGGCGTCGATCTCCGACGCGGCGCGCGCGATGCGCACGTGCGCGAACGGATCCTCGGCCACCTTCTGGCCGCCGTAGGACAGCCGCACCCGCTCGCGCTGCCGCGCGATATGCGCCTCGTACGCGCCCTGCGCGGCGCCGATGATGGGCGCGGTGATGGTGTTGGAGAACACGCTGCCGAACGAGATCTTGTACAGCGCGGCGGTATTCAGCTCTTGTCCGGGGCCGACCAGATTCGCCTGGTCTTCGGCGCTGTAGGCCCGGTAGGCGGGTACGAACGCCTTGTCGATGACGATGTCGTTGGAGCCGGTGCCCGCCAGCCCCGACACGTCCCAGACGTCCTCGATGACGTAGTCGCTGCGCGGCACCAGCACGGTGAAGTAGTCCATGCCCTGGTCCGAGGGCACCAGCGCGCCCAGGAACACCCACTGCGCGTGGTCGCAGCCGGAGGAGAAGCTCCAGCGGCCGGAGATCTCGTAGCCGCCCTCGACCGCGGTCAGCTTGCCGGTCGGCGCGTACGAGGAGGAGACCAGGGTATCGGGGTTCTCGGCCCACACCTCCTGTTGGGCGCGATCGTCGAACAGGGCCAGCTGCCAGGGATGCGCGCCCAGCACCGATGCCACCCAGGCACTCGACGGGCAGGCGGTGGCGATGGCGCGGATCACCTCGTAGAAGGCCACCGGCGACGCCTCGGCGCCCCCGAACCGCGCGGGCTGCAACATGCGGAACACCCCGGCCGCGGTCAGCTCGGCGATGGTGGCGTCGGGAATCCGCCGCTGCTCCTCGGCCTGCACGGCTCGTTCCCGGATCGCGGGCAGCAGATCCCGGACCCGATCGAGCACCTTGTTCGTCATTGAGCTGTTCCCTCCTGGTCCAGTGATTCCGATTGTCGACGCTATGGCCGCCGTCACGCGGCGATCGGGAAAAGTCCCGGTGATCGGAACCCCCGGCCCGCTCAGCCGACGCGGCGGCCCTCGGCCGGGCGGCGGTCCCGGGGCTATTCGTTGCGGGCGGCGGCGGTGCCCGCGCGGCGGCCGAAGAAGGTGCCGTCGCCCAGGGAGGTGCCGCTGATGTAGCCGAAGCCGTGCAGCCCGTTGGCTACCCGCCCGGCGGCGAAGAGTCCGCCGAGCCGCGTGCCGCCCAGATCCAGGACGTGCCCGTCGAGGTCGGTGTGCAGCCCGCCCAGAGTGAAGACGGAGGCTCCGGTGCCGCGCCGGTCGCCGGATTCGGCGGGTGGGCGCACCCCGGCCTGCACGTCGATGGCGGCCAGGGGCGGAGTGAGCGGGCGCAGCCAGCGGGATGCCTTGTGGAAATCGAGATCCGCTCCCCGCGCGGCGAATTCGTTGTACCGGCGCACCGTGTCGACCAGCGCGCCGTCCGGGAGCCCGGTCAGCCGCTCCAGTTCCTCGGGTGTCTCGCCGACGTGGGTCGGCCGCACCCCCCACCGCTGCGGTTCGGGCACCGCCTCGAATCCTTCCTCGTCCACGATCACCCAGACGGCCGTGTCACCACCGGCCCAGGCGCCGCCCATGTTCTGCCGGAACAGCGCCGCCTGCCCGATGCGCCCGGGATAGGTGTCCTCGTTCACAAACCGCTGCCCACGGGCGTTGACCACCATGCCACGCGCCGCGAGTCCCGGTATCAGCGATATGCCGACCTGCCCCGCACCCATGTGCCGCACGCCCGCCCCGAGCGCCTGCGCCATGAGAATGCCGCTGCCGTCATCGGTTCCGGCGCTGACCTTGGTGTGGCCCAGCAGATGTGGCGCGTGCGCGGCCAGCATGGCGTCGTTGTCGACGAATCCGCCGGTGGTGAGGATGACGCCGCGTCGGGCGCGGATGGCGATCTCCCTGCCGTATCGCCGGGCGACCACCCCGATCACCGTCCGATCCTCGGCGATAACGAGATTGGTGACGTAGGTATCGAAAAGAGTTCCGGCCCCGGCTGTTTCGGCGGCCTCGGTGAGGCATTCCATGAGCAGCCTGCCGCCGAAGTCGTGCGCGGCGGGCCGGTGTCCGCGCGGTGCCGGCCGCGCCGATTCCGTGAACGGCCAACTGTTCTCGCCCAGCCACATCAGCCCGTCGTCGGTCGGCGGCACCCAGGTCGGGGCGTCCCACAGACTCGGGGTGAACGGGACGCCGCGGTCGACCAGCCAGTGGAAGTGCTCGACGCTGCCCGCGCAGTACTCGGCGATCTTGGCCGGGTCCGCGCTCGGCCCCAGTGCCACGGTCAGGAACGCCGCCATCTCCTCCGGGGTGTCGTCGAATCCGCACGCCCGCTGTACGGGGGTGCCGCCGCCGAGGTAGATCTCGCCGCCCGACAGCGCGGACGCGCCACCCGCTCCGCCCGCCCGGTCCACCACCAGCACACGCGCCCCGGCCCGTGCCGCCTCGAACGCCGCCGCGGCACCGGCGGCACCGTATCCGACCACCAGCACATCGGTGTCGATGTCGAACTCGTCGACCTCGGTCACCGCCCGCGTTGTCACAGCTTTCCGCACCGTCATGGCTACGACGGTCCCCGCGCCGCGGGAAGGGCATAGCGGCGCATCTTGCTCAATGACTCTCCGATCCCGTTGATCGGGACTGGGAACCGTGGCCGGTCGGCACAGTGGCGATGGTGTGTGAACGGCGTCACGTGTGGTTGGGACGCCTCACGAGGAGGAGAGTCGATGCGGATTCTGGTCACCGGAGTCACCGAACCGAGTGGTCGTGCCGTGGCGCGCATGCTGGTGGCGGCGGGCCACGAGGTGGTCGGCCTGGACCGGCGGCGGCACCGCTACGTGGACCCGCGGGTCACGGTGACCGTCGGCGACCTGTCGGACGCGCGGGTGTGCGCCGACGCCGTGGCCGGGGCGGATGCGGTGGTGCATCTGGCCGGAGGCGCGGTCGCCGGGCTGCTGTCCGCCGTTCGCGATGCCGGGGCACGCATCGTGGTGCCCGTCGCGGCGGGCCTCGATCAGACGGTGGAGCGCACGATCACCGACAGTGGTGCGGACGCGCTCATCGTGCGCATCCCGGTGGTCACCGGCCGCCGGGTGGACCGAACCAGTTGGCGCGCCTTGGAAACCCTCGCGGGCGCGCGCGGAGATCACGCGCTGCAGGTGCTGCACTACGACGATCTGGAACGCTTCCTGGTGCTCGCGGCCGTCTCCCAGCGCGGTGGCGTGGTCGGATTGGCCGCTCCCGGTGAGGTTTCCGGCGACGACGTGCGCCGCGTACTGAAGGAGTCCGGCGTACGGTATTCGGCCTGGCTGCCGCGCTCGTCCACCCGGCGCGCCCCGGTGGACACCACCGCCGCCCGGGACGAATGGCAGGTCTGCTACGGCTGGACCGCCCGGGAGGTGGTGGCCGATGTGGCGCGCGGCCTGCACGGTCGCAAGGCCGACGGCACCGGATTCCGGACCCGGCGCGGGGCCATTCCACTGCCGAGTCACGTGGTGCCGCAGTCCGCCCCGACCTCGGACGGCCATCCGCTGGTCTCCGCCGCCCCCGAGGGTTATCAGGGCGAGTTCGACGATCTCGTCGACGAGCGTATCCCGGTGCACACCGCCACCAATACCTCCGAGGCGCTGCCCGGTCCGCTGACGCCGCTCACCATCGACCTGCAGGCCGGTGCCATCCGGCTGGGCAACGAGGCCATGGGCCGGATGATCGCGCTGGAGGGAATCGCGTTGGAGCACTGGGTGTCCCGGGTGACCAGTGTGCTCGGCCATCACATGTACATCAATCCCTCGATCGGTGTGTTCACCGCCGAGAACATGCCCGGGTGGGACGAGGAGAGCATCCGCAAGGACGTCTACGGCGCGATCGGCGATATGGAGCTGCATCCGCTGGGCCGTCCCCCGATGGCGGGCGGTCGCCTCGGCACCCTGAAGGCCACCGGTCGGGTGGCGGCCACCGCCCTCGGCTATCGCCGCACCGCCGAGCACATCAATGCCGCATCGCATACCGAATCGCTGTCCCGCGAGGAAATTTCGGAGCTCACCGACGAGCAGTTGCACGCCCGCGCCCTGCTGTGGCGCGATCGCCTGAATCAGGCGTGGCAGGCAGCCGCCATCGGCGTCATGATGACCGGCGCGGCCACCGCCGTGCACAAGGGCGAGGTGAAGATCGACCTGGACCGGCTGGAGTCGGCCAAACCCATGCTGGCGGTGGAGCGGCTGGCGGCGCTGTGCCGCCGCGACGCCGGACTGCACGAGGTGGCGCGCGCCGGCGATGTGGCGGCCGCCCGGGAGAAGTCGCCGGAATTCGCGGCGGCGCTGGACGAGGAACTCGGCAGGGTGGGCCATCGCGGCCCGGGAGAATGCGAACTGCTCAACCCGACCTTCGGCGACCGTCCCGAACTGCTGGTCGCCGCCGCCGCGCGCGCCGCGGAAATGCCTGCCCCGCAGCGGGAGCCGGTACCCGCTCCGACCACCCGCACCGCCCGGATGGCGGTCGGCGCGACCGTCTACCGGGAACGCGCCCGCGACGCCGTCGTGCGGATCACCAACAATCTGCGCATGGCCACCCGGGAGCGCGCCGCGCGCCTGGTGGCCAGCGGCAAGCTCACCGAGCCGGAGGATTCGGCGTTCCTGACCCTGGACGAGATCCTCTGGGCCCCGGCCGATCTGAAGGAACGGGTGGCGCGCCGCCGGGAGGAGCGCGGCCGGTTGCGGGCCATCCGCATGCCCGACCTGGTGAACGGCCATTGGATTCCGGAGGAGATCGAGGGCGCGATCGCCGTCGGCGACACCCTCACCGGGCTGGGCGTGAGTCCCGGCGTGGTGGAGGGCACCGTCAAGCGCGTGCTGTCCCTCGACGACGATATCGAGCCCGGGGACATTCTGGTCGCCGCCGTGACCGATACCGGCCACACGGCCATGTTCGGCTATGCCGGGGCCGTGGTCACCGATATCGGCGGCGCGGCCTCCCATGCCGCCATCGTGGCCCGGGAGTTCGGCGTGCCCTGCGTGGTGGACACCAAGACCGCCAGCACCGGCCTGTCCGACGGACAGCGCGTGCGGGTGGACGGCGCGGCCGGAACGGTGACCCTGCTGGCCGACGCCGACTAGCCACCGTGCGCGGGCAGGCGCCTCCTGCCCCACACCCCCGTACGATCCCCCTCGATAGCGGAAAGCACACCGGTCGCGAACGCGACGGGTGCAATCTGGATATATGCGCGCACCCGGGAGCACAGATATCGAGGCGGCGCGATGACGATCGTCGCCGGAGTGGACAGTTCCACGCAGTCCTGCAAGCTGGTCGTGTGTGACGCCGACACCGGAACCGTGGTGCGGCAGCGCCAGATTCCGCATCCGGACGGTACCGAGGTGCCGCCCGCGACCTGGTGGGAGGCGCTGCGCGCGGCGTCGGAGCAGATGATGCGCGAGGTGGCGGCCATTTCGGTGGCCGGACAGCAGCACGGCCTCGTGGTGTTGGACGCGGCCGGGTATCCGGTGCGGGACGCCCTGCTGTGGAACGACACCCGTTCCGCGGAGGCGGCCGCGCAGCTGGTCGGCGAGCTGGGCGGGCCGCAGGCGTGGGCCGACGCGGTGGGCAGTGTGCCGCTGGCCGCGCATACGGTCGCGAAACTGCGCTGGTTCGCCGACCACGAGCCCGAACTCGCCGACCGCACCTCGAAAGTGCTGCTCCCGCATGACTATCTGACCTGGCTGCTGCGCGGCGGCGACGCCGACACCGAGCCGACCACCGATCGCGGGGACGCCTCGGGCACCGGCTACTGGTCACCGGCCGCGGGACGCTACCGCCGCGATCTGCTGTCGCTGGCCTTCCGCGGGCGCACCCCGGAGCTGCCCCGGGTGCTGGCCCCGGCCGAGATCGCCGGGCACACCCCCGGTGGCCGGGTGGTGGCGGCGGGTACCGGCGACAATGCGGCCGCCGCACTGGGTTTGGGCATCGAGGAGGGGGATGTGGTGGTGTCGCTGGGCAGCAGTGGCACCGTCTTCTCCCGGTCGCCGCGGCCCAGCGCCGACGCCAGCGGGGCGGTGAACGGTTTCGCCGACGCCACCGGCGCGTTCCTGCCGCTGGTGTGCACGCTCAACGCCGCCCGCGTCCTGGATTCCACCGCCACCCTGCTGGGCACCGATATCTCCGGGCTGGAGGTGCTGGCGGCCCAATCCCCGCCCGGCGCGGACGGTCTCACCCTGCTGCCCTATCTCGCCGGTGAACGCACCCCGAATCTGCCGCACGCGGCGGGCAGCCTGCACGGCCTGCGCCCGCACACCATGCGACCGCACCACCTGGCGCGGGCCGCCATCGAGGGCATGCTCTGCAATATCGCCGACGCCCTGGACCGACTGCCCACCGTGCCCCGCCGCATCCTGCTCATCGGCGGCGCGGCGCGCTCGCGGCTCATCGCCCACACCGCGGCGGCGATCTTCCACGCCACGGTGACCGTGCCCGAACCCGGGGAGTACGTGGCCCGGGGCGCGGCCCGCCAGGCGGCGTGGGCCTTGCGCGGCGGAGCCGGGCCGCCCGCGTGGCCGAGTCCGCCCGCCACCGAGTTCCCGCCGCCCGCCCGGAGATTCGGCGATGCCGTCCGGCAGCGCTACGCCGAGGTGCGGGATATGTACTACCCGCCCGCGTGACCGGGACGGTGGCACGCTCCGGTCAGGGACCGCACTCGCCGTCCGGCATCAGCAGCGGGGCCAGTGAGACGCCGCCCTGCGCCCACCCCGCGCTGGTCACCCACAGCTCGCCGTCGTCGACCACCTCGGCCGCGTGGGCACGGATCCGGCCCACCCGGTCGCTGGGGCGGAAGTGGAATGGCCCCTCGCCGCGGAACACCTCGGTGCCCACGTATTCCGGGCGGGGGCCGATGAACAGATACCAGATCCCGTTGTGCCGCAATACGAACGGTGATTCGGTGTTGCCGCCCTCGGTGCCGGTGAGCGGGTCGGCGTAGGCGATGCGGCGCGGGCCCCAGTGCACGAGATCGGGGCTGACGCGGTAGGCGACCACGTGGTGACCGCCCTCGGGATCGCTGGTGGCGCAGTAGTACATCACCCACAGGCCGCGAATGCGCAGCACCATAGGGTCGCGGGCGTCGTAGCCGTCGTGGAACAGCGGCCCGTCCGGGTGCCGGGTCCAGTGGAACAGGTCCGGGGAGGTCGCCAGGTTGATGGCGGTGGCGGTGCGGTCGGGTCCCCCGCCCGAGTAGAACATCCAGTACCGGTCGTCGGCGTAGACGACATGCGGGGCCCACAGGTGTGTCTCACCGTAGTCGGGGTCCACCAGCAGGGCCGGGTCCCGGGTGATCCACGGTCCGTGCAGCGATCGCGCGGTGGCGTGGGCGAAAACGGTCTCGTCGAACGGTGCGGCGGGTTCGGGATGGGTGATGCCGAACAGGTGCCAGCCGCCCGCGGTGTCCCGAATGATGGTGTGGTCGTTGATGTACCACTGTTCCGACAGTCCCTCGCTCGGGTCGTAGACGCGGGTGAAAGCACCCGCGGACACCTCGATGGCAGCTCCGCGCATCTCCTCAGTGTGACCGCCCCGCGCCCGCTGTCACCACGATCCGCGAATGATCGTGGCTACGATCGAGTTCGTGCGGTCAGGATCGCGGTTCTCCGGTGTGCTCGCCTTCGTCCTGCTACTGGCGGTGGCGGCCGCGGTGGCGTGGGAACAACAGCCGCGCGGCTATCGCGACGCCGCCGCGCCCGTCGAGGTGTTCAGCGCCGAGCGGGCGCTGCGGACCGTCGAGGCCATCGCGTCGCGACCGCATCCCATCGGCAGTGCCGAACACGACCGCGTGCGTGACCAGCTGGTGGCGCAGCTGCGGGAACTCGGCTTGGAGACCGAGGTCCAGGAGGGGATCGGGCAGTGGCCCCGGGCGTTCCAGCGCGAGGGATTCGGCATGGGGCGCACCGCCAATATCGTGGCGCGCATGCCCGGCACGGCCGCGACGGGCACGGTGTACCTTGCGGCGCATTACGATTCGGTGCCCTCCGGCCCGGGTGCGAATGACGACGGAGTGGGTGTGGCGGCCATTCTGGAGGCGGTGCGCGCCCTGCGCGCGGGTGAGAACTCGCTGCGCAACGACCTGGTCGTGCTGCTCACCGACGGCGAGGAGATGGGCCTGCTCGGCGCGGAGGCATACGTGGCGGCGGGTCTGGACGGCAGCCGCCCCGGCGTGGTGGTCAATCACGAGGCGCGCGGCGCGGCCGGACCGGTGCTGCTGTGGCGGATCACCCATCCCGACGGCCACCTCATCGACGCCGTCGCCGACGCGCCGTACCCGAACACCGACTCCCTCTCGACCGCCCTGGGCGGCGCCCAGACCACCAGCAATACCGATTTCGTCGCGTTGGAGACGGGCGGCCTGCACGTCCTGGACTGGGCGTTCGCCGGGAGCAGCGCCTACTACCACAACCGGCTCGACGATCCGGCGCACGTTCACCTGCCGACGGTGCAGCAGATGGGTGAGAACACCCTCGCCCTGGCCCGTGACTACGGCAACACCGATCTCGCGACGCTGGACACCGGTGTCGATCGCGCCTATTTCCAGCTGCCGTTCGGCGTGCTCGTCGTCCTCCCGGTGTGGGTGATCATCGCGCTGACGGTGCTGACCGTGCTGCTGGCCGCCTGGGCGGTCTGGCAGGCGCGGCGCCACGGGGAGACGCGGGCGCGCACGATCCTGCTGGCCGGGCTCACCTTCCTGCTCGCCGCACCGGTCGGCATGGGCGCGGTGTGGGCGCTGTGGGAACTGCTGCGCGTGATCCGGCCCGAGTACGCCGCCCTCGGTCCGGTCGATCCGTATCGGCCGGAGAGCTATTACGCGGCGGTGCTGATGCTGCTGGTCGCGGTGCTGGCGGCGTGGTGGGCGCTGGCGCGGCGGCTGTTCGACACCACCGCGGCCGCGCTCGGCCTGCTCGGCGCGGTGACGCTGGTCGGGGTGGTGTGCGCGGTGCTGGTTCCGGCCGGGGCGCAAATTCTGATCGTGCCGACCGGTGCGGCGGCGACGGGCGTGGCCCTCACCTTCCTGGTGCCGCAGCGCTGGAAGCTGCTGGCGCTCACCGTCTTCCTGCTGCCCACCGCGGTCTTCCTCGGCGGGGTGACGTGGCCGGTGCTGCAAACCGGGCTCGCGGGCGCGCCCTTCCTGGTGGCCCCGCCGGTGCTGCTGCTCGGCGGACTGCTGACGGTGACGCTGGTGCGGGTCTGGCCGCCGCGGCACGGCTGGCTGATTCCCACGGCGGCGCTCGCGCTCACCGTCGCCCTGGCGGCGCTGGGGTTGTCCGTGGACCGCTTCGACGACGAGCACCCGATGCCCACCCAGCTGATCTACGCGCTGGACGCGGATTCCGCTGAGGCGCGCTGGCTGTCCCCGCGCGAACCGGATGCCTGGAACGACGCCTATCTCGACGATGCCGCGCCCGCCGGACCGTTCGCGACCCTGTGGCCCAAGGCGGTCGCGAGTGGATCCGCTCCGGCCCAGGCGCTGTCGGCTCCCGTGGCCGAGATCCTCTCCGACACCACCGAGGCCGGGCAGCGCACCGTGCGACTGCGTCTCCGGTCGACCCGCGACGCGCTGCGCCTGGATCTGCACTACGACACCGAGATCCGCGCGCTGCGGGTGGCCGGACGCGCGGTGACGCCCGTTCCGGCCTCCGGTTTCCAGTTCTGGGCTCCCCCGGCCGACGGCCTCGAGGTCGAGGTGGTGGCGCCGGCGGGACCGCTGTCGCTGCGCGTGCTCGACCACACCTGGCTCACCGATACCGGCCTGACGGCCTTCCCGGACCCACCGCGCGATATCTACCTGCGGCAGAACAGTCTGGCCGCGGTCTTCACCACCGTGCGGGGGCTGTAACCGCCCGCCAGGGGAACCGGCTGCGCGGACGGTGAGCCGGGACACCGCCTGCTCGGTGGTCGATCAAGAACCCAGCGGTCGATCAAGAACCCAGCGGTCGATCAAGAACCCAGCGGTCGATCAAGAACCCAGCGGTCGACTAGGACAGAACCTGACCTATATCCGCGTCAGGATGGTCGTATGACAACCGAACTCTCGCTGCGCCGGTTGAACCGCGCCCTGCTCCAGCGTCAACTGCTGGCGGAGCGGGTGGACATGTCCGCGGCCGACCTGATCCGGCACCTGGTCGCCGTGCAGGGACAGGAGCCGAACTGGCCCTACGTGGGACTGTGGACCCGGCTCACCCGATTCCGGCCCGACGACCTCACCACGCTCTTGCGGGACCGGACGGTGGTGCGCTCCACCATGATTCGACGCACCGTCCATCTCACCACCGCATCGGACCACCGCTGGTTGCAGCCGACGGTCGCGCCCATGGTGGAGTCGATCCTCGGGGCGGCCTACTTCCGCGAGGCCATGACGGCGGTGGATCCCGTCGAGCTGGCAGCAGCCGGGCGGGAACTGCTGACCGGCCGTACGGTGCCCCGCCGCGATCTGGGACGCCAACTGGCGCAACGGTTCACGACACCGCATCCGGGCCGCCTGGCGCAGGCGCTCGGGGCGGTGCTGCCGCTCATCCACGACGCCGAGGCCGGTGCGTGGGGCGGATGGCGCAATCGCCGGGTCGCGGTCGCTCTGGCCGAGGAGTGGCTGGGCGCACCGCTGGCGGCCGGACCCCGGCCGGACACCCTGGTGCTGCGCTATCTGGCGGCCTTCGGCCCCGCCAGCGTCGCCGATATCCAGGCGTGGTCGGGCCTCACCCGGCTGGCCGAGGTGGTCGCCCGGCTGCGTCCGGAGCTGCGGGTATTCCGCGACGACACCGGGCGCGAACTGTTCGATGTGCCCGACGCGCCGCTGGCCGATCCGGACACGCCGACGCCGGTGCGCCTGCTGCCCGCTTTCGACAACGCCCTGCTCGGGCATCGCGACCGCCGCCGGATGATCAGCGACGCCGACCGCGCGCGCATCGCCGCCGAGGCGTCCGCCGGGGTGCCCATGTACCTGGTCGACGGATTCGTGCACGGCCGCTGGTCATTGGACGGCGCAACCGTCCGAATCATCCCGTGGCATCCGCTCTCGGCCGCCGACGAGGCCGCCGTATGTGCCGAGGCGACGCGGCTGATAACCCTGATCGCCCCGGGTGAGGACGGGAAGGTCGTCGTCGAGCGGCCCTGAGCCGGGCGGTCGGTGCGCCTCGATCAGCGTGCGGCCCAAGCGTTTCGCGCGCCGCGCGGCGTGCTCGTCGCCCTCCGCGGCGGCGATGATCGAGCCTTTCATGAGGAGGTGGAAGGTGCGTGCGAAGTCGTCCGGGTCGGTCAGCCCGGCCTGTTCGGCGCGGCCGCGGACGATATCGCGGATGGTGCCGAGATGTTCGATCCCGGCCCGGCCGATGGGGTGGTCCGCGCCCATCTCCAGGAGCACGTTGATGAAGGTGCACGCGTCGAAATCGCGCGAGGCGAACCATTCCTCGAAGACATCGAAGATGGCGAGCAACTGCTGCACCGGTGTCGAACCGCGGGTGCGGGACTGTTCCTCCACCAGTGCGAAGGTCCACAGCTCCTCACGCCGCCGCAGAACGGCGAGCACCAATTCGTCCTTGGTCGGGAAGTATTCCGCGAGCGCGCCCGGGGCAACGCCCGCGCGCACCACCACTTCATCGGTATCGACATCGCGAACGCCGCGCCGCGTGAACAATTCGTACGCGGCGGCGACAATTCGTTCCCGGACTCCGACAACCGCGTGCCTGCTGGCTGTCATACCTCGAGCATACGGCGACGCGGGACCGTCCGGCGACGGGTCGGCCCGATGGAATTACGGCGGCGGCACCACCAGCGTGTCCCGCAGTCGATCGAGCTCGGGCACCGAAAGCCCGTTGGCCAGCAACCATTTCGCCGCGCCTCCGTATTCGCTGCGCGTCAGCGCCAGGAAGCGGAGCATCACATCCGGCTCGACGGCGAGGATACCGGTGTGCACCGGCGGCAGTCCCGTGTAGGACGGCAGCGCGTCGAGGCGGTCGCGCACCCTGGCCATGCGTTCGTTGGTGAGCGCGTAGTCGTGGGCGATGGCCTCGGGCGTCACACCGACGGCGTCGAGCAGCACCGCCGCCAGCACCCCGGTGCGGTCCTTGCCCGCCGCGCAGTGGAACAGCAGCGCCCGCCGGTCCGCGTCGATGAGCAGGCGTACGGTCTCGACAATGTGCTCCGCGCTGCCGCGCAGCAGTTGCCCGTACAGTTCCACCAGATCCACCCGGGTCTTGTCGGGTACCAGATCCCGTGCGGCCAGCGAGGATCGCGGCGATTTTCGGATGGGCAGATTGGCGATGGTGACGGCGGCCGTGGCGATCGGCCCGTAGCCCTCCCGCTCCACCTCGTCGGGCAGGCGCAGGTCGACGACCGTGCGCAAGCCCAGCTCGCCGAGCAGCAACGCGATATCGGCGGCGGTGGCCTGCTGGAGGGTGCTGGATCGGTAGAGCACACCGAAACGCGTTGTGCCACCGCCGATGACGGGGAGTCCGCCCAGATCCCGCAGGTTGTCGATCTGGGCGGACTCCACCCACCGCCGCCCGGTGTCGAGGGGGCGCGCGGAGACGCCGGGGGCGGAGTTCTCGTGGTGTGCCGGACCGGTCACTGGCGTGTCAGTGGGCACGACCGGCCGCCGCCTCCTCGGCGCGGTTGCGGCCGCACAGTCCGATCAGGTCCTCGTGCAGTTCGAACCACACGGTGTGGTAGCTGTCCATGATCGGGCGGGCCACCCAGGCGTGGTCCCCGGCGGCGATGCGCGCCAGCGCGCGGTCCAGGCGGTCGGCGTAGCGGCCCAGGCGCGGCGCGATATCGCCGAGCCGCCCGATCAGCGGACGCAGCCGCTGGTGGGCGGCGGTGAGCCGGGCCAGGACGGCGGCGTCGTACTCGGCATCGGCGTGGTCGTTGACGGTGTCGGCGTCCTTCATCTGCCAGTCGGTGATGATGACCTTCAATTCCTGGTTGTGGCCGCAGAATTCGTCATAGGCGGCGGAGATCGCCGCGTGGTCGACGGTTTCGCGTTCCTCGGCCAGCAGCCGCTCCAGGCGTGGGCGGCCGTCCGGGGTGAGCCGGAAGCCCGCGGGGGTGGTGGCGCACAGGCCCGCCGTCACCAGATCCGCACAGCGGGCGGTGATCTCG
The DNA here is from genome assembly GCF_030766805.1 of Nocardia sp. CC213A. NCBI lineage: Bacteria > Bacillati > Actinomycetota > Actinomycetes > Mycobacteriales > Nocardiaceae > Nocardia > Nocardia sp. CC213A. The sequence goes on from NZ_JASFXA010000017.1 coordinate 67,601, forward strand.
TCCACCGCGGCGGTCAGGCTGGCGGCCAGATGCTCGGCGCTGGCCCGGCCCTTGATGCCGACCAGGCGCAGCAGCTCCAGTTCGGTGACCGGCGGCAGTTCGGTGACCGGCGGCAGTTCGGTGACCGGCGGCAGTTCGGTGACCGGCGGCACTTCGGTGGCCGACGGCACTGCGGTCGGATCCTGCTGTCGGGCAGCGCCTTCCGGTGCGGTCGCGCGCGCTTTCAGATGCGCCGCCAGATCGCCGGGCGCGGTGTCCGCCCAGGCGGCGAGCCGCGCGACATCGGCGAGAACGGCCGCCTCCACCGGTTTTCCGGCGACCTCACCCGGCCACACCACACCGGCGCCCCCGTCCACGGTGACGGTGCGCCCGGCCAGCGCCGCGACCACGCCGGAACCGCAGCCCACCACGCACGGGCGGCCCAGTTCCCGGCTGACCAGCGCCGCATGGGAGGTGGTGCCGCCCAGTTCGGTGACGATGGCGCGGGCGGCGATCATGCCGTGCAGGTCGTCGGGACTGGTGGTGGGGCGCACCAGGATCACCGCCTCCCCCGCCTGGGCGCGGGCCTCGGCCTCGTCCGGATCGGTGACGACCAGGCCGGAGGCCAGTCCCGGGCAGGCGGATTCGCCGCGCGCCAGGGGCCGCTGCCCGGTGGTGTCGCCGGAGGCGGGACGCAGCACCTCCCGCACCTGGTCGGGAGTGATCCGATCCAGCGCCTGCCGTGCCTCGATCATCCCCTCGTCGACCATGGCGACCGCGGCCCGCACGGCGGCTCGGGCCGAACGTTTGGCCGGGCGCGACTGCAACAGCCACAGGGCGCCGGACTCCACGGTGAACTCGATGTCCTGGATATCGCGGCCGTCGCGTTCCAGCTGCGTCGCGGCGGCGAGCAAGCGCTCGTGCACGCGCGGCTGGGTGGCGGCCAGTTCGTCGAGCGGGCGCGGCGTGGTGCGGCCGGAGACCACGTCCTCGCCCTGCCCGCCGACCAGCCACTCACCGTAGGCCGGGCCGTCACCGGTATTGGGGTTGCGGCTGAACAGCACTCCGGTGCCGGACAGGTCGTCGAGATTGCCGAAGACCATGGCCTGCACGGTGACCGCGGTGCCGAGCGTGTCGGCCACACCGCGATTGCGCCGATAGGTTTTGGCGCGCGGGGAATCCCAGGAGCGGAACACCGCCTCGATCGCGCCGCGCAACTGCTGCCACGGATCATCCGGCACCACGCCGTGCTCGTCGCCGAGCACCGTCTCCCGGTACTGGGCGAGGAAGCGCCGCCACGTGTCGTCGGCGTAGGCCGGATTCCCGGATTCCTCGGCCAGCGCCCGCCGCACCGCATCGGTCATACCGAGATTGAGGACGGTATCCATCATGCCGGGCATGCTGACCGCCGCGCCGGAGCGCACCGACACCAGCAGCGGGCGGACGGTGCCGCCGAAGCCGCGGCCGGTGCCGCGTTCGATCATGGCGATCCCCGCGCGCACCTGCGCCCAGATCTCCGCGGCGATGCCACCTCGGCGGCGGTAGTCGGCCCAGCCGTCGGTGGTGATCACGAAGGCGGGCGGCACCGGCAGCCCCAATGCCCGCATGTGGTCGATGCTCCACGCCTTGCCGCCGATCCGCTCCCGCGACAGCCCGCAGCGGCCGTCGAGTTCGACGACGGTCGCCGCGTCGGCCGCCACATCCGGTCGCTGGGCAAGCTCCGCTCCCGCGGTCATATCACTCCTTCGATCGTGTGGATTCCTGCGCACCGCGCCCCGTGCCTCCCGTCCGGGCGTCATGTACCGAGCGTGCCGGGTCGGCGACGCGGTTCTCCAACCCGATCTCGTTGAGCGGAACCGGCCGCGCGGCGGGTGGCGGTCCGCCGGTCGCGGCGGATCAACCCCGGTGAACGGGACCCATCCGACGAATCAGGCATAGCGGGCGGGGCGGTGCGGCAGGATGGGCGCATGGATCGGCGGGACGAGTCCATGGGCGATACGGGGCTGACGAGTATTCCCGCGCTGCTCGCGGACCGGGCACAACAGTTCCCGGACGTGCTCGCCATCGCCGGGCCCGAGGGCCGGATGACCTACGCCGAACTGGCGGAACATGCCCTCGCGGTGACGCGGGCGGCCATGGCGAGCGGGCTCGGACCCGGCGACCGGGTGGGGATCTGGGCTCCCAATGGCGCGCGCTGGATCGTCACCGCGCTGGGACTGCTCGGAGCGGGTGCGGTGTTGGTGCCGATCAACACCCGATTGACCGGGGTGGAGACGGCGGACATCCTCGCGCGCGCCCGGGCGCGGGCGCTGTTCACCGTGCGCGGCTTCCTGGGCAACGACTATCCGCGGCTGCTCGCCGAGTCGGGCCGGGTGCTGCCGACCCTGCGGCGGACGGTGGATATGAGCGCCGCCGGGGAATGGCGCTCGTTCCTCGAATCCGGCTCCGGAACACCGGCGGCCGCGGCCCGCGCGCGAGCGGCCGCCGTCGACGCGCACGCGATCTCCGACATCCTGTTCACCTCCGGCACCACCGGGGCACCCAAGGGCGTGCTCGCCACCCACCGGCAGACCCTGGAGGTGTTCGACCGCTGGGCCGACGCGGTCACACTGCGGCACGGCGACCGCTGTCTGCTGGTCAATCCGTTCTCGCACACCTTCGGGTACAAGGCGGGCATCATCGCCTGCCTGCTGCGCGCCGCCACCATGATCCCGGTCCCCCGCTTCGACGCCGATGCGGTGCTCGATCTCATCGCGCGCGAACGCGTCACCATGCTCGCGGGCGCACCCACCCTGTTCACCGACCTGCTCCGCCGCGACCGCACCGGCCGCGATCTGAGCTCACTGCGGCTGGCCGGAACCGGCGGCGCGCCCATTCCCACCGAACTGGTCGAGCGCATTCGCTCCGAACTCGGTGTGCCGCACGTCTATACGGCCTACGGCCTCACCGAATCCATCGGCGTGATCACCGTCTGCCCGCCCGACGCACCCGCCGAACTGGCGGCGACCACGGTGGGAAAGGCCGTCCTCGACACCGAGATTCGCCTGGTGGACCGAGACGGCGCACCCGTCGCGGCGGGCGTGCCCGGCGAGATCACCGTGCGCGGACCGAATGTCATGCGCGGCTACCTCGACGACCGGGAGGCCACCGCCGCCGCCATCGACACCGACGGCTGGCTGCACACCGGGGATGTCGGCACCCTGGACGCGGACGGCTACCTGCGCATCACCGACCGCCTGAAGGATGTGTTCATCGTCGGCGGCTTCAACGCCTATCCCGCCGAGATCGAGCGAACCCTGCTGGGACATCCCGGAATTCGCGAGGTGGCGGTGGTCGGCATCCCGGACCCCCGCCTGGGCGAGGTGGGACGGGCGGTGGTGGTGCCCACCGACCCGGCCGCCGCCGATGCCGAGGCCATCCTGGGGTGGGCACGCACCCGGCTGGCCGGATACAAGGTGCCGCGCGAGATCGCGTTCACCGACGCGCTGCCCCGCAATACCGGCGGCAAGGTGATGAAGAACCAGCTGCGCGCACCGGCCTCACGACCGGAGTGATCCGGACTCGATGCTCGCCACCCGCGTGCAACAGGCGTCGAGCAGCTCCCCGTCGTGCGACACGACCAGCACGCCGATGCCGTCGGCGGCGGCGCGGTCCATGAGCAGCCGCACGATGGCCGCCGTGGTCGCCGCGTCCAGCATGGCGGTGGCCTCGTCGCACAGCAGGTAGCGCGGCCGCTGCGCCAGGGCGCGCGCCACGCACGCGCGCTGAAACTGGCCGTCGCTGACCTCGTGCGGGCGGCGCTCCAGCAGATCCGGTGTCAGCCCGACCGCCCCGGCGAGCGCGGTGACATCGGGGTCGCGTTCCCCGCGGATGCGGGCCGGTTCACCGATGATCCGCGCGAGGGTGAAGCGCGGATCGGCCGCCGTGCGCGGGGATTGGAAGACGACGCCGACCGCACCACGCGGAGCGCGCGCCAACGGTCGCCCGTCCAGGGTGACCACGCCGGTGCGCGGTGTCACCAGGCCCGCCAGGACGCGCACGAGAGTGGTTTTCCCGGAACCGGATGCCCCCGCCAGGCCGACCACCTCCCCGGGTGCGACGGCGAAGTCCACCCCGTCGAGCACGGTGTCACCGCGCCGGTATCCCGCGCTCACCGCGGCGGCCGCCAGCATCACCGGCTCCGTTCGCGCAGCAGGCGCGGTCCCCGCGCGGTGAGGGTCGTCGGTCCACCGAGGTAGTGGCAGCGCTCGGCGCTCAGGTCGGTCAGCTCCGGGCTGGGATGCGGCAGCGGCCGCAGTCCGCGCTCGGGCAGCGCCGCCAGCAGATCCCGCGTGTACTCGTGCCACGGATCGTCGAGCAGTTCCGCGGCCGGTCCGGTCTCCATCAGGTGGGAGGCGTACATGACCGCCAGGGTGTCGGCGATTCCGGTGCGGATGAGCGCGGCCAGATCGTGGGTGATGAGCAGGACCGCCGCACCGTGGTCGGTGCACTCGCGCAGCAGGCGCAGCACGTGGTCGGTGCGGTCGCGATCCAGTCCGGAGGTGGGTTCGTCGGCGACGATCGTCTCCGGATCACCGGCCAGTGCGGCGGCGACGGCGGCGCGCTGCGCCATCCCGCCGGACAGCTCGTGCGGATAGCGGTCCAACGCCTCGATCGGGAAGCCGACGCGCTCGGCCAGGTCGGCGCAGCCGTGCGGGGAGCCGAGCCGGTCGAGCGTCTCGAGGAGCTGCGCGCCGATGGTGCGCACCGGGGTGAAATGCGTTGCCGGGGACTGCGGTACCAGTCCTACATGCCGACCCCGGTAGGGCTCGTCGGTGGTGCGCACATCGAGCTGCCGGTCCCCGGCCGGGACGCGGATGGCCCCGCCGACCTCGGCGTGCGGCGGCAGCAGACCCAGCACGGCGCTGGCGACAACCGATTTGCCGCAACCGGATTCGCCGACCAGGGCGGTCACCCGGCCGCGCGGGACATCGAGCGTCACGTCGGTGGCCGCGTGCACGACGCGCCTTCGGGGCAGCGGGATGCGCACCGTGAGCGCCGTGATGGCGAGTCCGGCGCGCAGGGCGGGATCGACCAGGGTCATGACAGCAGCCTCGCGGGTTTCGGGGGAATGAGCCTGGCGCGCAGGGCCGATCCGGCGACCGCCACCGCCACCGTGGTGACGACCAGCACGCCGGCCGGGAACGCCAGCGTCCACCAGCCGCCCAGCAGCAGTGAGGAGCGCGCCTCCTCCAGCAGGGTGCCCAGACTCGGCGCGTGCGGCGGCAGACCGAACCCCAGGAACGACAGCGTGGATTCGTGCCATACCGCATGCGGCAGCAACAGCACCACCGCGATCAACGCCTGCGGCGCGACGGCGGGCAGCACGTGCCGCAGCAACAGATATCCGGGTCCGGCACCGGCGAGCCGGGCGGCGGCGAGGTAGTCGTGTTCGCGCACGCTCAGTGTCTCCGCGCGCACCACGCGGGCGACCTGCACCCAGTGCGTGAGCGCGATGGACAGCACCACGGCGAGCACGCTGCCGCGGAACAGCGCCACGATGACGATGCCCAACAGCAGATGCGGCAGCGCGTTGGTGGTGTCGGCGACGCGCATGACCAGCCGGTCCACCCAGCCGCCCGCCAGCGCGGACGCCGTGCCGACCAGGGTGCCGAGCACCGTGGCCAGCAGCGCCGAGGCGACAGCCACCAGCAGTGAGACGCGAATGGCGGCGGCCACGCGCACGAACAGGTCACGTCCGGCGGCGTCGGTGCCGAACCAGTGCGCCCCCGACGGCGCCCGCCGGGCCGCCGCGAAGTCGGTGAGCCGGTCGTCGATCCCGAACAGCCACGGCACCAGCAGCGCATAGGCCGCGACCGCGACGAGGACGGCGGCCGCGACGCGGAAACGTCGGTCAGCCATCGGCACGCACCCGCGGATCCAGTACTACACAGGCGATGTCGGCGAGCAGCGAGCCGAGCATGACCGCACCCGTGGTGCCCACGGTGAGCAGGGCCAGCAGCGGCATATCCAGATCGGTGGCCGAGTCGACGAACGCGCCCGCGATGCCCGGCCACGAGAAGATCTCCTCCACCAGCACCGCGCCCACCACGAGTTCGGGCAGCCGCACGCCCAGGATGGTCACGAACGGAGCCAGCGACATGGGCAGGATGTGGCGGCGGGCGATGGTGACCGCATCCACGCCGCGCGCCATGGCTCCGGTGACGAAGTCCTCACTCCGGTTGTGCGACACCGACTCCCGCACTGCCAGCAGCAGCCAGGGCAGCTGCGACAGCGCGAGCGCCGACGCGGGCAGCACCAGATGCCGGAGCACCTGAGCCACATCGGGGTCGGCGCCGGCGTCGGTGAGTCCGGCGGGCGGCAGCCAGCCGGTGCCGACGGCGAAGATTCCGATGGCGGCCAGGGCCAGCACGAACGGCGGCAGCCCCTGCACCACCACGCAGGCGGTGCTGACCGCCCGGTCCACCAGGCCACCGCGCCGCATCCCGGTCCACGCGCCGAGCGTCACCGCGATGAGAACGGCCATGGTGAGCGAGACGCCGACCAGCAGCACGGTCCACGGAATGCGTTCGGCCACCACCTGACTCACGGGCTGACCGTAACCTCGGGACATGCCCAGGTCACCGGTGAGCACCCGGCCGAACCAGCGGCCGAGCAGCTGGTACCAGGGGGTGTCGAGGCCCAATTCCCGTGCCAGCAGCGCCTTGTCGGCTTCCGAGGTGGTCTCGTAGCGATTGCCCAGATAGCCCGCCAGCGGATCGAAGGGCGAATACGCGGCGGCCGCGAAGAGTCCGGCCGCCACCGCCGCCAGCACCGGGATCAGCGTGAGCAGCCGGAAGCCGATCATCCGGGGCAGCCCCCGGTCCCGGAATCGGTTGCGCCGCGGCGTCACCGAGGTCACGAGCGTCGCGTCCAGGTGTGCAGGGACCACCAGGGTCCCCAGGCGACGCCGTGCGTATGCGGCTCCAGCACGGGGCCCGACATCACCCAATTCGAATCCCTGGTCACGTAGGTGTGGTCGAGGAAGGCCAGGAACACATAGCTCGGGTCGGCGATGTAGGCGCTCTGCACGTCGCGGTACGCGGCGGCGCGGGCGGCCGGATCGGTGCTGCGGCGGGCCCGATCGAGGGCCGCGTCGACGGCGGGATCGGCGTGGCGGCTGGCATTGTCGTAGACGCTGCCCACGGCCGGGTCCAGGTAGGCCGAGTGCAGCGTCTTGTACGCCTGCGTATCCGGATCGTAGGGTTCGTCCCCGCCGCCGAGCAGAATGGCGTCGCGTTCCACCCGCGGCTCGATCCGGTCCCAGGACAACCCCTCCAGATCCACCTCGATGCCGATGCGGCGGGCGTCGGAGGCGAACGCCTGTGCCAGATCGCGGCGCAGGGTGTCGGTGGACTTGTACATGACCGTGAACGCGGCCCGCTGACCGTCCCGCACGCGGATGCCGTCCGGTCCCGGTCGCCACCCGGCCGCGTCCAGCAGTGCCGCGGCCCGCTCCCGGTCGAAGTCGAATGTCGCCGCGGGATTGTGGGCTTCGCCGTACACCTCGGGAATCGGCGTATAGGCCGGGCGGCCGTAGCCGCCGAGCACATTGTCGATGACGGCCCGGCGGTCCACCGCCAGATTGAGCGCCATGCGAACGGCGGGGTCACCCGTCACCGGATGTCCCGAGGGCAGCGAGACGCCGCGCCAGTCGGCGGAGGTGTTGGCGGACACCGTCATTCCGGCGCGGTCGGCGAAGGTGCGCGCCAGCAGCGGTGGCAGCGTGGTGCCGTCGAGTTCACCGGCGGCCATGCGCTGCGCGCGGGTGTTGTCGTCGGGGACGTAGACCAGCGTGACCTTCCGCACCGCGGGCGGGCCGTCCCAGTAGTCCTCGTTCGCGACCAGCACCGCGCGCTCCGGGGTCAGTTCGGTCAGGCGGTACGGCCCGGTGCCGACGGGGGCGGTGTTGAGCGGGGATTCGGCGGCCGGGCCCGGGGTGGCGACCGCCTCCGACGGCACGATGCCGATGAGCAGCTTGGTGGGGAACGCGGCGTAGGAGTAGCGCAGGGTGAAGCGCACGGTATCGGAGTCGACGGCGTCGACGCGCTCGATCATCTCGTAGGAGGAGCGCACCTCGGAGGCGGAGGCGGGATCGAGAACGGCGCGATAGGTGGCCACCACATCGGCGGCGTCGAAATCCGTTCCGTCGCTGAACTTCACCCCCGGCCGCAGCTCGACGGTCCACACCGCGGCGTCGGCGGCGGCGACCGGCGGCGCGATCGCCAGCGCCGGATCGAACTCCGGGAGCCCCGGGCCGCCGCGCAGCCGCAGCAGCCCGTCGTACATCTTGGCCTCACCCGCCGCGCCGTACCCGGCGATCGGGTTGTAGCCGCCGAGTTCGTATCCGTCGGCGAGGACCAGCGACCCGTCGTCGGTGGTCGTCGGCGCACCGCACGCCGACAGCGCGGCGGTCAGTGCGAGCAGGACACCGACGCTGCGCGACGTCCGGGAGCCAATCCTCATCGAGAGCCTTTCAACTGTTCACCTGTTCAGGTGAACAGATAATAGGGCCTGGCGTTCCGACGCGACTACCGTGAGGGCCATGGGAGAACCGCGGTCAACGAAGGGGTCACCGGTTCAGCGCGGCCAACTGGCGCTGTGTGGCGTGGACATTCGCGCCTGGGCGCGCCGCTTCGACCTGCTCTCCGATCCCGGCCGCCTGGAGATCCTGCTCTGCCTGCACCGCTGCCCCGGCATCACCGTGGGTGAACTCGCCGCCGCCACCGGCCGCACCGAGAACTCGATCTCCCAGGCACTGCGGGTCCTGCGGCACGAGAACTTCATCACCTCCACCCGCATGGGCCGCGCGGTCGCCAACCACCTCGACGATCCGATCATCCACGAGGTGCTGCACAATATCGGCGCGACCCACGACTGAGGCCACCGCGCATCCGCGCGACACCTGTCAGCGGGCGGGCCAGGCGTCTTTGAGGGACGTGGCGGCGTCGGCGGATTGGCGGACGCCGGATTCGAAGGCGGGGGTGAGGGCGGCGACGGCGAAGACGTCGGGCCCGAAGGCGGCGACGGCGGTGGCGTCGGGGACGACGGAGATCTCGCGGGCGGAGCCGAGGTCGCGGTCGGCGCGGGTGCGGGGGAAAATGTGCGCCAGGGGTTCGAGGATGACGACGACGTCCGCGGGCAGGGCCAGATCGGCGTTGATGGCGGAGCGCAGGCCCCCGTCGATGTAGGTGCGGCCGTCGATGGGAATGGGCGGGAGCACACCGGGAACCGATGTGGTGGCGGCGAGGGCCTCGGCCAGCGTCGCCGCGCCGCCGCGGGTCCAGGTGCGCAGGTCGCCGGAGTGGGCGTCGATGGCGGTGAGCACGATATCGCGGTCGGGCCAGTCGTCGACGCCGACCAGGGCGCGCATGCGGTCGATGTGCACTCCGGGCGCACCGACGTCCGCCGCCATGGCCAGCGCGCCGATCTTGCGGCGGGCGTCCTTCGGGGCGATGCCGGGTTCGGTCATGGTCGCGAAGATCTCCCCCAGCCGCGCCGGATCCGCTCGCAGCGGCGGCGCGTCCGCGGGCGGCGGGGTCAGCAGGCGGATGGGGTCGGCACCGGCCGCGAGCACGGTGCCCACCACCGCACCCGCCGAGGTGCCCACGAACCGATCGGCCAGGCCCAGGTCGATACCCGCCGCACGCAACCCGACCGCCAACCCGGCGAGCCACGAGATACCCACCGGCCCTCCCCCGCCCAGTACGAGCGCGATGCGAGATCCCTTGGGCGACACCGGTCCAGCCATGAATCCCACGGTACCGAACAACCCGCCGCCGACCGGGGTGTTTGCCCATCACCCTTGTATACCGATCGTTATACTGCAATCATGCACCTACGAAGGAACGTTCTGTCCGTTCACTGAGGAGGAGACCGCCATGGCATCGGCGCGGAAGACGGCGTGCATCCTGTGCGAATGCAACTGCGGGCTGGAGATCGAGGTCGAGGGTCGGCGGCTGGCCCGCATCCGCGGCGATAAGGAGCACGTCGCCTCCGGGGGCTACACCTGCGAGAAGGCGCTGCGGCTGGACTACTACCAGAGTTATCCGCACCGCCTGACCCGCCCGCTGCGGCGCGAACCGGACGGCAGCTACACCGAGATCGACTGGGATACCGCCGTCACCGAGATCGCCGCCCGGCTGAGCGCGGTGCGCGACACCCACGGCGGCGACAAGATCTTCTTCTACGGCGGTGGCGGACAGGGCAATCACCTGGGCGGCAGCTACGCGCAGGCGCTCCAGGCCGCGGTCGGCGCGAAGTACTACTCCAATGCGCTGGCGCAGGAGAAGACCGGCGAGATGTGGGTGGACGGCAAGCTCTACGGCGGCCACACCAAGGGCGATTTCGAACACGCCCGGGTGGTCGTGTTCGTGGGCAAGAACCCCTGGCAGTCCCACAGTTTCGCGCGGGCCAGGCCGGTGCTGCGGCAGATCGCCGCCGATCCGGACCGCACCATGATCGTCATCGACCCGCGCCGCACCGAGACCGCCGACCTCGCCGACATCCACCTCCAGGTCGCGCCCGGCACCGACGCCTACTGCCTGGGCGCGCTGCTCGGCGTGCTGGTGCAGGAGGACCTGCTCGACCACCAATTCCTCGACGAGCACACCACCGGCGCGGACGCCGTGCTCGCGCGGTTGAAGACCGTCGACGTGCCCGAGTTCTCGCGCCGCTGCGGGGTCGACGAGGAGCTGATCCGCGCCGCCGCGCGCGCCATCGGCACCGGCGAGTCCGTCGCCACCTACGAGGACCTCGGCATCCAGCAGGCCCCGCACTCCACCCTGTCGTCGTACCTCAACAAGCTGCTGTGGATCCTCACCGGCAATTTCGGCAAGCCGGGCACCATGGCCCTGCACTCGGTGCTCGCCGCCGTGGCGGGCAGCGCCGCTCCTCCACGCACCGCGCGCACCCGACCACCGTCACTCCTGGACCGGGCGCGCAAGACCCTCGGCACCGCCGCCACCCGCGCCGTTCCGCTCGGCGCGACCACGCTGTCGGCCTCCCTCGGCGCACTCACCGCCCTGCCCGCCGGTGCGAAACTCGCCGACACCGCCGCCGAGAAACTCGTGACCGCCGTCGCCCCGATGGCCGGTGGCCTGCTGGGCGGCGCGGGCGGGGTCAGCCAGCCCGGCGGTGCGCGCCGCACCCCGGTCACCGGCGCGCGCATCATCGCGGGCCTGGTGCCGTGCAACTCCATCGCCGAGGAGATCCTCACCGATCACCCCGACCGCTTCCGCGCCATGTGGATCGACAGCGTGAATCCCGCGCACTCCCTCGCGGATTCGAAGACCTTCCGCGCCGCGCTGGACGCCCTCGACCTGGTGGTCGTGGTCGATGTGGCCTTCACCGAAACCGCCCGGCACGCGCACTACGTACTCCCCGCGGCCAGCCAGTTCGAGAAGTGCGAGGCCACCTTCTTCAATTTCGAGTTCCCGCACAACACCTTCCAGCTGCGCGCCCCGCTGCTGCCGCCGCTGACGGGCACGCTGCCGGAGCCGGAGATCTACGCGCGCCTGCTCACCGCGCTCGACGCCGTCCCGCGGACCACCCTCGCGCGGCTGCGTACCGCCGCCCGCGCCGGACGTCACGCCTTCGCGCTGGCCTTCTTCAGTGCCGTCGCCGCCGATCCGACGCTGATGCGGCTGGCGCCGTACGTGCTCTACGAAACCCTCGGCCCGACCCTGCCCGAGGAGTTGCGCGGGGCGGCCGTGCTGTGGGGCATCGCCCACCTGTGCGCCCTGGGCAATCCCGCAGGGGTCGGCCGCGCCGGGTACCGCGGTCCCGGATTGGCCGCCGGGGAGCAGCTTTTCGAGGCAATCCTGCACGGCCGCTCGGGCGTCACGTTCACGGTCGACGAATGGTCCGACACTTGGAATTACGTCCGCCGCCCGGATCGCCGCTTCACCCTGGAGATCCCGGAACTGCTGGCGGCTTTCAGCGAACTGGCCGATGCGCCGGACCGGGCCGATCCCGACTACCCGTTCATCCTGGCGGCCGGTGAGCGCCGATCCTTCACCGCCAATACGATTTTCCGCGATCCGGCCTGGCGACGCCGCGACGCCGACGGCGCGCTGCGGGTGAACCCCGAGGACGCGCGGCGGCTCGGCGTCGACACCGGCGACCGGGTGCGCGTGGTCACCGAGGCGGGAGCGGCCCCGGCCGTGGTCGAGGTGACCGATACCGTCCGACCCGGCAATATCACCCTGCCCAACGGTCTCGGCACCGAGGACGACGGTCGGCGCGCGGGCGTGGCTCCGAACGAGCTCACCTCCCTGCGCCACCGCGACCCGATCGCCGGAACCCCGTGGCACAAGTACGTTCCGGCACGCATCGAGGTGCTCGCCTGAGTCAGATCTCCTTGCGCATCTGCGCGGTCAGCGGCTTCATGTAGCCGGAGCCGAGCAGGCGCTGCATCCAGTTCATGGCCTTGGCGTCGGTGCCGATGAGAATGAGCGGCTTGTTCTTGCGGATGCCGTTCAGGATGGTCCGGGCGCACTGCTCCGGCGAGGTCTTGGCCAGCCGGTCGAAGTTGGAGGCCAGGGCGTCGCGATCACGATCGGCCGACGCCCTTGCCTTCCAGGCGATCTCGGTCTTGATCATGCCCGGGTGCACACTGCTGACGCCCACCCGGTGGCCCGCGATGATCATCTCCTGGCGCAGCGCGTCGGTGAACGCCCGCATGGCGAACTTCGATGAGCTGTAACCACTTTGACTCGGGCAGGCGACCAGCCCGAACATGCTGGAGACATTGGCGATATGCCCGTCACCCGAGGCGATGACATGCGGCAGGAACGCCTTGGTGCCGTGCGCCGTGCCCCAGAAGTTGATATCGAAGATCCACTCGAAGTCCTCCCAGGTGACGTCCTCGATATTGGCGGTCAGCGAGACACCGGCATTGTTGACGACCAGGTTCACCGTGCCGAAATCGGCCACCACCGCGTCGGCGTGCGCGTACACCGCCGCGCGGTCGGTGACGTCGAGCCGATAGGCGCGGGCCTTCGCCCCCTCCTGCTCGCACAGGGCGGCGGTCTCGGCCACGCTGTCGAGAGTGCGCCCCGACAGCGCGAGCGCCGCCCCCTCGCGGGCCAGTTCGAGGGCCAGCGCCCGGCCGATACCGGCCCCGGCCCCGGTGACGACGGCGACCTTGCCGTGGAAGCTCTGCATGGGAATGTCCTTGTCTCGCAGTGGCGGAGTCGCACGATGGCGGAACCGCGCCGGTCTTACTGGGTGGTGAAGCCGCCGTCGGCGACGAATTCCGCGCCGGTGGAGTAGGAGGACTCGTCGGAGATGAGGAACAGCACCAGATTCGCCAACTCCTCCGGGGTGGCGGGGCGCGCGATGGGCTGCGTCGCCGCGATCGACCGCGAGCGATCCGACGCCGCCGTCATCTCGGTGGCGACGATGCCGGGATGCACCGAGTTGACCCGGATATTGTCGGCGGCCAACTCCTGCGCCGCCGTCTTGGTCATCCCGCGCACCGCCCATTTGGAGGCGACGTAGCCGAGGATATCGGCATAGCCGATGAGTCCTCCGGTGGAGGAGATGTTCACGATGGACCCCACGCCCGCACGGCGCATGGAGCCGATCACCGTCTTCATCCCGAGAAAGACACCGACCTGGTTCACGTCGACGACCCGGCGGTAGTCGGCCTCCGACAGCTTCTCGATGGGGTCCACGTGCACGATGCCCGCATTGTTGACCAGCCCGGACACCGGGCCGAACCGCGCCTCGGCGGTGGCGATCACCGTGGTCCAATCGCCCTCGTCGGTCACGTCGAGCGGTAGGAACAGCGCGGCGTCACCGATCTCGGCCGCCACCGCACGCCCCGGCTCGGCCAGCACATCGGCAATGGTCACCCGCGCGCCCTCGGCCGCGAGTCGGCGCGCGAAGGCCGCGCCCATGCCGCGCGCCCCGCCGGTGATCACGACGTGCTTGTCGTCGACGCGTCCCATCTCAGCTCTCCTCGTGTCGCGCCGACCGCGAGTCGGCCAGGTGATTGGCGGCGATGAAGCCGAACACCATGGCGGGCCCGATGGTCGCGCCCGCACCGGCGTAGTCGTTGCCCATGACGGCGGCCGAATTATTGCCCGCCGCATAGAGTCCGGCGATGGGCTCACCGTCGTGGTCGAGCACCCGGGCGTACTCGTCGGTCACCAGGCCGCCCTTGGTGCCGAGGTCGCCGGGCACCATCTCCACCGCGTAGAACGGTCCGCGCTCGAGCGGTGCGAGGGTAGGGTTCGGGCGCACGGTCGGATCGCCGTAGTACCGGTCGTAGGCGGAATCGCCACGGCCGTAATCCTCGTCGCGACCGGCGCGGGCGAAGTCGTTGAACCGCCGCACGGTGGCGGTGAGCCGGTCGGCGGGCACCCCGATCTTGTCGGCGAGCTCGGCCAGGGTGTCGGCCGAGGTGATGATGCCCGCGTCGTAATACTTCTGCGGCAGTGGGCGTTTCGGGAAGTTGCCGAGGAACAGATAGCGGTCGCGGAAGTTCTGGTCGAAGATGAAGTGCGCCGGGATGCTGCCGGTGCCGGCCGCTTCCATCTCGTACATCCGGTGCACCACGTTCACATACGGCGCGGATTCGTTGACGAACCGTTCCCCGTTGTCGTTCACCATGATCGCGCCCGGCTGCGAGCGCTCGGCCAGGCAGAAGAACGGCGGTCCGTCGGGATTGCGCACCGACGGGCCCCACCAGGCGTCGTCCATCAGGTCCACCGCGCCGCCGACCTTCTGGCCCGCCACGATGCCCTCCCCGACGTTCTCGGTCGCACCCACGGTCCAGTCGGTGGACTGCGGCCCGGACAGGTACTGCTCGCGCATCTCGAGGTTGTGTTCGAAGCCGCCCGCCGCCAGCACCACGCCGCGCCGCGCCCGGATGAGGACGGAGCGGCCCTCGTGCTCGGCCCGCACCCCGACCACGGCGCCGCCCTCGGTGACGACCTCGGTGAGCGGCGTGCCCAGCCACACCGGCACGCCCGCGTCCCGCAGCGACAGCCACAGCCGGGCGGCCAGGGCCTTGCCCAGGCTGAGCGGCAGCGCGCCCCTGAGCAGGTTCAGCGCGGTGCGCGCACCCACCTTCACGGCCGTCTTCTTGCCCGCCCAGGTGCGGGCGATCATATTGAGGTCGTGGAAGTCGCTGACCGTGATGGCGATGCCCTTGGGCGCGGACATGGTCGGCTGATTGATCTTGTGCAGATCCGCGCCCAGCAGCCGCCCGTCGATGGGAGCGGGTTCGATGCTGCGGCCCTGTGACAGCCCGCCGGGGAACTCCGGGTGATAGTCGGAATAGCCGCGGTCGTAGACGAATTCCCAGTACCGCGAGCGAGCGCCCAGGTAGCGGAACATCTCCGGCCCGTGATCCAGGAAAGCCCGCTGCTTGGCCTCCGGAACGCGATCGCCCACAACGGCTTTCAGATAGGTGCGGGCCATCTCCGGGCTGTCGGGCACGCCCGCCGCCTGGAGCACCGGATTGTTCGGCACCCAGATACCGCCGCCGGAGCGCGCGGTCGAGCCGCCGAACAGGCGGCTCTTCTCGATCAACGTCACCGACAGCCCGCGGTAGGCGGCGGTGAGCGCGGCGGTCATCCCGGCCGCGCCGGAGCCGACCACGACCACATCGAATTCGAATTCCACAGTTCTCGAGTCCTTTTCAGTTACCGCAGCCGGTGCGCGGGCCGCCGTGACACGGCGGGACGACGGCAGGCGGGGACGCGGGTTGTGCGATCGACGCTAAGGCGGCCCCCGGTGCCCGGCACGATGTGGTCCCGACCACTGGGACACCCCCGTGACCACGGGGTATGCGTGCAGAACTATTTCGGACAGGCATAACCCCGGCCCGACCGCGGTGGCGGCGCGAGGACACAAGGACATGGAGCAGGGAAACGACATGGTTGATCTGAACGGCAAAGTCGCGCTCATCACGGGCGCGGCTCGCGGCCAGGGCGCGGCGGAGGCACGACTGTTCGCGTCACGCGGGGCACGGGTGGTGATCACCGACGTATTGGCCGCGGAGGGTAAGGAGCTAGCCGAATCACTCGGGGCGGCAGCGCATTTCGTGCATCACGACGTCACCGACAACGACAGCTGGAACACCGCCGTCGGCGAAGCCGTCTCGACCTTCGGCAAACTCGACGTACTGGTGAACAATGCCGCGATCTACACCATGAAACCGCTCGTGGAGACCTCCACCGAGGAGCTGGAGCGGATTCTGCGGGTGAACCTGGTCGGTGCGTTCAACGGCATCAAGGCGGCGGTCGGGCCGATGACCGAGGCGGGCGGCGGCTCCATCGTCAACATCTCCTCCCAGGCCGGGATCGAAGGCCTGATGAACCACTCCGCCTACGGCTCCTCGAAGTGGGGGCTGCGCGGACTCAGCAAGATCGCGGCGCTGGAGCTGGGACCCGTCGGCATCCGCGTGAATTCGGTGCATCCGGGCCCCATCGCCACTCCGATGGTGCCGTATCTGACCACCGGCCCGGGCAGCTTCCCGACACTGCCGCTGGAACGCACCGGACTGCCGGAGGAGGTCGCCGAGCTGGTCGCCTTCCTCGCCTCCGACGCGGCGGCCTACATCACCGGTGCGGAGGTGACCGTGGACGGCGGTCTGGCGGCGGGCAAGTTCATCCCGCGGAATCCGTAGCGACCCCGGCAAGGAATACCCGATGCCCCTCTCCCCCGAATGGCGATCCTTCGTCGACGCCGCCGCGGCGGCCTTCCCCGCACTCGGCACCGAGGTCTGCGACGCCGCCGCGGCGCGGGCCTTCCTGGCCGCCCGGCCCGTGCCGGTGGTGGAGCCGATACCCGTTGCCGGGGTGGAGGATTGGCTGATACCGGGACCACCGGACGCGCCCGAGGTGCCGGTCCGGCTGTACCGGCCGCTACACGCCGAGCGGGTGCCCGCCGTCGTGGTCTTCTACCACGGCGGGGGGTTCGTCCTGTGCGGCCTCGACAGCCACGACCGGTTCTGCCGGACCATGGCCGACGCGGCGGGCGTGATCGTGGTGTCGGTCGACTACCGGCGTGCCCCGGAGGCCCGCTTCCCGGCCGCCGCCGACGACGCCTACGCGGTCCTGCGCTGGGTGGCCGACCATGCCGAAGCCCTCGGCGGCGATCCGGCCCGCATCGCCGTCGCCGGTGACAGCGCCGGCGGCAATCTCGCCACCGTCGCCGCCCTCCGAGCCCGCGACACCGGCGGCCCCGACATCGCCTTCCAACTGCTGCTCTACCCCATGCTCGACCCGGCCTGCGACAGCCCCTCCTACACCGACAACGCCGAGGGCTACTTCACCACCGCCGCCCACCTGCACTGGTACTGGCGGCAGTATCTGCGCACCCCCGCCGACGCGAACCACCCCTACGCCAATCCGACCCGCGCCGACCTGTCCGGCCTGCCGCCCGCCCATATCGTCACCGCCGAATTCGACCCGCTGCGCGACGAGGGTGAGGCGTACGGCCGCCGCCTGCGCGCGGCCGGGGTGAACGCGGAGGTCCAGCGCTGGGACGGCACCGTCCACGGCTTCATGTCCATGGCCTGGCACCTCCCGGAGACCGAACGCGCCAATGCGGCGGCCTTCGCCGCCCTGCGCACCGCCCTCACCCGCACCACCGTGTGACCCGATCGACCTTGCCCCATGTAGGTTGTTCGTTCTATATCTATATGAAACGAACCCTCTATATTGTTTGGGAGCTTGGTCATGTCGAACCAACTGTTCGCCACCACCCGGGAGATGCTGCGGACGACCCCGTACGGATTCCTCAGCACGAGCGCCGCCGGGCGCGTCCACACCCGCCTCGTCCAGCACGCGGGCGTGGACGCCGACGGCACCATCTGGATCGGCACCAGCCCGGCCTCACGCAAGGCGGCCGATATCGCCCGCTCCCCCGAGGTCACCTACGCCGTAGAAGATCGCGCGGCCTACGCCTACGCGTGCGTGTACGCCACCGCCACCGTTGTCGACGACCTCGAGGAACGCAAAGCCCGATGGGTGAACGGATTCGACATGTTCTTCCCCGACGGTCCGGAGGGCGACGACTTCGTACTGCTGCGACTGCGTCCGACCGCCGTGGAGGTCATGGACTTCACCCGCGAGATCCACCCGGACCCCTACGGCCTGGTGCCGGCCCGCGCCGAGCGGTCTCACTGACCGCTCAGGGTTCGACGAAATCGGCGGCGATGGAACACAGTCGCCACTCGCCGTCGCGGCGGACCATGGTGCCGGTGTAGTCGATGTCCTTGAAGTACCGGCGGTACTTCTCCGGGATATTGGTGAAGGATTCGTGCGCCAGGTAGGTGGCCGAGTTCGGGCTGGTCTGGGTGATGCCGGTGATCGTCTTGGTGAATCCCGCCGATCGCACCTCCGGGCCCAGGGTGCGGTCGTACTGCGGGGTGTACTGGATGACGAGATCGTCGATGTCCTGGGCGGTTTCGGGGCAGACCAGCTGTTGGAAGCCCTCCCAGTCCTGGGCGTTGAAGGTCGCGGCGATGGCCTCGGTGATGCGGACCAGCTCCGGATCGAGCTGAGTGCGGTCGCCGGGGGCGATCTCCTTGTCCGGTGCGTTGAAAACCGGTGGGGGCGGCAGGGTTCGGTGTCCGGACGGGCTGATATTGGCTTCGATGGCGCGCCGCCAGGTGCCGTCGTCGATCATCATGCGGATGGCCCGGGTGATGCGAGCCTGCATGTCGATATCACCCTTGCGGACGCCGACGCCGTAGTGCTCCCGGGTGAAGCGATGGCCCACCACGCGCAGGGTGCCGGGATGCTGCGCGGCGTATCCGGCGAGGATCACGTCATCGGTGGAGACCGCGTCCACCGTGCCGGTGAGCAGGTCGGCGACGCACTGCACATAGGTGTCGCGGGTGACCAGATCGGCGCGGGCGGCGAAGTCCTTGCGGATCTTGTCCGCGGAGCTGGAGCCCTCCGCGGTGCAGACCGTGCGGCCGTTGAGGTCCTCGGGACGTTCGATCTTCCGCTCGCTCTGCCGGACCAGCAGATCCTGCCCCGCGACCAGGTACGGCCCGGCGAAGGACACCTGCTGCTGGCGACCCGCGGTAATGGAGTAGGAGGCGACCACGAAATCCACCGCCCCCGAATTCAACAGGCGCTCACGATCTTCCGAGCGCGCTTCCTTCCAGACGATGTGCTCGGGCGTGACACCGAGCTTGCCCGCGATATAGGTGGCGGCGTCGGCGTCGAAACCGCGTGGCACGCCGTCCGGCCCCATGACCGACATCCCGGGCTGATCGAATTTGATCCCGACGGTCAGCGACGGGGGCTGTTGCGGCGGCACCGCGGGTTCACTCTCCTCACCGCAGGCCGCGACCGTCAGGCCCACGGCGATCACACCGGCGAGGCTCACACCTTTCATCGACAACGCTCTCCTGTCTGCGGTGGTTCGGAATGCGTAATCTTCTGGCGCAATGGGCAACCATCGTGCATCCAACCATTCGACAGCGGAAAACTCGGCGAACTCGAATACTTCCGACGTGAATTCCTCCGAATATCTACGCCGATTCGCCCGCTAGGACGCGTTTGCCGTACAGGCGGAAAGCACGATCTGGGCGGGTCGCGGGGAGGCGCTGCCGAGATCGGGGAATGGCGGATGCGATTCTCCCAATCCGCCCACGGCGGCCGCCTCCGCCTCGGCGCGCGTCGGCGCGGCCGCCCACCCGTACACCCCGTCCGCGCCCCGGGCTACCGCACCGCATCCGTCACTGAAGCGCAGCACGATTTCGCAGTCGTACACATTGCAGTCCCTGATGGCGGCGGCGTCGGCGACGACTCGGCTGGAGGTGTCGGTGGCGGCGACCACCACATTGTTCAGCCGGGAAATCGCGATGGTGCCGTGCTGTCCCGCGGCCTGCGCGGGCGCGGCGAAACCCAGCGCGCAGACGGCGACGGAGGCGGCGGTGACTGCGGCACTACGAGCGAGCGACAAGAGAATCTCCACTATTTCAGAAGCGATCGAACGAGGCGATGCTAGACGAGTCCGGCGACACCCGGAAAGCATTCGGCCGCCGAAAAGCGCCGTCGCGACGGCAGACCGGCACGACGCGACGCCGTCACCCGGCCCGATATTCGGATGCGCGCACGCCCACTCGGTCCTTACGGTGGACCTGTTCGAAAAAGAGGAAGGACCGAACGATGTTTCCCGTCGAGCTGCGCGGAACGCGCGCGCAGACGCTCATGTGGGCGCACGAGCACGAAGTCGACCCCGCCGCCTTGCGGCAGCTGCGCACCATCGCGCAACTGGAATGGGTGCACGGCGTGCGCGTCATGCCCGATGTGCACCTCGGCAAGGGGGCCACGGTCGGATCCGTCATCGCCATGCGGGACGCGGTCGCGCCCGCCGCGGTCGGCGTCGATATCGGCTGTGGCATGGAGGCCGTACGCACCTCGCTGACGGCCGCGCGGCTGCCCGATGATCTGCTGTCGCTGCGGTCCCGCATCGAGGCGGCGGTACCGGTCGGATTCACCGCGCATCGGGAGCCGGTGAATGTGCGGCGACTCGAGGCGGAGATCCACGGCCAGCGTGCGGCGGGCACCACGTTGCGTTCCGGTTGGGAGCGCTTCTGGAAGTCCTTCGATGGACTGCATTCCGGAGTCCGTTCCCTGGAATCCAAGGCGCACAAGCAGATGGGATCACTCGGCGGCGGCAACCACTTCGTCGAAGTCTGCCTGGATACCGAGCAGAATGTGTGGATTCTGCTGCATTCCGGGAGCCGGAATATCGGCAAGGAACTCGCCGAGCGGCATATGGCCATCGCGCGGGCACTTCCGCACAATCAGGATCTGCCGGATCGGGATCTGGCGGTATTCCTCTCCGGGACCCCGGAAATGGCGGCGTACCGGCGGGATCTGACCTGGGCGCAGGAATACGCGGCGCGCAATCGGGCCGTGATGCTGGCGCTGGTGTGCAAGGCCGTGCGGGATGAATTCACCGGGGCCGACGTGCGTTTCGACGAGCCGATCTCCTGCCATCACAATTATGTGGCGGAGGAGATCGTCGACGGGGTGCCCATGCTGGTGACGCGGAAGGGCGCCGTGCGGGCGGGCGCGGGCGATCTGGCGCTGATTCCCGGATCCATGGGTACGCGGTCGTATGTGGTGCGGGGCAAGGGAAATCCGGCCTCGTTCCAGTCCGCGTCACACGGTGCGGGCCGCCGGATGAGCCGCAATGCCGCCAAGAAGCAGTTCACGGTGGCCGATCTGATCGCGCAGACCGAGGGCGTGGAGTCGCGCAAGGACGCCGGAGTGATCGATGAGATCCCCGCGGCGTACAAGGACATCGACCAGGTCATCGACGCCCAGCGCGAACTGGTCGACGTCGTGGCGACGCTGCGCCAGGTGCTGTGTGTGAAGGGCTGAGCTGTGCAGTGCGGGCGCGGGCTCAGCGGCGCAGCAGTGCGCCCACGATGCCCGCGCCCAGCAGCATGAACCCCGAGATGAGCGCGAAACCGTAGGTGACCCAGGCGTGCAGCGCCACCGTCATCTCACTGGAGATGAGCGGCATTTCCCCGATCAGCCGGAAGGTGTCGTCGGGGAACAGCAGGTGCAGCACGCCCGGGAACACGCCCCACACCAGGCTCGCCACCATGGTGCCCAGCGGTGAGTAGGCGGCCAGCACCGCCACCAGCATGAGCAGCAACGAGCCCACGATGATCTGCACCGACGCGGTGAACCGGTCGGTCACCGCGCCGACGATCACCCAGTAGCGGATATCCAGCCCGCCATTGGCCGCCAAGGCGATTCCGATCGGCGTCATCACCAGTCCCGCCACCACCCCGGTGATCGAGCGCGACGTCGCGGAACCACTGGTGAACTGTGTGCCCGGCGGGCTCCAACCCGCAGGCGACGGAAATTGCTGACCCATGACGCCTCCCATCCGCCCCCGGGACGCGCCCGCCGGTCCCCGGTCCCCCCATTGTCCGGCACCGAGCCCCGCCCCGCCCGATCTTGACCGCACCGCAATCAAGTTCGCCTGTCATTCGGTACACCGGATCGCACGTTCGAGACATCCGAGATATCGCTGTGCCCACACCGGACCACCGCGTGCGGTGACTCCCGCCCTCGCGGCGACATGGGGGGTCGGACCCGCATGCCGCACCGCCGACCCGGTGGGAATCGGAGGGGCCCGGGCTGGCGCCGTGCGATCCAGCGGCAGCGGGCGCGGTACCCGGCGAAATTACTACGGCGATCGGATCGGGGCTCGCCGCACTATCGGCCGAAACGCCTGGAAGCGGTGCGCGAGCGGGGGAAGGGGTGCGGGAAGCCCCCGCTCGCGGTCGGTTGTCGGCGACGTGAGGCACCATGGAGCGCGTGACCCCGACCAACGCGACCCCTCCGACCGAGACCAGTGCGGCGCTGCGGGACGACGCCGAACGGCTGCTGCGCGAACTCGCCGGGCCGTCGGCGCGGCTGCGGGAGGATCAGTGGACCGCCATCGAGGCGCTGGTGGTGCGACGGCAGCGGGCGCTGGTGGTGCAGCGCACCGGCTGGGGCAAGTCGGCGGTGTACTTCATCGCGGCCAAGCTGCTGCGGGCGGCGGGACGCGGCCCGACGGTGATCGTGTCGCCGCTGCTGGCGCTCATGCGCAACCAGGTCGCGGCCGCCGAGCGCGCGGGCGTGGTGGCGGCCACCATCAACTCCGGCAATGTCACCGAATGGGACGAGATCCACGCCCGGGTGGCCGCGGGCGACGTGGACGTGCTGCTGGTGAGCCCGGAACGGCTGAACAATCCCGACTTCCGCGACGCGGTACTGCCGAAGCTGGCCGCCGACGCCGGACTGGTGGTCGTCGACGAGGCGCACTGCGTCTCCGATTGGGGCCACGACTTCCGGCCGGACTACCGGCGTATCCGCACCCTCATCGCCGACCTCGGCTCCGATGTGCCGGTGCTGGCCACCACCGCGACCGCCAACGATCGCGTGGTCACCGACGTGGCCACCCAGATCGGCACCGATACGCTGGTGCTGCGCGGCAGCCTCGATCGCGAATCGCTGCGGCTGTCGGTGGTGGGCATCGCCGACGCGGTCGAGCGCACCGCCTGGCTCAGCCAGCACCTGCGCGCACTGCCCGGCTCCGGGATCGTCTACACGCTGACCGTGGCCGCCGCGCACGACCTCGCCGACGTGCTGAGCTCGCACGGCCACCAGGTCGCCGCCTACACCGGCCAGACCGAACCCACCGAGCGCGAAGCCCTCGAGATCGCGCTGTTGAACAACGAGGTCAAGGCGCTCATCGCCACCTCGGCGCTGGGGATGGGCTTCGACAAACCCGATCTCGGATTCGTGGTGCACGTCGGCGCGCCCTCCTCCCCCATCTCCTACTACCAGCAGGTGGGTCGTGCGGGGCGCGGTACCGAGCGCGCCGAGGTGGTGCTGCTGCCCGGACCCGAGGACCGGCGCATCTGGAGCTACTTCGCCTCGGTCGCCTTCCCTCGGGAACATATCGTGCACTCGGTGCTGGACAGTCTGGACCGGGATCGGCCGCTGTCCACCGCCGCGCTGGAACCGCTGGTCGAACTCAATCGCTCCCGCCTGGAGATGGTGCTCAAGGTCTTGGACGTGGACGGCGCGGTCAAGCGGGTGCGCGGCGGGTGGATCGCCACCGGCGAGCCCTGGGCCTACGACACCGAGCGCTATGAACGGCTCGCCGCCGCCCGCGACGCCGAACAGCAGGCCATGATCGACTACCAGGCCACCGCCGAATGCCGGATGAATTTCCTGCGGCGGCAACTGGACGACCCGGGCCTCACCCCCGAGTCCCCCGGCTGCGGCCGCTGCGACAACTGCACGGGCACCCGCCCGGATACCGGCGTGGATACCGCCCAGGTCGCCGAGATCCGAGCCCGTCTGGACCGGCCGGGTATCGATCTGGCCCCGCGCAAGCAGTGGCCGACGGGTATGGCCAAGCTCGAAATCTCCCTGTCCGGCAAGATCTCCGACGGCGCCGAGACCGGCCGCGTGCTGGGCCGCCTGAGCGATCTCGGCTGGGGCCAGCGGCTGCGCGCCCTGCTCGACGCACCGGACGGCCCGGTGCCGGACGAGGTCTTCCGCGCCTGCACGGTGGTACTGCGCGAATGGGATTGGGCGCGGCGCCCCACCGCCGTCATGGCCCTGGAATCACCCACCCACCCGATTCTCGCCGCCTCCCTGGCCGCCCGGCTCGCCGAGATCGGCCGCCTGCGCGACCTCGGCGTCCTGCACCTGCGCCCGGACCTGCCCCCGGTCTCGGCCGTCAACTCCGCCCACCGCGTGGCCGCCCTCCACAATGCCTGGGAGACACCGGATCTCACCTCGGTGGACGGCCCGATCCTGCTGGTCGACACCCTCACCGACACCGGCTGGACGTTCACCATGGCCGCACGCGCGCTGCGCGCCGCCGGAGCCGACGCGGTGCTGCCGTTCGCCCTGGCCACCCCCTCCTGAACCCGTCGGAGGCCGATGCGCACACCGGCCCCGCTACGTGTGCGTGGGCGCCTGGGGGCGGACACCCCACGCCACCGGGCCGGGCTACTTGCAGGTTCGTGTGATGTGCTTGCCGATATTGGTGGAAGCATTGGTCAGCTTCGTGGCGTTCTGCTGAGCCTCCACCGTTTTGCCCTGCAATTCCTCGATGGCGGTGTCGGGGTTCGAGAAATCGATTTCCGACAGATCGAGCCCGGCTGCACTGGCGTCGGCGAACGCCACCCAATCGGCGCGGATATCGGCCGGGGCGACTTCGGCGATTCGACGCGCCTTGGCGATGAGTTCCGCCGACGTCGAGGCTACCGCCAAATCACCCAGTTCCTCCACCGCCTCACAGTATTCGGCTGTGCTCGCACCGGAGGCCACGGCTGTCGTCGAGGTCCCGGCGCCGCTGGGAGCACTCGTCTCCGAGGAAGTGCGGCTGCAGCCGCTCAGCGCGCCGACGCTGATCGTGACTGCGAGAATTATCACGGTGGTTCGGCGCATGGCGACGATTGTTCCTTCCGGTCGGTGATTCGACCCGATCGAAGCAGCCGGTAACCCCGACCGTGCGACTGCCGTCCCGCCACGCCCGGATCGAAAGTGACCGCGCCCCAGTGGTCGAGGCGGCGTAGGCTCGACGAGTCCGAGCAGCGCCGATCAGTGATGGAGCCGCCGTGGCATTCGGATCGATGAAACTGCCTCCGCCACCGCTGGTGCGCGCGGTGGGGCGGGTGCGCGATGGGCTCGCGGCGCTGCATCGGCATCTGGTGCCGGGGCATATCGCACTGCTCGAATTGCAGATGACCGGGTTTCTGGCACCGGCGATTCAGGCGGCGGCACAGCTCAGGATCGCGGACGCGTTGGCGGACGGGCCGAAACGGGTGGAGGAGCTGGCGCGCACGGTGGGGGCCGACGCGGATGCCTTGGAGCGGCTGCTGCGGCTGCTCGTCAGCTTCGATGTGTTCACGCGGCGGCGCGACGGGGCGTACGCGCTGAACGGGATGTCGCGGGCGCTGCGGTCGGACGGTGCGGTCACGCTGCGGGATCTGTCGCTGTTCTTCGGGTCCGAGTATCACCGCCGCCACTGGACGCATCTGGCCGATGCGGTGCGGACCGGAAAACCGGTCGGGCCCGCGCTGGACGGGGCGGGATTCTTCGAATACGCCGCCGAACACCGGGAACTCGGTGAACTGTTCGACCGTGCCATGGCCAGCGTGAACACCCTCGCCATCGAACCGCTGCTCGCCGCATACGATTTCGGCCGGTTCGGGACGGTGGTCGATATCGGTGGCGGACGCGGAGCCCTGCTCGCCGCGATCCTGCGCCGCCACCGGGACGCGCGCGGCATACTCTTCGATCTGCCTCGAGTGCTGGCGGAGCCGCCCGACGAGATCACGGAACTTTCACTGACCCAACGGCTTACGCTGCGCTCCGGATCCTTCTTCGAATCGGTGCCCGAGGGCGGCGACGCCTACCTGCTCGAACACATCCTGCACGACTGGCCCGACGCCGACGCCGAGCGGCTGCTGCGCACCGTGCGCGCGGCGATGGCGCCCGACGCCACCCTCCTCGTCATCGAGATCCTGCTGCCCGAACACCACCGCCCGCACGCGGGCAAGTTCATCGACCTGGAGATGCTGGTCAACTCCGGCGGCCGGGAACGCACCGCCGAGCAGTTCCGAGACCTTTTGTCCCGCAGCGGTTTCACCCTCGTCCGCACCGTCGACACCGCCGCTCCCGACAGTGTTCTCGAAGCCCGCCCGACCGGATAGCCACGGCGTGGACGGCGGCCGAGGTGGTCGCGGCCGCGCCCCCTGCGCGCGACCACGACCACCGCACCCCGGGTGTCTGGCCCCGGGGCCGGCACATCTCAGGCCGACCGGCGCACCGGTTCGCCGACCATTCCGGTCACCTGCGCCACCCGGTCGGTCCACCCGTCCGCCATGGAGGCCAACAGGAACCACGCCGCGTGCACCCGCTCATCGGAGACCGCGTCGACGGTGCGCAGCAGATGCACCGCGCGCACATGGGCGGCGGCCATGGCATCCACCACGCTGCCGAGCGATTCGCCGTGCGCCGCGGCCGAATCGGCGCGGCGCGCCCGGCGCAGCACGTAATCGTCGATGCACTCGACCATGTGGGCCCGCCGACGGTCGATCTCGATGGCGCACTCCGGCCGATCCCGCCGCGCCAGATGCGATTCGGCCAGCAACCGAGCCCAGCGGGTCACGGGATGATCCTCCGGCTGATCGCCGATATGGCCGCAGAACGCGGCCAGCAGTTCATGCCAGTCGGGCAGTACGTACATACCTACCTCCACGGCGGTGCGGGCGCACCCGGCGCCGCGGGCGGTCACCGAACCGCGAGCCCGGCGCGGCAAGGGCGGACCGCGCCGGATCCGGGACCGCTATCGGCGAAGGGCACATGCGATACGGCGCCGGGTGCCTCTCCAGCATGCGCCGTACCGCCCGTCCGCCCACTGCCCTTCCGGTGGCCTTCCGTCGCCCCTCAACTCGGGACACGCCAGCCATACCGGGAACTCGCGGCGTGCCGCCGGGCCGACGGTGCTGCCGGCCGGTTCCGGCCTCTCCGCCGAATCCCCTTACGCCGGTGGCGGCTTGGGCACGACGGCCGCGCTCACACCTTGACGAGGTCGTCGGCGTGCACGACGGGGCGTTGCATACCTTCCGGTAGGTCTGTGGTGGAGCGGCCCTTCATGGTCTCCAGTTCGTCACTGTCGTAGGAGACGATGCCGCGGGCGACCACCTGGCCGTCGGGTGCTACCAGGCTGATCACGTCGCCGCCGTAGAAGCGGCCGCGCACCTCGGTGATACCCGCGGCGAGCAGGGAGCTGCGGCGCTCGGCCACGGCCCGCACCGCGCCCGCGTCGAGGTGCACCGCACCCCGGCTGTCCGCGGCGTGGCGGACCCAGAACTTGCGCGCCGACAGGCGGACCGGCCGAGCGGCGAAGGCGGTGCCGACCGTCGCCCCGGACAGGGCGGCGGCGGCATCGGAGGCGGCGGCGAGCAGCACCGGTACACCGGCATCGGCGGCCAAGCGCGCCGCGGACAGCTTGGACGCCATACCGCCCGTGCCGAGCGCGCCGCCGCTGCCCGCGATCACCCCGTCCAGATCCGCGCTGCCGCGCACCTCCGGAATGAAATTCGCGCCGCCCTTGCGCGGGTCGCCGTCGTAGAGGCCGTCCACATCGGAGAGCAACACCAGCGCGTCCGCACCCACCAGGTGCGCCACCAGCGCCGCCAGCCGGTCGTTGTCGCCGAACCGGATCTCTTCGGTTGCGACGGTGTCGTTCTCGTTCACCACCGCGATGGCGTGCAGGCCACGCAGCCGATCGAGAGTGCGTTGCGCGTTGCGATGCGATTCCCGCCGCGCGAAATCGTCCGCGCTGAGCAGCACCTGTCCGACCACGCGGCCGTAGCGCGCGAACGAGGTGCCCCAGGCGTGCGCCAGCGCCAGCTGCCCCACGCTCGCCGCCGCCTGCTTGGTCGCCAGATCCTTGGGGCGACTGGACAATCCCAGCGGTGCGATGCCAGCGCCGATCGCACCGGAGGACACCACCACCACATCCGATCCGGCCCGCATCCGCGTCTCCACCGCATCGGCCAGCTTGTCCAGCCGATCGTTGTCGAGGCCGCCCTCCAGGCTGGTCAGCGCGGAGGAACCGATCTTCACGACGACACTGCGCGCCGACGCGATGGCCTGCCGGGCGTCACTGCGCTCGGTCTCCACCCGCGTGATACTCGAACTCACTGCACCACACCTCAATTCGCCCGCGGTACACCCGCTGCACCGCCGCCGCGGTCACTGTCGAACACCGCGCCGCCGCCCACGCCACGATGCGGGAGCGAACCACCGCGGCACGTCATTCCTCGTAGTCGTCCTCGTCCACCAGACCACGGCGCACCCGCGACGCGTGCTTGCGCTCGGCGGCGCTGATGCGCTCGGTCTGGTCCAGGCGCGGATCCACGCCGCGCCGCGTCATCATGACCTCCACACCCGCGGAGATCTGCGGCTCCCAGTCGAAGCACACATCACCGATGGTGACCGGCGCGCCCGGCTGCGCACCCAGCCTCACCAGCTCCTCCTCGACACCGAGGCGAGCCAGGCGGTCGGCCAGGTAGCCCACGGCCTCGTCGTTGTCGAACTGGGTCTGCGCCACCCAGCGCTCCGGGCGCTCGCCGTAGACGATGAACCCGCCCTCGGTCTCCGGATCGTGCGTCACGCGGAATCCGCTGTCGCCCTTGGCGACCGGGCGGATGACCGGACGCTTCGGTTCGGCCTTGGGATGCGCCTCCCGATACTCGGAGACCATATCGGCGAGCGCGAAGGTCAAGGGCCGCAAACCTTCCCGGCTGACGGCGGAAATCTTGAACACCGGCCAACCCCGCTTGGCGAACTCCGGAAGCACGAAATCGGCCAGCTCGTCGGCATCGGGAATATCGGCCTTGTTGAGAATGACCACGCGCGGCCGGTCCGCCAGATCCCCCAGTCCGGTATCGGCCTGCAACGCGGGCTTGTAGGAGGCCAGCTCGGCCTCGAGCGCGTCCACATCGGAGACCGGATCCCGGCCCGGCTCCATGGTGGCGCAGTCGACCACGTGGGCAAGCACCGCGCAACGCTCCAGATGCCGCAGGAAGTCCAGGCCCAGACCGCGGCCCGCGCTGGCCCCCGGAATCAGTCCCGGCACATCGGCGACGGTGAAGGTGGTGTCACCGGACTGCACGACCCCGAGATTCGGCACCAGCGTGGTGAACGGGTAGTCCGCGATCTTCGGCTTGGCCGCCGAGAGCACCGACACCAGCGAGGACTTGCCGGCCGACGGGAAACCCACCAGCCCCACATCCGCCACCGACTTGAGTTCGAGGACCAGATCGCGCTCCTGCCCCGCCTCACCGAGCAGCGCGAAACCGGGCGCCTTGCGCGCCTTCGACACCAGCGCGGCATTGCCGAGGCCGCCACGGCCACCCTTGGCGGCGATGAAGCGCTCACCGTCGGCCACGAGATCGGCCAGGATGCCCCCGTCCGCGGTCATGACGACGGTGCCCGATGGCACCTTCAGCAGCAGTTCCTCACCCTGTTTGCCATTGCGGTTGCCGCCCTCGCCGGGCTTGCCGTTGCCGCCCTTGGCGTGCGGGTGGAAGTGGAAGTCCAGCAGGGTGTGCACATTCGGATCGACCTCGAGGACCACATCCCCGCCATTGCCGCCATTGCCGCCGTCGGGGCCGCCGAGCGGCTTGTACTTCTCGCGGTGCACCGAGGCACAGCCGTGCCCACCCTTGCCCGCGCGCACATGCAATACGACACGGTCGATGAATTTGGACATATCGGTGATCATCCTCCTTCAGGACGTGTCGGCTGCGTTGGCAGCGCCGATCGGACAGTAGCGCGAACAGCAAAACGGGCCAGGGTGTTTCCGCACCCTGACCCGCTTCGGAAAGTTGTGGAGAAGCTCCGTGACGGCGTCAGGCCGACACCGGCTCCACGATGTTGACGGTCTTGCGGCCACGCTTGGTGCCGAACTCGACCGAGCCCGCCGCGAGGGCGAACAGCGTGTCGTCACCGCCACGGCCGACATTCACGCCGGGGTGGAAGTGGGTGCCGCGCTGACGGACCAGGATCTCGCCCGCCTTGACGACCTGGCCGCCGAAGCGCTTCACACCGAGCCGCTGGGCATTCGAGTCGCGACCGTTGCGCGAGCTGGATGCACCCTTCTTATGTGCCATTGCTAACTCCTCGTGCAGTTTCGATGCGGCATGACCGGGGCCCTGCGTGGTTACGCACGCTACCGCCTTCGGGCCTGACCGCTCATGCCGGGGTGCGAACCCCTGGTCGGACTACTTGATGCCGGTGACCTTCAGGACCGTCAGCTTCTGACGGTGGCCCTGACGCTTGTGGTAGCCGGTCTTGTTCTTGAACTTGTGGATGCGGATCTTCGGCCCCTTGGTCTGTTCGACGACCTCGGCGGACACGGAAACCTTCGCCAGCTTGTCAGCATCGGTGGTCAGCTCGGCGCCATTCACGACCAGCACCGGCGACAGCGACACCGAAGTGCCCGGCTCACCCTCGATCTTCTCGACCTTCACCAGGTCACCGACCGCGACCTTGTACTGCTTTCCGCCGGTCTTGACGATCGCGTACGTTGCCATCGGTCGGCTGCCCTTCTTCCTCTACTAGTGCACTGGGCACTGTGGCTCTCACGGCCTGTCTCCGATCGACACCGGAAACCGCCGCAGACTGGTCTGGTAATCACCGCCGCCTCAGCGCCTGGTGGCTCTCGATTGAACCGGGCCACGGCTCCACAGCAGAGTGCTGTCACCGGGCAGCGACCGTCCAAGACTACAGGACTCGGGCCTACCCCTCCAAACCGGGTCGCGATGGGGTCGAGCACATTCGCGGCGACGCCTGTCGGTGACCGAGTCTATGGTGCCGGAGTGCCCCGTGAGCTGAGTGATCTCGCCTATGCCCGCCACCTCCGGCCCTTCGCCGGCGAACCGGAACCCGACGTCGGCTACGAGACCGTGCACCTGGACGGCGTGCTGCTCGCCGACACGGAGGCCAGCGGCTCGCGGTTCGAGGAATCGGCCCTGACCGGGGTGACCTTCCAGGGCGGTGTCCTGCGATTCTCCCGATTCTCCGAGGTCTGGTTGCGCGGCTGCCGGTGGATCGGCACCAACCTCGGCCAGACCGATTGGATGGACGCCGAGCTGATCGACACCGCGCTCTCGGGGGTGGAGATCGTCGGCGCGGGCCTGCGGCGGGTGCGGTTCGAGGGCTGCAAACTCGACGCCGTGAACTTCCGCAATGCGAACCTGCGGCAGGTCCAATTCGTCGACTGCGTGCTGCGCCAGCCCGATTTCGGAGAGGCGAAGCTCACGCAGGTCACCTTCCCCGGATCAATCCTGGAGGGCGTCTCCCTGCATCGGGCCACGCTGAAGGACGTGGATCTGCGCGGCGCGCTCGCCGTGGACATCACCCACGGCCTGGAGGCCCTGCGCGGCGCGACCATCCGGCCCGCGCAACTCGTGGACCTGGCCCCGGCCTTCGCCCGCACCTTCGGCATCACGGTGCGCGACGACTGAATGCGGCGGGAGCGGGCGCGGCGACGACCGGCCCGGCCGACGGTTCGCGACGGGGTACCGGTCGCGACGCGGACGGTCCTGTCGTTCACGGCGCGCCCGCGTCCAGCTCGGGCAGCGGCTCGAACGACCGTGACCCCGCCGAGTGCACGGCGGGGCCACGGTCACGATGCGGGCGCTACGAGCGAACCGCTAGCTCTCGCCCTCCGGAGCGCCCGCCGGACGACCGGCCGCACGACGGCGGGTCCGGGCGCGCGGGGGCGGCGGCGGCGGCATGTCGTCGAACGACAGGGCCGGGGTCGTCGGCTGATCCGAACTGGAGAGCACGAACACCGCGCCCTGGCTGTCGGTGGCTGGGGCGGCGGCGGTGCGCGCCACCCGGCGACGACGGCGACCGGCCGGAGCCTCGTCCGTGGTCGCGGCGGGCGCCGCCTTCTCCGGTGCGGGCACCACCTTCTCCGGCTCGGCCACGGCCATCTTCGGCTCCGGATGCGCCCTGGACGCTGCGGCGGTGTCCCGCCCGGTCGCCGTGGCGGCTCCGGTCCCGGCCTGCTCGGCGGTCTGCACCCCGGTGGCGGCCTGCGCCTCGGTGACCAGCAGATCGGCCGCTCCGGCGGCCGTCTCGGCCGCCGGGGCCACCACCGCGTCGGCCGCTGCCGCCGCGGTGCCATTGGTCCGCGCCTTCGCGCCGCGGGTTCTCCCGACCGGTTCCCGGTCAGCCCCGGCATCGGCGGCTCCAGCGCCCTGCTCCTGGGCGGCCCGCAGTTCGGCGGCCTTCAACTCGGCGGCGGTGGCCGCGGCCTCCTCGGCCGCGGCGGCGGCCTGCGCGGCGGCCGTGGCCGCTTGGTCGGCCGCCTCCACCACCGTCACATCGGCGGACTCGGCCGCCTCGTCCACTCCGGTCGTCTCGACCTGCGCCACCGCCAGATCCATGGCTTCCACCGCGGCGGACGCCGCGTCGGCGGCCTCGTGCGCGGAATCCTCGGCCTGGTGGGCGGCCATGGCCAGCGCTACCGGGTGGGCCCGCTTGGCGGCGGCCTTCTCCTCGGTCGGCGGGGCCTTCTCCTCCACCACGGCCGGTTCCGGCGCGGCGGCGGCCTTCTCGCCCTTGTCCTTGCGGCGACGACGACCCTCGCGGCGGCCCCCGCCCTCCTCCGCCGGAGCGGACTCGACCGGATAGTTGTGCACCAGGATGCCGCGCCCGTGGCAATGCTCACAGGTGGTGGAGAACGCCTCGACCAGGCCGGTCCCCAGCTTCTTGCGGGTCATCTGGACCAGGCCCAGCGAGGTCACCTCGGACACCTGGTGGCGGGTGCGGTCACGACCCAGCGCCTCGGTGAGGCGGCGCAGCACCAGATCCCGGTTGGACTCCAGCACCATGTCGATGAAGTCGACGACGATCATGCCGCCGATATCGCGCAACCGCATCTGGCGGACGATCTCCTCGGCCGCCTCCAGATTGTTGCGGGTGACCGTCTCCTCCAGGTTGGAGCCGCCGGAACCGGTGAACTTACCGGTGTTCACGTCGATCACGGTCATGGCCTCGGTGCGGTCGATCACCAGGGTGCCGCCCGAGGGCAGCCACACCTTGCGGTCGAGCGCCTTGGCCAGCTGCTCGTCGATGCGGAACGCGCCGAACACGTCCACGGCGCTGTTGTCGTGGCGCTCGACCCGGCTCAGCATGTCGGGGGCGACCGTGCGCACATAGTTCTCGACGGTGGTCCAGGCGCGTTCGCCCTCGATGACCAGCTTGGAGAAGTCCTCGTTGAACAGGTCGCGCACGACCTTGACCAGCAGGTCGGGCTCCTCGTACAGCGTCTTGGGCGCGCCGGAGCCGTTCTTGGACTGCTCCTCGATGGTGCGCCAGGTCTTCTGCAACCGCTCCACGTCGCGGGCGAGCTCGGATTCGCTCACGCCCTCCGAGGCGGTGCGAATGATGACGCCCGCGTCCTGCGGCACGATATCGCGCAGGATCTCCTTGAGCCGCTTGCGCTCGGTATCGGGCAGCTTGCGCGAGATACCGGTGGAGGTGCCACCGGGCACGTACACCAGGAAGCGACCGGCCAGGCTGATCTGGGTGGTCAGGCGGGCGCCCTTGTGGCCCACCGGATCCTTGGAGACCTGCACCAGCACGGTGTCACCGGGCCTGAGCGCCTGCTCGATCTTGCGCTCCTTGCCGCCGAGCCCGGCGGCCTCCCAGTTCACCTCACCCGCGTACAGCACGCCGTTGCGACCGCGGCCGATGTCGACGAACGCCGCCTCCATCGAGGGCAGCACGTTCTGCACCTTGCCCAGGTACACATTGCCGACCATGGAGGCCGACCCGGTGCTGGTGACGAAGTGCTCGACCAGGATGTTGTCCTCGAGCACCGCCACCTGGGTGGTGGAGGTCGGGTGCTCGGCGAAGTGCTTCTCCCGCACCACCATCACGCGGTCCACCGACTCGCGCCGCGCCAGGAACTCCGACTCGGTCAGGATCGGCGGGCGACGGCGACCGGCCTCGCGGCCGTCGCGGCGACGCTGGCGCTTGGCCTCGAGCCGGGTGGAACCGGTGATGCCCTGCACCTCGTCGGCGTTCTTCTCGGCGCGCCGCTTGTTGCGCGGTTCGCGCTCGTGCACGACGGTGTTCGGCGGATCGTCGTCGGCGGGCTCGTTGTCGCCGTCCTCCCCGCCCTTGCGGCGGCGGCGCCGACGGCGACGGCGGGAACTGGCGCCCTCCGGCACGGCCGACTCCTCGGCGTCATCCTCGCCGGATTCGCCCTCGGCCGACGCCTCGGCGGCGGCGGTCCGCGTCTCGTCCTCGTCGTCGGTATCCGATTCGGACTCCGAGGCGTTGTCCTCGCCCTCGTTCTGCTGCTCGCCGCGACCTCGGCCACGACCGCGACGGCCCCGGCGGCGACGGCGGGAGGCCCCGTCGTTCTTGTCGCGGTTCTCGTCCCAGTCGCCCTCGTCGGTGCCGTCCTCGGCGGGTGCGGGCTCCTCGGCGGTCGCGGGCTCCTCGGCGGCGGGCGCGGTCTCCTCGACCGGCTCCTCCTTGGGCTTGCGCTCGACGCGGCGCTTGCGGCGCAACTCCTCGGCGGCGGTGGCGTCCGGCGGCAGGAACAGCGGTGCGGCCACCACGGCGGGGGGCTCGAAGACCACGGATTCCTCGGCGGCCGGTGCCACGGACTGGAACGGACTGGCGAACAGGGTGGTCGGCTTGTGCGCGGCGGTCGACTCGGCGGCCTCGGCCTGCTCGACCTCCTCGGCGGCCAGCTCGTCGGCGGCCCGGTCGTCGCCCGCGGCAATGGCCTCGTCGACGGTCGCGGCGGCCTGATCGGCCGCGGCCACCACTGCCCTGGTCTCGGCCGCGGTCGCCTCGGCGGCTACGGTCCCGGACGTCGGGGCGGCGGTGCCCGGGGCGGCGTCGCCGGGCACGGTCGCGGCGGTCACCGCCACGTCACGCGGCCCGAACGCGTCACGCACGGTTTCGGCGACGGTGCGGTCCAGGCTGGATTGGGGGCTGCGGGCTTGCGCGCCCATCTCGGTCAGGTGGGCAAGGATGCGTTTGCTGGTCGTGCCCAGCAACTTCGCCAGTGCGTGCACTCGGATCCGTTCCGGCAACTGTTCGGCGGCCGGGGCGGTAGCCGACTGTCCCTGTCCCGAACGGCCCGCCTCCCCTTCACCGTTCACCTGCGATGCGTCCTGCGGCTCTTGTTCGGCCACGAATTCTCCTCGGACCCCCGGGCGCGTCCCTCTGGGAGTGACGCGGCCGACGCGGGGGCACTGTCCGTTCGCCTCGGTGCCCGGTGGGCTCGAGGTCGTATGGTCTCGCCCCGCGTGTCCGGTGTTCGCCTGTTGTTGTCGTCGTTCGGCTAACTGGTCACGCGGCGCCTGGCTGGTTGGCTCAACACCACCGCACGAGCGTTCATCCAGCGTGCCGCCCGACAGCCGAGTCTCGGAAGCTGCCGGCGGCAGCGATGACCGTCCGTCATGCTGCGGTGCCTCGGTTGTGGCCGCCACCTGCCGCTAGTGACCGGCGTCGGCTACATCCGCTGCCCAGTATCCCACACTGTGTTTGATTGCCTCCGCTCCGCTCCGGCGGGTTCGCGGCGCTGGAAGTCTCGGTTCTTCCCTCCCTCCGCTCCTCCGCTTCGCTCCCCCGCTCCGGTCAGTCCAGAACCGAGACGCGCCGCGAACCAACGGGGTTTACTCGGGCGGTGGGGGTTTACGCAGGCAGCAGGGGGTGCCCCGGTGCGCGGGAGGGTGGGCACCGGGGGGTGGGCGATGGCGCGGCCGATGCGAACGGGCGCTGTGTCAGTTGGCGGTTTCGGGGAACCAGAGGGAGATCTCGCGCTTGGCGGACTCGGGCGAGTCGGAGCCGTGGACGAGGTTGAACTGGGTTTCCAGGGCGTAGTCGCCGCGGATGCTGCCGGGGACGGCCTTCTCGACCGGGTCGGTGCCGCCCGCGACCTGGCGGAAGGCGGTGATGGCGCGCGGACCCTCGAGGATCGCCGCGACCACGGGGCCGGAGGTGATGAACTCGATCAGGGAACCGAAGAACGGCTTCTCCTTGTGCTCGGCGTAGTGCTCGCCCGCCAGCTCCTCGGAGACGTTCACAAGCTTCAGCGCGGCGATCTTCAGACCCTTGCGCTCGATACGGGTGATGATCTCACCGATCAGGCCACGGGCCACGCCGTCCGGCTTGATGAGAACCAACGTCTGCTCAGTCACGGCGCACAGCGTAACCGGGGAGCGCGCGAACTCCCGAATCCGGCGACGTCAGCCCTGATGCTCGGTGCGCTGGCTCGGGAGCAGGCCCATCTCCATGCGCTTCTTCACATCCGCGCGCAGCACCAGGATGAACACCCACACCGCGGCGAAGACGATGCCGATGATGCCGATGGACAGGTGGATGAACGTGCCCGCCATCACGAAGACCTGCAAGCCCAGATTGAACGGGATGGCCCAGGGCCGCCGCTGCAAGCCGGAGCCGACGACCATCACCGCGGCCAGGATCACGAGGTAGGCGGTGGACCACCACTCCAGCCCGCCGCCGACCGCCGCCACCACCGGCAGCGCCAGCAGCACGGTGATGGCCTCCAGGATCAGCGATCCGGCCATCACCCCCCGGAAGCCCTTCCACGGATCGGTGGCGGGCGCGGGCACCGGATCGGCGGATGGGCTCGCGCCGGGCTCGTCGCCGCCGGACCGGGGCTCGTCATGATCACGCACGCTGCCGCCTCCTAGCATGACCATTCACGCGGGGTCCTTTCCGAACAGTGAGCGGGCCGCCCCGGCGGTGACGACCGAACCGGTGACGACGATGCCCGCCCCCGAGACCATATCCTCGCCCTCTTCGGCGAGGGCGATGGCGGTTTCGATGGCATCGGCCAGCTCGTGGGCGACCGCGACGCGTTCGTCACCGAAGCGCTGCACGGCCAGGTTGGCCAGATCGTCGACGGGCAGGGCGCGCGGCGAACCGTTCTGGGTGACCACGACGGTGTCGAAGATCGGCTCCAGGGCGTCGAGGATGCCACCGGCGTCCTTGTCCCCCAGGACCGCGATCACGCCGACCAGTTTGCGGAAATCGAATTCCTCGGTCAGGGTCGCCGCCAAGGCCCGCGCCCCCGCCGGATTGTGCGCGGCGTCGATGAAGATGGTCGGCGCGCTGCGCATGCGCTCCATCCGCCCCGGACTCGCGGCCGCCGCGAATCCCGCACGGACGGCATCGATATCGAGCTGCTTCTGCGCGCCCGCGCCGAAGAACGCCTCGACGGCGGCCAGTGCCAGCACGGCATTGCGGGCCTGATGCTCACCGTGCAGCGGCAGGAAGATCTCGTCGTACACCCCGCCCAGACCCTGGAGTTCCAGCATCTGCCCGCCGATGGCCACCGCCCGCGACAGCACCCGGAACTCCGAGCCCTCGCGTGCCACGGCGGCGTCGACCTCCACGGCCCGGCGCAGCAGCACCTCCATGACCTCGGGCTCCTGCTGTGCGATGACGGCCACGGTGTCGCGCGGCACCAGTTCGTCGTCGGGAGCCTTCTTGATGATCCCGGCCTTCTCCCCCGCGATGGAGGTGAGGTCCGGACCCAGATACTCGGTGTGGTCCAACCCGATCGGGGTGATCACAGCGACCTGTCCGTCGACCACATTGGTGGCGTCCCAGCGTCCGCCCATCCCGGTCTCGACCACGGCCACGTCCACGGGCGCCTCGGCGAAGGCCGCGTAGGCCATGCCGGTGAGCACCTCGAACTTGCTCATGGCCGGACCGCCCGCCGCCGTGGACCGCGCGTCGATCATCTCGACGTAGGGCTGGATCTCCCGGAAGGTCTCGACATAGCGCCCGGGGGTGATGGGCGCATTGTCGATGGCGATGCGCTCGGTGGCCAGTTGCAGGTGCGGGCTGGTGATCCGCCCGGTACGCCGGTGCAGGGCGGTGAGCAGGGCGTCGATCAAGCGGGTGACCGACGTCTTGCCGTTGGTCCCGGCGATGTGGATGGCCGGGTAGCCCTGCTGCGGCGAACCCAGCAGATCCATGAGCGTCGAGATGCGCGCGAGCGACGGCTCGATCTTGGTTTCCGGCCAGCGCTGGTCCAGTTCGGCTTCGACCAAGGCCATTTCGGCGAGGTCGACCGGGGAGGTGCCGCCCGTCAACGGCTCCTCCGCGTACCGACGCTCCGGCTCGTCGTTCACTGGCGCTCCGCCAGCTTCGCGATCTCCGCCAGCCGCGCGCCGATGCGCTCGACCTCGGAGGCGGCCAGTTCCCGACGCCCCCGGATCTTGGCGACCACATCCTCGGGCGCCTTGGCGAGGAAGCCCTCGTTGCCGAGTTTGGCGGTGGTGCCCGCCAGTTCCTTCTGGGCGGCGGCGAGGTCCTTCTCCAGGCGGCGGCGTTCGGCGTCGAGGTCGACGGTGCCGGAGGTGTCGATCTCCACGGTCACGGTGGCATCGGTGAGGCGCACCTCGAGTGCGGCGGTGGCGGCGAAATCCTCGCCCGCCTCGGTGAGCCGGGCGAGCGCGGCGATCTCGGCGAGCTGCCCGGTGAGGTCGGCGGCCTCGATGCCGATGAGCTTCGCGGCCACCTTCTGCTTGTCGGTGAGCCCCTGATCGCTGCGGAAGCGGCGGATCTCGGTGATGAGGCGCTGGGCGTCGGCGATGCGGCGATCCGACACCGCGTCGGCGGGCACGCCGGAGGTCTCGGGCCACCGCGCGATCACCAGGGATTCACCGTCGGTGAGCGCCCGCCACAGCGCCTCGGTGACGAACGGAATCGCCGGATGCAGCAGGCGCAGCACCGAATCCAGCACATTGCCGAGCACGACGCGGGTGCTGGCGGCGCGCTCCTCGGACGCGGCGAACTGCACCTTGGCCAGCTCCAGGTACCAGTCGCACAGCTCGTCCCAGGCGAAGTGGTACAGCCCTTCGAGGGCCTTGCTGAACTCGTAGCGGTCCAGCGCCGTATCGGTCTGGGCGCGAACGGCTTCGAGCCGGTCCAGGATCCAGCGGTCGGCGTCGGTGAGGGTGTCGCGGGCGGGCAGCTCGCCCGGTGCCGCGCCGTTCATGAGCGCGAACTTGGTGGCATTGAACAGCTTGGTGACGAAGCTGCGCGAGGCCATCACGTGCGAGGTGCCGATGGACAGGTCGCTGCCGGGCTGTGCGCCGCGGGCGAGGGTGAAGCGGGTCGCGTCCGCGCCGTATTCGCTGATCCAGTCCAGCGGGTCGATGCCGTTGCCGCGCGACTTGGACATCTTCTTGCCGTGTTCGTCGCGAATCAGGCCGTGCAGGAACACATCCTGGAACGGCACCTGCCGCTGTCCGCCCTTGCCCGAGGGCCCGCCCGTCTCCCGGCCACCACCCCTCACCGAATCGCTGCGCGATGCTGTGAGAACGGGGTCGTCGGAGACGAACATGCCGAACATCATCATCCGGGCCACCCAGAAGAACAGGATGTCGTAACCGGTGACGAGAACGCTGGTGGGATAGAACTTTCCGAGTTCCGGGGTGGCGTCGGGCCAGCCCATGGTGGAGAACGGCCACAGGCCCGAGGAGAACCAGGTGTCGAGCACGTCGGGGTCCTGCACGTAGCCCTCGGGGGCCTGCTCGTCGGGGCCGACGCAGACGATCTCGCCCTCGGGGCCGTACCAGATCGGAATGCGGTGGCCCCACCAC
The DNA here is from genome assembly GCF_030766805.1 of Nocardia sp. CC213A. Taxonomy (NCBI): domain Bacteria; kingdom Bacillati; phylum Actinomycetota; class Actinomycetes; order Mycobacteriales; family Nocardiaceae; genus Nocardia; species Nocardia sp. CC213A. The sequence goes on from NZ_JASFXA010000017.1 coordinate 107,322, forward strand.
AGCTGCCGCGAGATGCACCAGTCGTGCATGTTGTCGACCCATTCGAACCAGCGCGGCTCCTGGCTGGCGGGGTGGATCTTCACATCGCCCGAGCGCACGGCGTCACCGGCGGCCTTGGCGAGGGATTCCACCTTGACCCACCACTGCATGGACAGCCGCGGTTCGATGGGTTCGCCGGAGCGCTCGGAGTGGCCGACGCTGTGCACGTACGGGAACTTGCGGGCGACCACGCGGCCCTCGGCCTCCAGGCGCTCGCGGATCTTGCGCCGGGCCTCGAAGCGGTCCATGCCGTCGAATTCGGTTCCGCTTCCGGCGATCTTGCCGGTCTCGTCCATGATGGTCGGCATGGGCAGGTTGTGGCGCAGGCCCAGCTCGAAGTCGTTGGGGTCGTGCGCGGGGGTGATCTTCACCGCACCGGAGCCGAATTCGGGATCGACGTAGTCGTCGGCCACGATCGGGATCTGACGGCCGGTGATCGGGTGGTACAGCGTGGTGCCGACCAGCGCCGCGTACCGCTCGTCGTCCGGGTGCACCGCCACCGCGGTGTCGCCGAGCATGGTCTCGACGCGGGTGGTGGCCACGATCACGTGCGGCTCGTCGTCGTTCAGCGAGCCGTAGCGCAGCGAGACGAGCTCGCCCTCCACGTCCTTGTAGTCGACCTCGAGGTCGGAGATGCCGGTCTTCAGCACCGGCGACCAGTTGACCAGCCGTTCGGCGCGGTAGATGAGGCCGGCGTCGTAGAGCCGCTTGAAGATGGTCTGCACGGCTCGGGACAGGCCCTCGTCCATGGTGAAGCGGTCGCGGCTCCAGTCCACGCCGTCGCCGAGGCGGCGCATCTGGCCCTGGATCTGGCCGCCCGATTCGCGCTTCCAGTCCCAGACCTTGTCGACGAACAGTTCGCGGCCGAAGTCCTCCTTGGTCTTCCCGTCCGCCGCGAGCTGCTTCTCCACCACGCTCTGGGTGGCGATGCCCGCGTGGTCCATGCCCGGCAGCCACAGCACCTCGTAGCCCTGCATGCGCTTGCGGCGGGTGAGGGTATCCATGAGGGTGTGGTCGAGGGCGTGGCCCATGTGCAGGGAGCCGGTGACATTGGGGGGCGGCAGAACGATCGAGTACGGCGGCTTGTCGCTGCTCGCGTCGGCGGTGAAGTAACCAGCGGCTACCCAGCGCTCGTACAGCTCGGCCTCCACTTCGCCGGGGTTCCAGCTCTTGGGGAGGGCATCGGCACGATTACGCGAGTTCTCAGAGGCTGTGCTGGTCACCGTGCGATTCTAAAGAAGGACCTCGAGATAGCCGAAGAGCGGGGCTTTCGGCGGATGAGGGACACCGAAAGCCCCGCCCTCGTCAGCAAGACTACCGGCGAATCGAGCCGCTCTCCCGAATCCATAAGCAATTCTCAGGTTTTGACCGAATCGCCCAGGCTAGGCCAACTTTCGTTGCATCCACGTTGCATCCGGGGCGGATTTCCCGGCTCACCGGACAGCACAGTCCTCCTCCACCAGATCGGTGTTGACGGCGATGGCCACGGCCGCGGCGGCACCGGCGGCGGAGATCACCTGGAGGCGGGGATCGGCCACATTGCCCGCCGCGAACACCCCGGGCACGCTGGTCCGGCCGTTGGCGTCGGCGCGGACGTAACCACTGTCGGTCAGCTCACAGCCCAGGGCGTCCAGCACGGTGTTGTCCGGAATCATGTCGGCCACCACGAACAGCGCCGCGCGGGCCACGGAGGTGCCGTCCGCGAGTTCCACCGCGCGCAGCGCGTCGTCGGTGACGGTGATACCCGACACCTTGCCGTCCACGATGCGCACCCCGCGCGCCGTGATACGGGCGCGGTCGGCGTCGAAGAGCTCGAAGGTGTGCGGGAAGAACACCAGGTCCCGTGACCACTGCGGCAGTGCGAGCGCCAGGTGCACCGAGCGCGAGGCGGGCCCGGACTCCGCGGAGCCGAGCAGCCCGATCGGCTGATCGGCCACCTCGTGGCCGTGGCAATACGGACAGTGCAGGACATCCCTGCCCCACCGTTCCCGCAGACCGGGCAGCGGCGGCAGCTCATCGCGCAGACCGGACGCCACCAGCAGCCGGCGGGCACGCAGGGTGCGACCGCTCGCCAGCCGCACCTCGAATCCGGGAGCTGGGGCACGATCAGCATCCCCACCGGCTCCGTCCGCCGTCCCGGTGCGCGTGGCCGCGACCACGCGGTCGTCGATGAGTTCGCCGCCGTATCCGGCCACCTCGGCACGGCCGGCGGTGAGCAGTTCCAGGGGGTTCATGCCGTCACGGGAGAGGTAGCCGTGCATGTGGGCGGCGGGGGCGTTGCGGGGTGCGCCCGCGTCGATCACGGCCACCCGGCGGCGCGATCGGGCGAGGAGCAGGGCAGCGGACAGGCCCGCCGCGCCGCCGCCGATGACCAGCACGTCGTAATTTGTTTCGCTCATGCTTCCACCGTGCTGCCATACGGCGAGAACGGCAAACTATTTTGCCGATTCCGGGCCGCCACCGGACGGTAGCCAGTGTGTCACCCCCGGCGCGTCGCCCGAAGTGCCTGCCTCCCAGGAGATCCGGTGCCGGAACTCAGGGTTTTCCCGGTTGCCGAACGGGGAACGAACACGGATTCTGGGAGGGGTGAACCCCCCGCTCGAATCCGGTCCGCTACACCTCTCCCCCGATCCGCGCAGCATGGCCCCGTTCGAGGTGCACGACCTACGCGGCCATCCGATTCGCGAATTGCGTTACCCCGCAACGGCGGCCGTCATCGTCACGGGGGTTCCGGGCGCGGGCAAGAGCACCGCGCTACGCAGACTGTTCGGCTGCTCCAGCGATGCCGTCCGCCCCGCCGCCGGACCGGACGGCACGGTACTGCTGGACTCCCAGCACGCCCGCAACTGGTGGCAGCAATATCTGCGTGCCGTCCCCTACCCGCTGTGGCTGCCGATCGTGCACGTCACGCACTATCTTCGGATTCGCGCCGCACTGCACCGGGCGGACGGTCCGGTGGTCATTCACGACTGCGGCACCCGGCAGTGGGTGCGCCACCTGGTGGCGCTCTGGGCCCGCGCCGCGGGGCGGCAGGTGCACATGATCATGATCGACGCCCCCGCGGAACAGGCTCTGGCGGGGCAGGTCTCGCGCGGTCGCGAGGTGAGCGGCCTGAGCTTCCGCATGCACTGCGCGAAGTGGCGACGACTGGTGGACGCCGTCGCCGCCGGAACGAAACCGCGACCCGAGCCCGCCTCGGTGGTGATCCTCGATCGCCGGACGGTGACCGAACTGCGTGAGGTCTCCTTCGCCGCCTGACCCGACCGCCGCCCGACCCGATCGATCACTTCGTCGAGTGCCCCCGGCAAGTCCGGGGGCACTCTGCTGTCCGGCGACCATATCTATCATTCTCTCTACGATCGTTCTATAGTCGTTAGTATCTACTTGGATCGTCAACGGGAGGCGTGGTGAGCAGGACACGGCGGGCCGTCATCGCATTCGGCTGCGTGCTGACGCTGATCGCGGCGGCGGGTGCGTGGATCGTTTACCGGCACGACTTCGCCTTCCGCGAGGAGCGGGTGACCATTCCCGGCGCGGCACATCCGCTCCAGGCCACCCTGGCGCTGCCCGAACACGGCGAAACGCCGTATGGTCTGGTCGTTTTCGTCCACGGCGACGGCCCCGCCACCGCCGATCGAGACGGCTTCTACCGCCCCATCTGGGAGTCCTTCGCCCGGGCGGGCTATGCGTCGCTGTCCTGGAACAAGCCGGGAGTCGATGGCGCGCCGGGCAATTGGCTGGAGCAGAGCATGCACGACCGGGCGGTCGAGACCGAGGCGGCGCTCACCTGGGCTCGGCAGCGCGGTGACCTCGATCCGCTGCGGACCGGACTGTGGGGCATCAGCCAGGCCGGGTGGGTGCTGCCCGAGGTGGCCGTCCGGCACCCCGAGCTGCGCTTCGTCATCGCGGTGGGGGTCGCGATCGACTGGCTGCGGCAGGGCGCCTACAACCTCGACGCCGAACTGCGCTACCGCGGCGCGTCCGACGACGAGATCGCGCGGGCGCACCGGCGACGCGACGAGATACGGCGACTGTTGCGCGAGAACGCCTCCCACGAGCGGTATGTGGCCTCCGGCGTCGACGAGTCGCCGATGTCGGCCGACCGATGGCGCTTCGTCGTCGAGAACTACCGGTCGGACGCCGCCCCGACGCTGCCGCTGATCCGGGTACCCGTGCTGCTCGTGCTGGGCATGGAGGACCTGAACGTCGACGTCGCCGAAACCGAACGCGTCTATCGCGAATCGCTGCCGCCCCAGCGGCTGACCGTCCGGAAGTATCCGGACGCCTCGCACAGCATCGCCGTCGCGAAGCTGGACCACGAGCAGGGGATCCGCGCCTTCCTGGTGGCCGTTTTCGCGCCGCGCGCCCTGTACGCGCCCGGCTATCTCGAGGATCTGCGACGCTATGTGTCGCAGGCGGAATAGGAGTTCCCATGCGAGTTCTGGCTCTCGGCGGCCCCGGTGCCATGGGCGCCGCCGCCGTACACACCGCGGTCACCCTGCCCGATATCGACGAGATCGTCATCGCCGATCGCGATCTCGCCGCCGCCCGGCGGCTGGCGAACCGTCTCGCCCACGCGCCCATGTCGATACGGGCGATCGAGGTGGACGTCACCGACGACGAACGGCTGCGGCGCGCCCTGTCCGCTGCCGACGTGGTGCTCAATACCGTTGGCCCGTACTACCGTTTCGGACCCGCCGTATTGCGCGCGGCCATTGCCACCGGCACCCACTATCTCGACATCTGCGATGACTGGGAGCCGACGGAGCGCCTGCTCGAACTCGATCACGAGGCCCGCGACCAGGGGGTGTGCGCGATCATCGGCATGGGTGCGAGCCCGGGAATGAGCAATCTGCTCGCCGCCGTCGCCGCCACCGAGCTGGAGACCGTGCGGGATGTGTACACCGCGTGGCCGGTGGACATGGATGCCGAGGACAAGGATCTGCTGCTGCCCCCGGGCGGCAGCCCGGCGGCGGCCGCCGTGCACTGGATGCAGCAGAGCAGCGGCACGATCCGGGTGGTCGAGGCCGGACGGCTCACCGATCGGCGACCGCTCACCGCCACCGCCCTGCGGCTGCCCGGCGGACGGCGCGGCACCGCCTACACCGTCGGCCATCCGGAGCCGATCACCCTGCGGCACAGTCTGAACGCCAGCGGTGACGCGGCCACGCTCATGGTCGTCACGCCGTGGACGCTCGCCTATCTCGAGGTGCTGCGCCGTGATATCGACGGCGGCAGACTCACCAACGACACCGCCGCGCTCGCCTTGGCCGAGCCCACACTGTCGCGGCTGCTGCGGTCGGTGCCGATCGCCCTGCGCACCAAGGGACCCGGCACCTTGCCGTCGTTCTTCGCCGCCGTCACCGGGCGCGCGCACGGACGCGAGCGGACGGTGCTGGCCTATCTGAACACGTCACCGCCCCCGACGGATCCGGCGCGCGGGCTGCTCGGTGATATGGCGCGCGCCACGGGAATCCCCTTGGCGCTGGGCATGTCCCAGCTCGTCGATGGTTCCGCGCTGCGCCCCGGCGTGCATCCGCCGGAGACCATCATCGACCCGGTGCGCTTCTTCGCCGACCTGGACCGGGTGCTGGACCGCGACTCGGACGCACCGCTGTACCGGGTCGAATGCGAGGCCGGATAGCGCACCCCGATCACTCGACCACGACTCGGAAACACCGCGGTGCCGGGTCGAACACGAGAACGGAAAGCCCACCGCGATCAACGATCGGAACCGCGCCGACCGTAGGATGGCCGAGCACATCGCCAGCGTGTAGGTGCGCACCGCCAGGATGGCAGAGCGCACCGCCAAGATGGCAGAGCGCACCGCCAGGATGGCAGAGCGCACCGCCAGGATGGCGCAGCGCACCCGCCGGAATGGGAAAGCGCATCGCCGGAATCGGCGAGCGCACGCGACAGGGCCGAGCGCCGCACCGATCAGGAGGTGACCCAGTGGCCGCTCCGCACGAACCGGATGTCTCCACGCGCACGCTCGTCGAGAGCATGATCCGCGCGGACGCGACCATCGACGCCGGGGAGCTGTACGACGTCGCCAATGCCCTCGGCATGACCGACCAGCAGGTCCGGCTCTGTATCAAACGGCTGGCCGCCGACGGGAAGTTCGTCCAGGAGGGGCGCGGGCGCAAGGCGGTGCTGCACGCCACCGCGACCACCCGCGCCGCCATCGAACCCGATCTGGAGTTCATCCGCTTCATGTACGCGCAGGACCGCGGGCAGGTGTCCTGGGACGGGGTATGGCATCTGGCCGCGTTCGCCGTTCCGGAGTCGGCCCGCCACGCCCGCGATGCCATGCGGGACACCATCGTGGGACTGGGTGGCGCGCCGATCCAGGGCGGGCTGTACGTCTCGGCCAACCCGTGGGAGGACCGCCTGCACGCCGCCGCGGACGGCCTCGGGGTCACCGGCAACATCACGACCGCGACCAGTACGGATCTGCGGGTGGGCGGCGTGCACGAGCCGCGCGCACTCGCCGCCCGGCTGTGGCCGTTGGACCGCATCGCCGACGGCCATCGCCGTCTGCTCGCCGCCGCCGAGGGCTTCCTGGCCGAGTTGCGCACCGCCGCGCACACCCGGCGGCTCACCATCGCCGTGACCCTGGCCGCGGAGTTCACCCGCGCGGTGGAGCCCGATCCGCTGCTGCCCCCACAGTTGCTGCCGCAGCCGTGGATCGGCACGGCCGCCCGCGCGAGCACGGCCGCGTGCTGGGCGGAACTGCTGAAAGCCGAACCAGCGCAGGAGATTCGCCTGTTCCGCTGGTACTCGGAGGTGGTCGGCGAGGTCGCGGCGACGGCACCGCGGCGCTGACGTCGCGGACCCGCCACCGCATCGCCGCCTCCGCGGTGTCAGCTGCTGCTCGGTCTCCGTCCGTGGCTACGGCTACGGCTACGGAACCAGTATCGCCTGCGCTCCGGGCCGGGCGCGGAAGGTGGCCGGCAGCATGCCCGCGGGTTCCCCATCGGCTGTCGCGGGGGCACCCGGAGCGGTCAGGGTGATGGTGGCGGCGCGGTACTGGCTGACCGCCGGATGGTCGATGCGCTTGCCCGAAGACAGGGCCGGAAGCATCCGCAGCATCTGGAGCCGCGACATGGCCCCCACCACGGTGAGGTCGAGCAGTCCGTCGTCGAGCACGGCGTCGGGGCAGATCAGCATGCCGCCGCCGTAGGTCTTGGTATTGCCGACCGCGACCATGATGGCGTCGGTGTCGATGACCGCGGTCCCGTCCGGATGGTCGGGGGAGCCACTCAACTCGATGCGGTACGGCACCGCGAGCCCGTGGAACAGCTCGATCAGCGCCGCCACCGTGTAGCGGGCCGGTCCGTTGGGCCAGCGCAGGTCGTTGGCGCGCAGGGTGACCCGCGCGTCCAGTCCGGTACCGGTGACCGTGGCGAACCAGAACGGCCCGGACTCGCCCGCGGTGGCCGCGGTGGCCGCGGTGTCGACGGTGCCCAGATCGACGTCACGGGTCTTCCCTGCCAGCACCACGTCCACGGCGGCATCGGTGTCGTCGGGGATCTCGAGCTGCCGTGCGAGGTCGTTGCCGGTGCCGCCGGGCACCAGGCCCAGCGGTATCCCGGTCCCCGCGAGCGCTTGCAGCACAACGCAGGTCAGGCCGTCGCCGCCCGCGCTCACCACTACGTCGGGACGGTGATCCGGATCGTCGAGGGCGGCACGGACCAGCCGGGTGGTGTCCGCGGCGGAGTCACCGCACAGTTCCCGCACCCGCACGCCGTGGGTGGTGAAGCGGGCAACGGCGGCGGCTCCGACCTCCAGGCCGCGGCCGTGCCCGGACATCGGATTGGTCACCAGGGCGACCGAGTGGATCTCTTTCACGGAATCAGCTTCCCAGGGTTGAGGATTCCGGACGGGTCAACGGCCTGTTTCACCGCGCGCAGCACCCGCACGCCGAGGTCGCCGATCTCGTCGGTCATCCAGGGGCGGTGGTCCGCACCCACGGCGTGATGGTGGGTGATGGTGCCCCCGGCGGCCACGATGGCGTCCCCGGCGGCCCGCTTGGCCGCCGCCCACTGGGCGAGCGGGTCGTCGGCCTGTTTGGCGATGACGGTGAAGTACAGCGAGGCCCCGGTCGGGTAGGTGTGCGAAATATGGCACATGACCAGGGCCGGGGTGCCCTGCGCGGTGAGCGAATCGGTCAGCGCGACGGTGACCTTCGCCTTGAGTTCGGCGAGGTTGGACCAGCTGGTGGCGGTCTCCAGGGTCTCGCAGAGGATGCCGACATCGAGCAGGGCGTCGCGCAGGTAGGGGGCCGAGAAGCGGCCGTGCTCCCATTCGGCGGCGGGCCGCTCCCCGAGCGCGGTGCCACCGGCGGCGGTGAACAGCGCCTCGGCCTCGGCCCGGCGGGCGGCCACGTGCGCGGCGCTGCCCTCGAAGGTGGTGACGGCCAGGCAGCCGCCCACGGCCGCGCCGCCGATATCTCCGGCGCGGGCGAGGTTGAGGCCGGTCTCGGCCTCGTCGGACAGGCGCAGCACCGTCGGGGCCGCGCCGGTCTGGATCACGCTGCGCAGCGCGTCCGCGCCGGTGCCGAAGTCCGGGAAGGACCACGCCTGGTACGCCGTGGTCTCCGGTACGGGATGGACGCGCAGGGTGACGGCGGTGATGATGCCCAGGGCGCCCTCGGAGCCCGCGAAGAGTTCGCGCAGATCGGGTCCGGCCGCCGAGGCCGGGGCGCGGCCCAGGTCGAGGCTGCCGCCCGGGGTGGCGATGCGCAGCCGCTGGATCATGTCGTCGAAACGGCCGTAGCCCGCCGACGCCTGTCCGGAGGAGCGGGTGGCTGCGAAGCCGCCGATACTGGCGAATTCGAAGCTCTGCGGGAAGTGGCCGAGTGAGAGTCCGTGCGCGGCGAGCAGTTCCTCGGCGCGCGGGCCGGTGAGCCCGGCGCCCAGGGTGGCGGTGCCGCTGACCGGGTCCACCTCGGTGAGGGTGTCGAGGCGGCGCAGGTCGAGCGCGATCACCACCGGGAAGGCTCCGCGCACCGGGTCCAGGCCGCCGACGACGCTGGTGCCGCCGCCGAAGGGTACGACCGCGATGCCGTTGCCGGCGCAGTAGGCCAGGACGGCGAGCACTTCGTCGTGATCGGCCGGGAAGACGACGGCGTCGGGCGCGTCCTGCGGGCCCTCGGCGCGGCGGCGCAGCAGATCGGGGGTGCTCTTGCCGCCCGCGTGGCGGAGTCGGTCGCGGTGGCCGTCCGACACGTGGTCCGCACCGACCACCGCGACCAGCCCGGCTCGCTGGTCCGGCGTGATCGCCGAGGCGCGCAGCGGCACGTCGCCCTCATCGCGACGGGCCACCGGCTCACCCGACACCCCGAACACCTGAGCCAGCAGTCCCCGGATCCGTTCGGGCAGTGGCTGCTGTCCGGACGGGGCGCCCCAGGCGTCCCACACCATACTCGGACGAGCGTCCGGCTCGCCCGGGTTTTCGGTGGATGCGGCGGGTGCTTTCATGTCGGCCATGCGTTACAGTCTGACATAGATTGTCAAGCAGTAACGAACCTGGGATGACACGATGACCGAACCGTCCTCCGCCGTCGATCGGGCGATCCTCGACGCGGCGCGGGCCTGCGTGGCCGAATTCGGAGTGCGCCGCACCACCCTCACCGAGGTGGCGCGGCGGGCGGGCGTGAGCCGCCCCACCGTCTACCGCCGCTGGCCCGATACCGGATCGCTGGTGGCCGACCTGCTGGTGCGGGAACTCCGCGAGATCGTCGCCCGCGCCGTACCCGACGAGGGCGACTCGCGGGAGCGCCTGTGCATGGCCATTGTCGGCGGCGGTGCGGCGGTGCGCGAGAACCCGTTGTTCAGCAAGATCTTTCGCGCCGACACGGACGTGATGCTCACCTACGTGTTCGAGCGACTGGGCCGAAATCAGCGGCGGCTCATCGAGATGTTCGCCGACAGCATTCTGGCCGGGCAGGCCGACGGTTCCATTCGCGACGGCGATCCCGAGCGGATGGCCACCATGCTGCTGCTCATGAGCCAGTCGGCGGTGCAGTCGGCGGGCACGGTCGCTCAGTTCCTCGACGCCGACCATCTCGACGCCGAACTCGCCTACGCCATCGACAGCTATCTCACCCCGCACGCCGGGCGCTAGTGCGCCCTCTTCGAAAGGCCAAGTCATGACCGGAAATTCGGCACAGTCCAGCTCCGCGCTCAATGCCGGGCGCCGCGAGCGCGAGCTGCGGGCACTGGGTGACGGCGGCGAGATCGACGTGCTGGTGATCGGCGGTGGCATCACCGGTGCGGGCGTGGCGCTGGACGCCGCCGCGCGCGGACTGCGCACGGTTCTGGTGGAGAAGCACGACCTGGCCTTCGGCACCAGCCGGTGGAGTTCCAAACTGGTGCACGGCGGGCTGCGGTACCTGGCCAGCGGCGGGGTCGGCATCGCGCACGAGAGTGCGGTGGAGCGCCACATCCTGCTCACCCGCACGGCTCCGCATCTGACCCGGGCGCTACCACAGGTGGTGCCGCTGCTGCCGGGCATCGGTGCGGCACAGCAGGGCCTGATCCGGGCCGGCTTCCTGGCCGGAGATGTCTTGCGCCGCACGGCCGGAACGTCGGCGGCCGTGCTGCCGCGTTCGCGCCGGGTGGCGGCGGCGGAGGCGCTGCGCCTGGCTCCGACGGTGCGCCGGGACGGTTTGCGCGGCGGGCTGCTGGCCTGGGACGGGCAGTTGGTGGACGATGCCCGGCTGGTGGTGGCGATCGCGCGCACGGCGGCGCTGCACGGGGCGTCGGTGCTCACCCGGGTGGAGGCGACGCGGGTCACCGGCGACGCGGCGACGCTGCACGACCGGGTCACCGGCGAAACCCTGTCCGTGCGGGCGCGGGCGGTGGTCAATGCCACCGGAGTGTGGGCCGATCAGGTCGATTCGAGTATCGAGTTGCGGCCTTCGCGCGGTACGCATCTGGTTTTCGACGCGGCGTCCTTCGGCGGGCTCGACGCCTCGCTCACCATTCCGATTCCGGGCAGCATCAGCCGTTTCGTCTTCGCCTTCCCCGCCGCCCACGGCCGGGTCTATCTGGGCCTCACCGACGAGGAAGCGCCCGGCCCCGTCCCCGACGTGCCGCACGCCACCGACGCCGAAATCGACTTCCTGCTCGACACGGTCAACACGGTGCTCCGGGAACCGTTGACCCGCGCCGATATTCGCGGCACCTTCGCGGGCCTGCGGCCCCTGTTGCGCACCGCCGACGACGCCACCGCCGACATCTCCCGCGAGCACGCGGTGCTGCCCTCCCCCTCCGGCGTCATCACCGTCGTGGGCGGCAAACTGACCACCTACCGCAAGATGGCCGAGGACACCGTGGACGCCGTCCTCACCCAGCGCGGCCTCACCGCCCGCCCCTGCCGCACCCGGCGTCTTCCCCTGGTCGGAGCCGTCTCCGGCGCGGCCCGCGACCGCATCCCCGCCACCCCCGACCTCATCGAACGCTACGGCTCCGAGGCCCCCGCCGTCCTCGCCCTGGCCGAGGCCAACCCCGACCTGGCCGCCCCGGTGGCCCCCGGCCTGGACGTCATCGCCGCCGAATTCGCCTTCGCCACCACCCACCAGGCCGCCCTCACTCCGGCCGACCTGCTCGACCGCCGCACCCGAATCGGCCTCGTCCCCGAGGCCCGCACCGCCGCCGAACCCGCCGCGAAAGCCGCCTTCGCCTGACCGGAACGGAAACTCCGCCCGCCTTCTTCGGGCGTGCGGCCGGTCTTCGCCCGAACCCTCACTCCCGCAATCGACCGATTCGCTCGGCCTCCGCTTCCCCCTGCGCCCGACCGGCTTTCGCTGCCGCAACCCGGCAGTCCGGATCCAACGGGTTCTCCCCGAACGCCACTACCGAAGCATCGTCCGGCGCGATGACCTCCACCCGCGCCCCACCAGCGACCAATTCCGCCACCTCATCGTCCAGGGGCCAGACGGGTAACGGCGCGAGTATCAGCACCCGTGCGCATCCTCGCGCGTAATCGGCGTTGGTGGTGCTGCGAACCCCGCCATCGGTGTACAGCGCACCCCCGATCTCCACCACCGGCCACACCCCCGGCACCGCCGAACTCGCCGTCACCGCGTCCACCAGTGACACCCCGGAATTCCGATCGAACACCCGTGGCTCCCCGCTCACCGCATCGACTGCGATCACCAGCAGTCGCCGCTGCGGCCATTCGTGCACGGGCAGGCGGCTTTCCACAACGGCCCGCCGCACCGGTGCCGGAACTGTTCGTGAGGCGCGTGCGAAAGCCCCTGCTCTCCTTCGTATTTCCGCCGGATCATCGGTGTCGGCCGCGATGGCGGCCCGCGCGGCGGTGAGTTCGCTGAGCGGATTCCCGGGCGGCAGCACCTCCCGGCTCTGCACTCGCGCGTCGATCTGCCTGCGGTACAGCTCTGCTGGCGGCAGGCCGCTGGTGAACTGCGCCGCCACATTGGCCCCCGCCGACGTTCCGACCAGCAGATCGGCATCGGTCACATCCACCCCCGCATCCGCGAGCCCGACCAGCACCCCGTTCTGCCATGCGATTCCGGCGACGCCGCCGCCCCCGAGCACCAGTGCGCGTCCGCCTGCCATGTGGACTCCTCTCGCCTGCCGTATGCCGAACACACAGCCTTCGACGTGCGGAGCCTATTCCCCCACTAGTGGGTGACGATGCAGCCGGATCCGGAGTTGAGCCCGACGCCCACCGTGAGGTCGACGTAGGGCACCACGTCGCCCCCGGCATTGGGTTGGATGGCCTGCAACCGGTGTTCTCCCGGAGCGGCCGGGGTCCAGTGTCCGGTGGCGATCGCTCCGGACGGCCGCACCACAGCGAACGCCACCCCGTTGTCGTAGATGACGACCGGCGTCACCGGATCGTCCACGTACACGTTCACCGGATAGGTGCATCCGGCCCCGTAGTTGGTCGCCGAACCGAAGCTGATACTCGGTTCGACGCCGATGCGAGTGGCGGTGGCGGCCGCGGTGGGCGTGGTGAGCAGGGTGGCGGCCAGGGCCGCACAGCCCGCTCCCACCGCGATGAGCGGGCGGGTGGATTCTCGGTTTCCCGTGGTCATGCGCATGGAGCAGTCCTCGTCGTACCGAGTCGACGCCGGGTGCGCCGACGATCTGCGTCGATCGTCGCGTGCGCCACGTCACGGCGCATCGAAACGCGCTCAATTCGTCCGGAAAGGCCACTGGAAGTTCGCTGTACCGGGTGGACGGCGTCGATGGGACGGAACGAGCCATCCCCTCGACCGGGGAACGTCCTATTGTGGGCAGCGGTATCCGATGCGCCAGGGGAGAGGAGGCGCGCAATGGGTCGTATTCCGTCCACGGTGGCGCTGTCGCGGGGAGACGGGCTGATCGCGCGATTCGGAAGCGTGGTGCTGTTCCTCACCGGCGAGACGGCGTCCACCGAGCGGATTCTCGGGGCGGCCGAGGCGGCGGCCGCGGCCGCCGACCCGGGTGTCGCCATCGCCCAGCGCCTGGCCGCGGCGATCTTCGCGGGTGGATCCGCCCAGTCGCCGTCGTTCGGCGTGGTCGCGCCGACCTCCGACGGCCTGCTGATCCTGCTGCGCGGCCCGGTCCGGGCGGTGGTGGACGGCCCGGAGGGCGCTCGCGAACTCTCCGGCGACCGCGCCATGACCTGGACCGATGAAATCATCCGCGACCCCGTCCGCCGCATCACGGTCGGCACCGAAGACACCACCGCCGAGATCCCCCACACCGACCTCCGCTCCGGCATCGCCCCCGGCGGCGGCTTCATCCTGCACGCCCCCGCCCGCCACCGCAGCGGCACCGGCAGCGGCAGCGGCAGCGGCAGCGGCAGCGGCAGCGGCAGCGGCAGCGAGGAGGCTGCCCCGTCGGCGGACCGAGCGGTGCGCCAGCCGCCCGAGCGAGGGGTGTCGCGCACCGGCTATCCCGAACGCACGATCCCCAATCCGGCCGCCACCACACCGCTGGCCGCCGGATCCCCCGCACCGTCGTCGCCGGTGTCCGGAGCGGATTCCGCACGCTCCTCCGGGCCGAAGGTCCGACCGGGCAGCGACATCCCTCCCACGGCGCACGCCGTCACCCGACTCTCCGGTGACCTGCCCGATCCGGACCGTCCGCCCGCCGAGAACCCGCCGCCCACAGTCATGTTGGGCAAGCGATCGGCCGCCGCGCGATCCGCGACACCGCAGGCCGGTGCCGCACGCGGCGAGTCCGAGGCCACGTCGAAACCCGCCCGTTCCGAGCGCTCCGCATCCGACCGACCGAAGCGTGGGACGGAGGCGTCCCCGTCAGCCGAACCTCCGCGTACCGCACCGTTCGACGCCCGCGCGGCCGCCATGGAGGACGCCGACGGCCCGGATTCCGCCGAACCGGCGGCCGATTCGGCCCAGCAGGCGCGGCCCGCCCCGAAGCAGGGAGAGGCCACGCGGCAGCAGGCGCGACCCGAGCCAAGATCACCCGAGACCCCACGGCCCGGCCCGCATCCCGCACCCGGACCGCCCGACGCCGCACGGCACGAGCCTCATCCCGCCCAGGAAGCCGCGCAGCGGCAGGCGCGTTCGGCACCGGAGCGTTCCGAGCCCGCACATCCGGCACCGGCGGCGAAACCCTGGGTCGTCCCCAAGGCGTGGTCGGCCCAGGCGGTCGAGCCGCCGCGACTGCCCGCACCGGAAACGACCGCGCTGGCCGAACCGCTCGGCGCGCTCACCATGTCGGGCGGTGAGTCCTACCCGCTGGATCGTCCGTATGTGCTCGGCCGCGATCCCATGGCCGACGAGGCGGTGCGCCGAGCGGCGGCCTCCCCCATCGCCCTCACCGGCGACCGGCACATCTCGCGGGTGCACGCACGGGTGTTCATCGAGGGCGCGGGGGTTTTCGTACAGGATGCCGCCACCCCGGGCGGCACCTATATCGCGGCCCCGCGCGCGGAGGACTGGATTCGGCTGGGTGCGCAGCCGATGGAATTGAAGCCGGGCTGGAGCCTGCGCATCGCCGACCGCATCCTCACCTACAGCACCGACGCTATTCGCCCGCGACGACGCTGACGTAGTCGGAACGGGACCGACACGATCAGCACGAAACCCACACGATCCGCACCACCCACACATCCACACGACGCCCACGCGGTCAGCCGGGTGCGAGCGCGGCCCAGTCACCGACGCCAGCGCGGCGGACGAGAGCGGTTCCGGCGCACGCAGGGCCCGCTGGACGGCTGCCACCTCGGCGGGGTGATGCCCCGGCACCAGCGCCCCGACCACCCGGCCGTGCGCGACAACCAGGCGTCGATAAGACCGGCGACGCGAATCGTCCGGCACCCGGCCCCACCGCCATCCGGCACCGGGGTTGCTGACCGGTTGTGACGCTCTGTTGTGGCGCGGCCTGTTGTGGCGCAGGCGAAATCGTGGCGACGCCCCGGGTTCCGCGCTCGCCGGGGGCGGCAGCGCCGCGGCACCCGAGTGTTCATGCGCCCCGGCACGCCGACGCCCCCGATTCGGGCGTCCCCCGCGCGGAAGAGGACAATGGCCACATGCATCGCGCCGCGCCGAAACAGGACATCGATGAGGCCGAACTGACCGTCAGCCCACCGAAGACGCAGGCGGCGGGCGTGCGGGCGGTGACCGTGGCACTGGAGCGCGCGGTCGAGGAGATGGGGGTGGTCCGCACCGCCCGCACCCTGTCCCGCCTGAACCAGCGCCACGGATTCGACTGTCCGAGCTGTGCGTGGCCGGACCCCACGGGCACGCGCCGGGTGGCCGAATTCTGCGAGAACGGCGCGAAGGCGGTGGCCGAGGAGGCGACACTGCGCACCGTCACCCCGGAGTTCTTCGCCGAGCACCCCGTGCGCGACCTCGCGGAGAAGACCGGCTACTGGCTGGGCCAGCAGGGCCGCATCACCGAGCCCATGGTGCTGCGCCCCGGCGACGAGCACTACTCCCCCATCTCCTGGGACGACGCCTACCGTCTCATCGCCGATACCCTGCGTGGTCTGTCCAGCCCGGACGAGGCGGTCTTCTACACCTCCGGCCGCACCTCCAACGAGACGGCCTTCCTGTATCAGCTGCTGGCCCGCAGCCTCGGCACCAACAATCTGCCGGACTGCTCGAACATGTGCCACGAGTCCTCGGGCGCGGCGCTCACCTCGTCCATCGGCATCGGCAAGGGTTCGGTCACCATCGACGATTTCGCCCACGCCGACCTGATCCTGATCGCCGGGCAGAATCCCGGCACCAACCATCCCCGCATGCTGTCCTCGCTCGCGGAGGCCAAGGCCCACGGCGCGCGGATCATCGCGGTGAACCCGCTGCCGGAGACCGGTCTCATCGGCTTCCGCGACCCACAGACGGTCAAGGGCTTCACCACCGGCGTCGAGATCGCCGACGATTTCCTGCAGATCCGGCTCGGCGGCGATATGGCGTTGTTCCAGGGTCTGGGCAAGCTGCTGTTCGAGGCCGAGGATCGCGCGCCGGGCACCGTGGTCGACCGCGCCTTCGTGGACGCCCATACGGCGGGCTTCGCGGAATACGAGAAGCATATGCGCGCCGTCGATCTGGGCGTGGTGGAGCAGGCCACCGGTCTCACGCGCGAGCAGCTGGAACGCACGGCCCGCCTGCTGGCCGAGTCGAAGGCCACCATCGTGTGCTGGGCCATGGGCCTCACCCAGCAGGTGCACGGTGTCGCCACCATCGAGGAGGCCACCAATCTGCTGCTGTCGCGCGGCATGATCGGCAAGCCGGGCGCGGGCGTCTGCCCGGTGCGCGGTCACTCCAATGTGCAGGGCGATCGCACCATGGGCATCTGGGAGCAGATGCCGGAGACCTTCCTGGCGGCGCTGGACGCCGAATTCGGCATCGCCAGCCCGCGACAGCACGGCTGGGACACGGTGGCGGCCATTCGCGCCATGCGCGACGGCAAGGCCAAGGTCTTCTTCGGCATGGGCGGCAATTTCGCCTCCGCCACCCCCGACACCGAAATCACCGAGGCGGCGCTGCGCAATTGTGAGCTGACCGTGCACGTTTCGACCAAGCTCAACCGCAGCCACGTGGTGCACGGGCGGACCGCGCTGATCCTGCCCACCCTGGGCCGTACCGACGACGACCTGCAAGACGGTAGGCGCCAACAGGTTTCGGTGGAGGACTCGATGTCCATGGTGCACCTGTCCACCGGCCGTCTGAAGCCGGTGAGCGAGCACCTGCGCAGTGAGGTCGCCATCGTGTGCGAACTCGCACAGGCGTTGTTCGGCCCCGAGCATCCGGTGCCGTGGGCGGAGTTCCGGCGCGACTACGACCGCATTCGCGACGCCATCGCGCGGGTGGTGCCCGGCTGCGCCGACTACAATCGAAAAGTTCGGGGCCGCAATGGCTTCCAGCTCCCGCATCCGCCTCGCGACGCCCGCGAGTTCCGGACCGCGACGGGCAAGGCCAATTTCGCGACCAACGAACTGCACTGGTTGCCCGTCCCCGAGGGCCGCCTCATCCTGCAGACCCTGCGCAGCCACGATCAGTACAACACCACCATCTACGGCCTCGACGACCGCTATCGTGGTATCCACAACGGCCGCAAGGTCGTCCTGCTCCATGCCGAGGACATCGCCGCTCTCGGTTTCGTCGAGGATGAACTGGTGGACCTCATCTCCGAGTGGACCGATCCCGCGACGCCCGATGCCGCGCCGCAGGAGCGCCGCGTCTCCGGTTTCCGCCTGGTGGCCTACCCCACCCCGCGCGGCAATGCGGCGGCCTACTATCCGGAGACCAATCCGCTCGTCCCGCTCGATCATGTCGCCCGGCGGTCCAACACCCCGGTCTCCAAGGCGATCACGATTCGACTCGAACGCCATCAGCACCCGCATGAGTAGAGTCACCGCCCGCCGCAAGACCGTGCGCATCGCCCCCACCGGCGTGGTGCGGCGTCCCGACACCGTGGTGGTGGAGGAACCGCTGGAGATCCGCGTCGACGGCCGGTCGCTGACGGTCACCATGCGCACGCCGGGCGCGGATATCGACCTGGTGCACGGTTTCCTGTTCAGCGAGGGCCTGCTCACCGCCGCCGCCGACATCGTCACCGCCCGCTACTGCGCGGGCACCGACTCCGACGGCCGCAATACCTACAATGTGCTCGATATCCGCCTGCGCCACCCGGTTCCGGCGCGGCCGCGCAACTTCCTCACCAACAGCTCGTGCGGCCTCTGCGGCAAGACGGCGCTCGACGAGGTGCGCACCCGGCTGCCGTTCCCGATTCCCGCCGCGGGCCTCTCGGTGAAGACCACCGTCCTCACCACCCTGCCCGACGAACTGCGTTCCCGGCAGACGGTTTTCGACGCCACCGGCGGCCTGCACGCGGCCGGACTGTTCACCGCCGACGGCACCGCGCTGGCCGTGCGCGAGGATGTGGGCCGCCACAATGCCGTGGACAAGGTGATCGGCTGGGCGCTGCGCGAGACCCGGCTGCCCGCCCACGATCTGGTGCTCATGGTGAGCGGGCGCGCCTCCTTCGAACTGGTGCAGAAGGCCGCCATGGCGGGAGTCCCGCTGCTCGGCGCGGTCTCGGCCCCCAGTTCCCTCGCGGTGGACATGGCCGAGGACGCGGGCCTGACGCTGGTCGGATTCCTGCGCGGCGACTCCATGAACGTCTACACCGGAATCCACCGCATCGACGATGTTCACTCATCGAGCCGCACGGTGTGACCACCGCCGCCGCACTGCTACGCTGCGACCTACAGCACGAACCTAGAACACGTTCCACTTTCCTGGGAGTTCTCATGGCAGCGCAGCCCCGCGACGTGGTCGAGCAGTACCTCAAACTGGTCGCCACCGGCCCCACCGACGACATCATCGCCCTCTACGCCCCCGAGGCCACCGTCGAGGACCCGATCGGCACCCCGACCCGGGTCGGCCACGACGCCATCCGCGAGCTCTACGCCGCCCTCGAGAGCGCCGACGAGCGCGGTACCGAACTGCACGCCGTGCGGGTCGCCGGAAACTCCGCCGCGGTCTCCTTCACCCTGACCGCCCGCTACGGCGACAAGCGGATGACGCTCTCGGCCATCGACACCATGGAATTCGACGACGCGGGCAAGATCGTCGCCATGCGCGCCTACTGGGGTCCCGACGACATGGTCATGGCGTAGATCCGAATCGCACGGTCGGTCAGGGCACGCCCATGGAACCGATCTGAGACCTGACATCCCTTGCCCCCTCCCGCCCACCGAATTACCGTGATCAGCATCGCCACCGATTCGGCCTGGGGCGGGAGGGCACGATGCGAATCTCGTTGCGCGGCACCGGGGACGGACTCCGGGTGCGCATGCGCCTGGACGTGAACCGCCGTCGGTGGCTGGCCCTGCGCATCATGCTGGGGATCCTGGCCTGCATCGGGCTGCTGACCGGCCTGTGGGCGGTGCTGGCCCCGCGTTCCTGGTACGACAGCTTCCCGGGTTTCGGAATGCGCTGGGTGAGCGTGGACGGGCCGTACAACCATCATCTGGCCGCCGATGTGGGCGCGTTCTTCCTCGCGCTGGCCGTGGTGGCACTGGCCGCGCTGTATCTGATGGACAGCATGGTCGCGCGGGTGGCGGGGGTGGCCTGGGCGGTATTCGGTCTGCCGCATCTGCTGTACCACGTCACCCACTGGCCCGATGAACTGAGCGGCGTCAGCGCGGTACTCAGCACCGTCTCCCTGATCCTGATCCCCGCCCTCGGCGTGGCCTGCGTGTTCGTGGCCCCGCGCGAACGCCATCCGGTGCCCGAGCCCGCACCCTTCACCCTGCGTTTTCCACAGCGGCGCACCACCCGGCACACCCGCGGTCAGGGCACCCGCCCGCCGCGCTGACCGGCCCCGGCGCATCTCGTCGGAAACTCGCGTCGGATGCGATGAATTCTCACCTGCCGCAGCGTCGTAACAGGTGTAGCGCGAGCGCCGATTTCCGAAGCAGGAATGAAGGTTCAAAGGCGAACCAGGAGAGTCAACGGCGATTCTCGACCCGGGCGCGATCGCTCCCCCGATCGTCACCGATTCCGACATACAGGAGATCTCCATGGAGCTTCTGCCACCAGCTTCGTGACACCGTGAGCCGAGTCACCCGCGGCAACCCGTCACGTTCGGCGGGGCCGCCTCGTCCAAGGGACAGCACCATCCCACGGATCGAAGGAGACCGCCATGGGTAGCACCCGAATTCCCGCCGTCGCGCCGCAGCAGGCCGGACTGCTCACCCGCATCGCCTACCGGTACAGCAAGCGCCGCTTCGGCGAGGTGCCGGAACCGTTCGCGGTCCTGGCGAACCATCCGAAGCTGATGCGGGCCGCGGGCGTGCACGAGACGATGGTGGAGCGGGCGTCCACGGAACTGCCCGCCACCGTCCGCGAGATCGCGGTCTTCCGGGTGGCGTCCACGGTCGGCTGCTCCTGGTGCGTGGACTTCGGCACCATGCTCATGAAGCATTCCGACCTGGATGTCGACAAACTCCGGCACATCGACGAATTCGCGTCCTCCCCGCACTACAGCGCGGACGAGCGCGCCGCCATCGCCTACGCCGACGCCATGACCGCCACCCCGCCCACCGTCACCGACGAGCAGGTCGCGGACCTGACGCAGCGCTTCGGGACGACCGGTGTCATGGAACTGACCTACCAGATCGCGCTGGAGAACTCGCGGTCCCGCACGTACCACGCGTTGGGCGTCACCGATCAGGGCTTCAGCCGGGACGCCTGCCGCGTCCCATGGGCACGCGACTGATATCCGGCCATACACAGCACGATGGCCCCGCGACGATCGCGGGGCCACCGGTAGTTCTGGGTCGGGGTGTGACCCCGAGCGGTTCTACGCCGACTTCTCGCGGCGCTCCGGACCCTGCTGGCGCTTGCGCGGCACGATGGTCGGCAGCACATTGTCGTTGACGGTGTCGGCGGTGACGACGACCTTGGCCACGTCATCGCGGCTGGGGATGTCGTACATGGTCGGCAGGAGGACCTCCTCCATGATGGCGCGCAGGCCACGCGCGCCGGTACCGCGCAGAATCGCCTGGTCGGCAACGGCTTCCAGGGCGTCCTGGGTGAATTCCAGGTCCACGCCGTCCATTTCGAACAGTCGCACGTACTGCTTGACGAGCGCGTTCTTCGGCTCGGCCAGAATCCGGACCAGTGATTCCTTGTCCAGGTTGGTGACCGACGCGACCACGGGCAGACGGCCGATGAATTCCGGGATGAGACCGAACTTGATCAGATCCTCCGGCATCACCTCGGCGAAGTGATCGGTGGTGTCGACCTCGGCCTTGGAGCGCACCTCGGCGCCGAAACCGATACCGCGCTTGCCGATTCGATCCTGAACGATCTTCTCCAGCCCCGCGAACGCACCCGCCACGATGAACAGCACATTGGTGGTGTCGATCTGGATGAATTCCTGATGCGGATGCTTGCGCCCGCCCTGCGGCGGCACCGAGGCTTGGGTGCCCTCGAGAATCTTCAGCAGCGCCTGCTGCACACCCTCGCCCGACACGTCGCGGGTGATGGAGGGGTTCTCCGACTTGCGGGCGATCTTGTCGACCTCGTCGATGTAGATGATGCCGGTCTCGGCGCGCTTCACGTCGTAGTCGGCGGCCTGGATGAGCTTCAGCAGGATGTTCTCGACATCCTCGCCGACGTATCCGGCCTCGGTCAGCGCGGTGGCGTCGGCGATGGCGAACGGCACGTTCAGCATCTTGGCCAGCGTCTGCGCCAGATAGGTCTTGCCGCAGCCGGTCGGGCCCAGCATGAGGATGTTCGACTTGGCCAGCTCGACCGCTTCACCCCGGGGGTCGCGGCCCTTGTCGCCCGCCTGAATCCGCTTGTAGTGGTTGTACACGGCGACGGCGAGATTGCGCTTGGCGGAATCCTGCCCGATCACGTACTGCTCGAGGAAGTCCCGGATCTCCGTGGGCTTCGGGAGCTCATCGAGTTTGACCTCGCTCGATTCGGCGAGTTCCTCCTCGATGATCTCATTGCACAGATCGATGCACTCGTCGCAGATGTACACCCCCGGTCCCGCAATGAGCTTCTTGACCTGCTTCTGGCTCTTCCCACAGAACGAGCACTTGAGCAGATCGCCGCCATCACCGATGCGCGCCATCTCCTGGGTCCCTACTTCCTTGTCCGCGTGCAACCGTCTGTCTCGGCTGCCGGAGCCTGCCACCTATCCAGCGTATGCCCTCACCCGGAGCGGCAATTCGCTTACCGCCTTCAGATGTGAGCGGTTCGGCAGAGCCGACAACCACGAGCAAAGGTCCCTAGAGTGACCGTACCCGCTATTCGCGACCGAGGTCGATAACTTGAGCACGTTTCTCACCGGACATGTGCGTGGACTCACCCCTGCCGGGTGGCGGAGCCGCACCCGCTCCGCCACCGGAGAAACGTCTACCGCTGCGCGCTGAGCTTGCGGTATTCGAACACCGTGTCGACGATTCCGTAGTCCTTCGCCTCGTCGGCGGTGAGGATCTTGTCGCGGTCGGTGTCGCGGCGGATGATCTCGGCCTCCTTGCCCGTGTGGCGGGCGAGGATGGTGTCCAGCAGCGAGCGCGTGCGCTCGATCTCCGCGGCCTGGATCTCCAGGTCGGAGACCTGCCCCTGGAAGCCGCCCTGGGTGTAGGGCTGGTGGATGAGCACGCGCGCGTTGGGCAGCGCGGCGCGCTTCCCGGGCGCGCCCGCGGCCAGCAGCACCGCCGCCGCCGAGGCCGCCTGGCCCAGGCACACGGTGGCCACATCGGCCCGCACGTACTGCATGGTGTCGTAGATGGCCATCAGCGAGACCGGGGAGCCGCCGGGCGAGTTGATGTACATGGTGATGTCACGGTCGGGATCCAGCGACTCCAGCACCAGCAGCTGCGCCATGATGTCGTTGGCCGACGTGTCGTCGATGGGCGCGCCGAGGAAGATGATGCGCTCCTCGAACAGCTTGGTGTACGGGTTGGTCTCCTTGACGCCGAAGCTGGTCTGCTCGGTGTAGGACGGCAGGATGTAGCGGGCCTGCGGCAGGCTGGAGCCCGCGGCGGCGAAAGTGATGCCCGCGGCCCGCGGATCGAACATGTTCGACATAGATGTCTCCAAGAGGTCTGAGTGGGTGGGCTGCGGACTAGTTGCCGTTCGCCTGACGCGAGTGGGTGATCACGTGGTCGATGAAGCCGTAGTCGAGCGCCTCGTTCGGCGTGAACCAGCGGTCGCGGTCGGCGTCGGCGGTGACCTGCTCCACCGACTTGCCGGTGTGCTGCGCCTGCAACTCGTTCAATTCGCGCTTGGTGTAGGCGAACTGCTCGGCCTGGATGGCGATATCGGCCGCGGAACCGCCGATGCCCGCCGACGGCTGGTGCATCATGATCCGCGAGTGCGGCAGCGCGTAGCGCTTGCCCTTGGTGCCCGCGGCCAGCAGGAACTGGCCCATGGAGGCGGCCAGCCCCATGGCGACGGTGCGGATGTCGCACTCGGCGAACTGCATGGTGTCGTAGATCGCCATACCCGCGGTCACCGAGCCACCCGGCGAGTTGATGTACAGCGAGATGTCCCGGGTCGGGTCTTCCGCCGACAGCAGGAGGATCTGGGCGCAGAGCTTGTTGGCGATGTCGTCGTCCACCTGGCTGCCCAGGAAGATGATGCGCTCACGCAGCAACCGCTCGTACACCGAATCACTGAGGTTGAGACCCGCAGTCGGCGACGTCATCTGCACCCCTGCCTGATTGATTGTCACGGATACCTGCCCTCTCTCACCGGCCTGGTCCCACCAAGCCCTACCTGATTCGCTGACACAAACCCTAACGAAGCAGGGCGGCACCGAACTCCCGGTACCGCCCTGCTTCGCTCACAGCGCAAAACCTACACGCGCCGTAGTGCCGTATTTACCCGGCCTCGTCTACTTGGCCTCGGCCTCGGCGGCGTCGGCCACCTCGGCGAGTTCCTGGGCGGAGACTTCCTCGGCCTCTTCGGCCGGAGCGCCGAACATCTCGGCGGTGTCCACGGTGTTGCCCGCGGTGTCGGTGACGGTCGCCGCGGTTACCACACCGGCCAGTGCCTTGCCGCGACGCACGTCGGCGAAGATCGCGCCGAGCTGGCCCGCCTGCTGCACCTGCTGGATGAACTGGTCCGGCGACATGCCGTAGCGCTGCGCCTGGAAGATGATCCGCTCGGTCAGCTCGTCCTGGCCGACCTGGGTGTTCTCCTGCTCGGCGACAACATCGAGCACCAGCTGGGTCTTGACCGACTTCTCGGCCGCCTCCTTGGTGTCGGCGTCGAACTCCTCGCGGGAGGAGCCCTGCGCCTCCAGCGCCTCGGCCAGCTTGGCCTCGTCGTGGTCGAAGCCGTGCACGGCATCGTGCAGCACGGCGTCGATCTCGGCCTGCACGACCTTCTCCGGCAGCGGCACCTCGGTGGCCGCCAGCAGGGCGTCGAGCACCTTGTCGCGGATCTCGCCCGCCTGCTGCACCTTCTTGGACTGCTCGACGCGCTTGACCAGATCGGCCTTCAGCTCGTCGATGGTGTCGAATTCGCTTGCCATCTGGGCGAACTCGTCATCGGCGGCGGGCAGCTCGCGCTCCTTGACCGAGTTCACCTTGACGGTGATGACGGCGTCCTTGCCCGCGTGCTCGCCGGCGACCAGCTTGGAGGTGAACTCCTTGGACTCCTCCGCCTTCAGGCCGATGAGGGTCTCGTCCAGGCCCTCGATGAGCTGGCCGGAGCCGACCTCGTGCGACAGGCCGGTGGTCGAGGCCTCCTCGACCGGCTCGCCGTCCACCGTGGCGGACAGGTCGATGGAGACGAAGTCGCCGTTCTCGATGGCGCGCTCGACCGAGGTCAGGGTGCCGAAGCGCTGGCGCAGCGAGTCCAGCTGCTTCTCCACGTCCTCGTCGGCGACCTCGATCGGGTCGACGGTGACCGACAGGGTGGAGAAGTCGGGCAGGGTGATCTCGGGGCGCACGTCGACCTCGGCGGTGAACGCCAGCTCCTGGCCGTCCTCGATCTTGGTGATCTCGATCTCGGGCTGGCCGATGACCTTCACCTCGGAGGTCATGACGGCCTCGCTGTAGCGCTTGGGCAGCACGTCGTTGACGACCTGCTCCAGCACCGCGCCGCGACCGAGACGGGCCTCGAGGAGCTTGGCCGGGGCCTTGCCCGGACGGAAGCCGGGAATGCGGACCTGCGACGCCAGCGCCTTGTACGCCTTGTCGAAGTCCGGCTTCAGCTCCTCGAAGGGCACCTCGACATTGATCCGGACCCGGGTCGGGCTCAGCTGCTCGACGGTGCTCTTCACGGACATGCTCCTTGTTCGTTGGTTCGTTCGTTCGTGTTGACGGCTCGATCCCCCCGTAGGCATCCCGACCAGGGTAGTCGACGGGGGTTCGAGCGGTGCAATCGGCTGCGTAGGGCCCGCGACGTGCACGCGGCCCCGCGAGCGCGGGTGATTCGGCCGGGGCGCTAGCCCACCTGCACCGCGTCGGTCACGAAGACCAGGGTCTCGTTCGGCTTCATGCCCCCGCGGCTGCTGGAGCCGTAGCCCAGCTCCGGCGGGACGATGAGCAGGCGGCGGCTGCCCTCGGTGACGCCCTCCAGACCGGTGTCCCAGCCCTCGATGACCATGCCCTGACCCAGGGTCAGCGGGAAGGTCTCACCGCGGTCGAAGGAGCTGTCCAGCTTCTTCTTGTCCGACCAGGTGACGAGCGTGTAGTTCATGGTCAGCTGGTCGCCCGACTGCGCGGCCGGGCCGTCGCCGACCACCAGGTCCTTGACGATCAGCTGCGTCGGCGGATCGCAGTCGTCCGGGATGGTGATCTCGGGGGCTTCCCCGAACCCGCCGGTCACGCCGATGTCCTCGGCGGTGCACTCGCGCCCCTTGGACGCGGTGGTCTGCGGCAGCGCGGCGACACTCGTGGACTCGGCGGTCTTCGAGTCGGCGGACTCGCTCGTGTCCTCGCCACAGCCCGCCAACGCCAGCACGGCGCAGGCCGCCACGCCGATCGACCCGATCCTGCCCACCACGCGCATCCGCATCTCCTCGCTGCCTGTCCGGCCGCCCCGCGGGCGGCGATGTCCGCGCCGAAACTACACGAACCAGCTGAGCGGGCTCCGAGCTCGCCGCCGCGGTCTCCGCGCGGAGCCGAAATCCTTGCGAAGACGCCGTGACGGTCCGGGCACCGCACGAGACCGACTCGGCAGCGCACCCGGCGATCGCCGCTGAGCGACGGCACCGGATGCGCGACGTATTCGCTTGCCGGGCCGGTGCGTCGGCGACGCGCGGTGAATTCGATTGCGGGTGGTCCACGGCTGGGAGACGATCGCCGAGTGCTGTTGACCATCACCTGTACGCGACCGGAGGGCGCCGCCTGGACGGCGGACGACCTGGGCTATCTGCTGCACAAGAACCCCGCCAAGGTGCAGGCGTTCGAGCAGTCGTACGGGATGGCGCATGTGCTGTACCCCGAGGCCACCGCGCGGCGCTGCACGGCGGCGCTGCTGCTGGAGGTGGATCCGGTCCGGCTGGTGCGCGGGAAGCAGCGCGGCACACCGGAATTCAGTCTCGCCCAGTACGTGAACGACCGGCCGTACGCGGCGTCGTCGCTGCTGTCGGTGGCGATCGCCAAGGTTTTCGGCTCGGCCCTGCACGGCCGCTGCGCACAGCGCCCCGAACTGCCGGAACTCGTGCTGCCGCTGCGCATCGACCTGCCCGCGGTCCCCTGCAAGGGCGGCCCGGAGGCGGCCGAACGTGTCTTCGCCCCGCTCGGCTGGACCGTGGCCGCCACACCGCTGCCGCTGGATCCGGCCTTCCCGGAGTGGGGCGAATCCCATTACCTGCGGCTGGAACTCACCGGCGCGTTCCGCCTGGCCGACGCCCTCGCCCACCTCTACGTCCTGCTCCCCGTCCTGGACGGCAGCAAGCACTACTGGCTCGACACCACCGAGATCGACAAACTGCTGCGCTTCGGCGCGGGCTGGCTCGCCGACCACCCGGAACGCGAATGGATCACCCGCCGCTACCTCTCCCGCCGCCACACCCTGGTCCGCGCCGCCCTGGCGCGCCTGGCCGAGGTGGACGACCTGGAACCGGAGGAGTTGGGCGCGATCGAGGAGAACCTCGACGACGCGACCGAATCCGAGAGCGCTGCACACGTGGCGGGAGGAGATGACGCCGGGAACGCCACGGGTGCCGCGCACAGCA
Source organism: Nocardia sp. CC213A (assembly GCF_030766805.1). Taxonomy (NCBI): domain Bacteria; kingdom Bacillati; phylum Actinomycetota; class Actinomycetes; order Mycobacteriales; family Nocardiaceae; genus Nocardia; species Nocardia sp. CC213A. The sequence continues at coordinate 134,513 of NZ_JASFXA010000017.1, forward strand.
CCGACGCCGCGCATTCCACCGGCGGGAGTTCCCCGGTTCAGAACTTCCAGCCCGCCGTCGCCACATCGCCACCGGCCACCATCGCGTCCGCACCACACCACAGGGGGACGACCGGTAGGACCACGGCAGCGGCTGCGCCCGCACCACTGGAGCTCGGGGTTGAACCGGCCGAGGCGGTTGCAGCGGCTGAAACACTCTCCACCGCAGCGGAAACCACGCCGACCGCCACCCCTCGGCACGGCGCGTCGACGCAGCCGGTGCCGGTAGCCGGAGCTCGGGAGAACACCACCGCGCGCAAGGACGTGACATCCGGTACGGGCCCCTCGGCCGCACCGGACGCCTCCGCACCGGACGCCTCCGTACCGGACATAGCCACGCCGGGCACGGAGGTGCGGTGCGCCACCAGCGCTGACGCGGCGACCGGAGCCGCTGCGGCCGGGACGGAGCCGCGCCCGCCGTCGCTGGCGGTCACGCGGCGCGTCGCCGTCATCCGTGCGCTGCACGAGGTCGGGGCGCAGCGGGTGCTCGATCTCGGCTGCGGTGAGGGCGCGCTGCTGCGGGAACTCGTGGCGGATCGGGCGTTCACCGAGATCGTGGGCGTGGATGTGGCCGTGCGGTCGCTGCATATCGCCAAGCGGCGGATGGCGCGGCTGCCGGAGTGGCAGGCGCGGCGGGTGAGTCTGCGCCAGGGCGCGCTGACCTACACCGACGCGTCGCTGCGCGGGTATGACGCGGCGGTGCTCATGGAGGTGATCGAGCATGTCGACGCCTCCCGGCTGCGCGCGCTCGAACACGCCGTATTCGGTTCCGCCGCACCGGGAGCCGTACTCGTCACCACCCCCAACGGCGAGTACAACTCGCTCTACGAGGGCCTGCCCGCGGGCAAGTTCCGGCACGCCGACCACCGCTTCGAGTGGATCCGCGGCGAATTCGCCGCGTGGGCGCACGGCGTCGCCGAAACCTACGGCTATGCGGTGCGTTTCGTTCCCATCGGCCCCGAGGACGACACCCTCGGCCCACCCACCCAGATGGCGGTGTTCACCCGACCCGCCACCGACGATACGAAAGGAGTCGCGTCATGACCGAGCTGTCCATTCCGGAACTCGCGCTCGTCGTCCTCATCGGCAGTACCGGCTCCGGTAAATCCACCTTCGCGCGCAAGCACTTCCGCTCCACCGCCATCGTGTCCTCGGACGCCTGCCGCGGCATCGTCAGCGACGACGAGAACGATCAGTCCGCCACGCCCGACGCCTTCGCCCTGCTGCACCACATCGCCGGCGTGCGGCTGCGTCGCGGCCTGCGCACCGTGGTGGACGCGACCAATGTGCAGCCGCAGGCCCGCAAGGAACTGATCGAACTGGCCCGCGCCCACGACGTACTGCCCGTGGCCATCGTGCTCGACGTCCCGGACGCGGTGTGCCTGGAACGCAACACGCTGCGCCCCGATCGCGCCCACCTGGGCAAGCACGTCGTGGTCCGCCAGCAGCGCGATCTGCGCCGCAGCCTGCGCCACCTGGAACGCGAGGGCTTCCGCAAGGTGCACATCCTGCGCGGCGTCGCCGAGATCGACGCCGCGTCGATCGTGAACGAACGCCTGTGGAACGACCGCCGCGATCTCACCGGCCCGTTCGATGTGATCGGCGACGTGCACGGCTGCCGATCCGAACTGGAAACCCTGCTGGACACGCTCGGCTACCGGCTCTCCCGCGATGAGCACGGCCGCCCGGTGGACGCCCGCCACCCCGACGGGCGCACCGCGGTATTCGTCGGCGACCTGGTGGACCGCGGCCCGGACACCCCGGGTGTGCTGCGGCTCGTCATGGGCATGGTGGCCGCCGGAAACGCGCTGTGCGTCACCGGAAACCACGAGTTCAAACTGGTGCGCGCCCTGGACGGCCGCAAGGTCAAGCTCGCACACGGCCTGGCCGAATCCCTGGAACAGCTGGCGGCCGAGGACGACGCGTTCCGCAAGGCCGCGCACGAGTGGTGCCGCGGCCTGGTCAGCCACTACGTCCTCGACGGCGGCCGACTCGTCGTGGCCCACGCGGGTCTGAAGGAGGAGTACCAGGGCCGCGCCTCGGGCCGGGTGCGTTCGTTCGCCATGTACGGCGAAACCACCGGCGAGACCGACGAATACGGGCTGCCGGTCCGCTACCCGTGGGCGGACGACTATCGCGGCCGGGCCATGGTGCTGTACGGGCACACCCCCGTCACCCGTTTGCGGTGGGTGAACAACACCCTGTGCCTGGATACCGGTGCGGTGTTCGGCGGCCAGCTCAGCGCCCTGCGCTACCCGGAGAAGGAGACGGTTTCGGTCGCGGCGGAACAGGTGTGGTTCGAACCGGCCCGCCCGCTCCAGGATCCGGGTGGGGCGACCGAGGCGGTGCGCCGCGATCCGGGCGTCCTGGATCTCGACGATGTGCTGGGCCGCCGGGTGGTGCAGACACGCTACCTGGACCGCGTCGGCGTGCAGGAGGACGCCGCCGCCGCGGCGCTCGAGGTGATGAGCCGGTTCGCCATCGATCCGCGCTGGCTGGTGTACCTGCCGCCGACCATGTCCCCGTGCGCCACCTCGGCCGCCGACGGCTACCTCGAGCATCCGGCGGAGGCGTTCGACTACTACCGCTCCGAGGGCGTGGCGACCGTGGTGTGCGAGGAGAAGCACATGGGTTCGCGCGCCGTGGTCGTGGTGGCGCGCTCGGCCGACGTCGCCCGCGACCGCTTCGGCATCGACGACGGCAGTACCGGCGCGGTGTACACCCGCACCGGCCGCCCGTTCTTCGACGCCCCGGCGGACACCGAGGCCCTGTTGGCCCGGATCCGCGCGGCGGCCGAGAAGTCGGGCCTGTTCGAGGAATTGGCCTCCGACTGGCTGCTGCTCGACACCGAACTGCTGCCCTGGTCGGCCAAGGCGCTCGGCCTGCTGCGCTCCCAGTACGCGGCGGTGGGCGCGGCGGCGCGGGCCTCGCTGGGTGCCGCCGAATCCGTGCTCGCCGCGGCGGTGGCGCGCGGTCTCGAGGTGGGCGACCTGGCCGCCCGCACCAGCGACCGCCGCACCGACGCGGAGGCGTTCACCACCGCCTACGGCCGCTACTGCTGGGCCACCGACGGCCTCGCCGGAGTCCGCCTGGCCCCATTCCAGCTGCTGGCCGCCGAGGGCGCGAATCACGCCCTCCGCGACCACGACTGGCACCTGGAGCGCATCGACCGTCTCATCGCCGCCGACCCGGAGCTGTTCACGCCCACCCGCCGCATGATCGTGCATCTCGCCCCCGCGGGCACGGCGACCGACGCGACCGCGGCCGCCACCGATACAGCAACGACAGCCACCGGTCCGGTAACAGCGGCCACCGTCTCGGCCGCCGCGGGTATCGACACCGCTGCGTGCCCAGGCGGCAGCGAGGCGGCCGCGACCGCCTGGTGGACCGAGCTCACCGCAGCGGGCGGCGAGGGCATGGTGGTCAAGCCGCTCGGCTCCTTCGTGACCGGCACCGGCACCCGCAGCAACCGCCCGGTCCAGCCCGGCGTGAAATGCCGCGGCCCGGAGTACCTCCGCATCATCTACGGCCCGGAATACCAGCGCCCGGAGAACCTGAAGCGCCTGCGCCAGCGCGCCCTCGGCGGCAAACGCTCCCTGGCCCTGCGCGAGTACGCCCTCGGCCTGGAGTCCCTGGACCGCTTCGTCGGCGGGGAACCCCTGTGGCGCGTCCACGAGGCGGTCTTCGCGGTGCTGGCCCTGGAGACCGAACCGATCGACCCCCGGCTGTGACCGACCGCCGGGCGCTCAGTCGCCCGGCGGTGTCGGCCCGAAGGACCGCCTCACCATCGGCTACTGAACCGCCAGTTCGGCGAGCCGGTCGAGGAAGGCGCGCTGGGCGGCGATCAGCCGGTCGCGGGCCGCCTCGGGCGGGAACCATGCGGCGCGATCCACTTCCGGGAAGGAGGCGAGGCGGCCGGAGCGGGGCGGCCACTCCATCTCGAAGGTGCCCGGGGTGATCGAGTCGGGGTCGAGATCGGCCTCGATCGCCCAGGCGCTCAGCTGTTTCCGGCTGCGGCCGCTGCCGTAGGCCACCTCGCCGAGGGCGATCCAGTCGCCATCGGGTACGGGTAGCCCGAGTTCCTCGGTGAATTCGCGGCGGGCGGCAGCGGCGGCGTCCTCGGTCTCCGGGTCGTATTCACCTTTGGGGATGGACCAGGCGGCGGCGTCCTTGCGGGACCAGAAGGGGCCGCCCATATGAGCGATGAGCACCTCCAGGTCGGGGGTGCGGCGGAACAACAGGACGCCTGCGCTGTACCTGGTCATGCGGGCAGTGTGCCAGGGCCCGGGGACAATCCCAAGGATTGGGACAGGAGCTTCACGACAAATGGGGCGGGTCGGTATGAAATGGCCTGACCTGCGACAGGTTCCACTAGGCTGCCATGCGTTCGCTCGCAGACACCTGATGATTGGAATACCGCATGGAGTTCCGCAGCACCACCGCGGCAGCCACCCTGGTGATCGGCGCACTCACTCTCGGAGCGGCACCGGCACACGCCCAGCAACCCGAGACGCCGAAGCTCGCGTATTCGACCAAGCTGGTCGACAAGACGGTCGTCACCATTCTCCAAGGTGGGACCTTCGAACTGTCCAAGGGAACCAGGCTCGAAGACGGCGGTGTGGAACGCCTGACGGAGCGGGACGGCGCCCTGGTCCGCACCGACGGCTCCGCCGCCGACCCCGCGCACACGGTCGATATCGTCGACGTCAAGGACGCCACCGGCGCCGTGGCGGTCACGCTGCCACTCGACTTCCGTTTCGGCGAGGTCTCCGTCCCCGTGCGGCCCGACCTGGACGAGGACGACACGGTACTGCGGCTCACCCCGGAAAAGCCCGCCGGACTGGACATCTCGCAGCCCCTGGCCGTCAAGCCCGTCGCCTCCGAGGTCGAGAACCAACGCGCCCTCAACAATCTGTCCACCCACTTCGGCCTGGCGACCGCCATCGGCGGCTTCGTCGGCACCGCCATCGGCGCGACCATCGGGTGTGTGGCGACCCTGGTCGCGGGCTGCATCGGCGGGCTCGCCACCGGCGCGAGCGTGGGCGGCATCGTCGGCACCATCGTCGCGGGCGGCCCCGCCCTCATCGCCACCGGCATCGAATACCTCACCACCGTCCAGGCCCCCGACGGCACCACCAAGTGGGCCGACAAGCCCAAGGCCCAGCCGGCCGCCCCGGCACCGGCCGAACCGGCGAAGTAGGTCCAACGGACCGAGCCGAACCAACGCCCTGGGCAACCGAGCCGGAACAGATCCCGCTTCTCCTGTCGCCGAACTCTTTTCGCGACAGCGGTCCACCCAACCCACCCGCACCCCACCGCGGGTGGGTTTCGCCGTACCATCCCCACCCCTCGAACTTCGTTGCACCCCAACGCCCGACGCGCCGAGCTACCGGGCGGCGAATTTCAGATGAACGATGCATTGAATCACTGGGCCACACGATTTCTCGATGCGAGAGTCGGGTACGGGACAGTGGGTGGCGGCACATGAGGGGGCCGCCACTCCCCCACCTTCCGGAGCACGCCTCCTCGACCGCCGCATCCTCCCGGCCGAACCTTCGAGCCGAGACGATGCCGTATGCCCGCGCGCGCCTGAGCGATGGAGCATTCCGTCCTCGACTGATGTGCTTGTCCTATGACGGATACGACAGGCGCCCCGGAGCGGGCAGCCCTCACCGGAATGCGGCCATCATGAGCGGGCGGGGCTCGCCGCCGGACCGGCGAACCGGGCGACCGCGAGGTCTGGACCGCTGGCTGCTCTCCGCGGCGGCGATCGGCACGGCGGTCACCGGCGGAGTGTTCTTCGATTTCTCCTTCGTCGTCATGCCCGGTGTGCGGGAACTGCCTGCCGCACAGGGGATCGAGGCCATGCAAGCCTTCGACCGCACCGCGATCCAGCCGCCGTTGATGCTGATGATGTACGCCACCGCCGGGCTGTGCGCCGTGCTCGCGGTTCGAGCGCTCATGAAGTGGAGTCGTTCGACCTCGCCGTGGATCCTCGCCGCGGCGAGCGCGTTCCTGCTCGCCGCGGTGGTTATCACGGGTGCGGCCAACGTCCCCATCAGCGCGGCGGTGGACGCACTCGACCCCGCGGGAGCCGATGCCGCGGCGCGGTGGGACGAACTGTTCACGGCATGGATCCGGTGGAATCACGCACGGACGCTGGCCTCGATCGCCGCGGCGGTGGGATTCCTGATCGCGCTACGGCCGACGGACCGATAGGTGCGGCTCAACAGCCGGGAATCCGGGTTCCGATGTGATGTGTGGTCGGGGTGACAGGATTTGAACCTGCGACCCTCCGCTCCCAAAGCGGATGCGCTACCAAGCTGCGCTACACCCCGTTATCGCCCGGCGGATCCGCCGGGCCTACCCCACCGAACGGGAAAACCCCGGTCAGAGCGGGTGACGGGAATCGAACCCGCACCATCAGCTTGGAAGGCTGAGGTTCTACCATTGAACTACACCCGCACGGCGCGACGACTCGGTGCGAGCACCTTTTGTCGTGTGCGGAAGAGACTGTACCGAACCTCACTCCGGAAATGCCAATCAGGCTCGTCATCGGCCTGTCCGGTGGGCGTGGCGGGGTCGGTGCTCGTGATCAGCACCAAGAGAACGTCCGGTTCGTTGTGAGCTCTCCGGAGAGTTCGCGCCGCCCCTCGGCGCGTCGCGGAAGACACGCGAAAATCGGATGTAACACGGCGGTGTCGTTCACCGATCACCCAACCGTTCGCCATTCGCGAGGTATCGCGAACCCGTTCCAGAACTTGGGTTTTCGATGCCGAGTGGCTTGCTAGGATCCTTTTTGTCCGGACGGGGGTATCTGGAAAGGGGGCGGTGAGCATGCGCCGAGTGTGGTGTGACCGACCGCGTAGCAGTGAGCACGAACCGAGTGAGCACGAACCGAAGGGTGTGACCGGCCGGAGGGCCCGGAGCGACAGCCTCGGCCTGGATTCCGACCGCGTCGGCGCGGAGTGAGCGCATGCCCATCCGACTCGACGCACGGACCGCCACGATGATCGCGGCAACCACCAGGGAATGGGTACGGACGGTATACGCGGGGGGCAATGGAACCGGTGCCGTTCCGGCCATGCCGCCGGAGGAGTTGGAGGCCGTCTTCGCCGACGTCATCGACGACCTCATGGAACTGGCCGCGTCCGAACCGTTTCCGGTGCTCGCCGCACGAACCATCGGCCGCCGCCTCGCCGCGCCACCATTGGAGAGCACCCGCATGCTCGCGCCCGCCAGCCGCGCGCTGCTCGGGCTCGCGCCCGGCGAATCCGGATCGCTGCTCGCCACCCGCTGGATGTTCGTGGCCAGCCAGGCCATCGACAGCTACGCCGAGGAGCTGCAACAGCGCGCCCTCGCGCAGCAGGAACGCAACCTCACCGAGGCGGTGTCGGTGCGGGTCCAGGAGATCGCCGCACTCCAGCACCGCTTGCGGCACGAGGCCACCCACGATGCCCTGACCGATCTGGCGAACCGGTCACTGTTGCAGGAGCGGGTGCGGTTGATGGCGGCGGACCCGGCACGAGGGGTGGGGCTGCTGCTCATCGACCTGGACGACTTCAAGCAGATCAACGACAACTACGGCCACGCGGTGGGCGACGAGGTGCTGGTGGCCATCGCACAGCGGCTGCGCGCGACCTGCCCGCCGGAGGCGGTGATCTGCCGGTACGGCGGCGACGAATTCGTGCTGGCCGTGCCGTCGCGGCGCAATACGCTCGGAGAGCTGGCCATGCGGGTGCTGGCCGCGCTGTGCGAACCCGTGGCCTCGATCGCCGGATCGGTGCCGGTCTCGGCGAGTGTGGGCACCGCGTTCTGCCCGCCGGATCGCGACTGCGACTTCTCCGATCTGCTACGCAGCGCCGACCGCGCCATGTACTCGGCCAAGACCGCGGGTAAGCGGCAGTTCGCGGTGTCGGAGCTGGACGCCGAGGAGCCAGAGCCGGGGGGAAACCGCGCGGGCTACGCCGCCGTGGCCGGGTGAACGAGCCGCCGCGCACGAACAGCAAATAGCAGGCAATTCCCGCCGCGTACCCTGGAAGACGTGGCTACGGTACTGATTCTGCTGATCGCGATGGTCATCATCCTGGGTGTGGTGATGGTCGTCGCGCAACGGTCCCGGACCGCCACCCGGCTGGCCGATGCGAAGGCCGACGCCCGCCGCGTCATCGACCGCCTCGGCGGACAGGTCTACAACCTCACCGGCAGCGACGCGGCCGCGAAACAAGCCCTGGCCGATGCCGGGGAGCGTTTCAACGCGGCGGGTGCGCAGATCGAGCAGGCGCGGACACCCGCCCAGGCGCGACTCGCCAAGGAGACCGCGTTGGAGGGGCTGTACTACGTGCGTGCCGCCCGCACCGCCATGGGACTCGATCCGGGACCGGCGATTCCGGAACTGGACGGCCAGCGCACGGCGGGCAAGGTCAGCGAGGACCGCGTGGTCGAACTCGACGGCCGCCGCATCGAGGCTTCCCCGACACCGTCGCCGCGCACCCCGAACTACTACCCGGGCGGACGCGTCGCCGGGCGACCCGTGCCCGCGGGCTGGTACTCCGAACCCTGGTGGAAGACAGCACTTGTGGCGGGTGCGTGGGGTGTCGGTTCGGTGCTGCTGTTCGACGCGCTCTTCAGCGGCATGTCGGGGGTGGGCTACGACGCGGCCGCCTTCGAGCACGGCTATGGCGACGGGTTCCAGGCCGGCTTGGAGACCGGAAGTCAGGGCGACGCAGGGTATTACGACGAACCGGGTGGCTACGACGGCGGCTACGACTCCGGCGGCTACGACGGCGGTTTCGGTTCCGGCGGATCCGATGGTGGATTCGATTCCGGCGGTTTCGATTCCGGGGGATTCGACGGCGGTTTCTGACCGACCCGCGCAACGCGGCCGCCGCTACCGGCCCGTCGACCCGATCGGCCGCAGCAGCCGCGCGACGGTGGCGCGGACGAACGGCCGCGGATCCTCGGGATGCTCCGGATCGATATTCAGGAATGCCGCGTCGACGACCGACAGTATCCAGCGGGCGGTAGCGGCCGCATCGAAGCCCGGATCGAGCTGTCCCGCAACCATCCCCCGCTCCAGCAGCGTCGTCAGCACCTCGGCACTGCGCCGGGTGTCCTCGGCGACCACCCCGGCGAGTTCCTCGTCCTGATCCAACCGGCGCAGCAACTCCACCATCAGCCCCGGCGCCACCGGATCCAGCGCCTCCGCCGCCAGACCGTCGACCACATCGAGGATCGCCGCGAAACAGTCGGCGCGGTCGAGATGCCGATCGTACAGCTCGGCGTGCTCCGGCAGCGACTGCTCGAAGATCGACCGGAAGACCGCCGCCTTGTCGCGGAAGTAGTAGAAGACGGACCCCGAGGTGAGCCCGGCCGCGCGCGCGATCTGCGCGGCGGTGGTGCGCTCGTACCCCTGCGCCGCGAACAGCTCCGCCGCGGCCCGGGTAATGCGCGCCCGCCGTTCGGCTACACGATTCGGGTCGACAGTTCGGGCCACGTCAGGCAATCTATCATTAACTAACTGAGCAGTTAAAGATATCGCGAGGAGGCTGGATTGCCATGGTGGCGTTGCGACGCGGACTCCGACGCTGGGTGCTCTATCCGCTGATCTTCCTGGTCGTCGCGCTCCTGGTGGCGGTGGTGGCGGGGTACGCGTTCTACCGGCTCACGCTGTACAAGGCCGGGCCGGCGCAGAGCGGGCGGCTCGCGCTGACCGGCGGCACGGTCCTGCTGGGACCCGAACTGAACCCGGTGGCGAATGCGACGGTGATCATCGAGAACGGTGTGATCGTCGCGGCCGGGCCGGATGTGGAGGTACCGTCCGACGCCGAGCGCCGGGATGTGTCCGGCCGTACCGTCCTGCCCGGGCTGATCGACTCCCATGTGCATCTGAGTTCACCGGAGCGGGAGCGTGGGGAGGAGATCGGTTTCTGGGATATGCCGGGTGTCGTGGCCGACTGGGTCCGCTACTACCCGGGCAAGCGGAAGGACTTCCTGCGCCACGGGGTCACCACCGTGCGCAGCATGGGCGACGAGAACGCCTGGGTGCACGACTTCCGTCGCGAGATCGCCGAGGGTGAACTGGAGGGCCCGCGGCTGCTCATCGCGGGGCCGATGTTCACCACGCCGGGCGGCCATCCCATCGCGACCTTCGGCCTGGAGCGGAATTCGGATGCGGTCCGGGTGCCGAGCAGCCCCGAGGAGGCGCGCGAGATGGTGCGCGCCCTCGTCACCGGGGACGATCCGGTCGACCTGATCAAGGTGATCCAGGAACGCGGCAACCCGGAACGCAAAGTCCTGGAACCGATCCGACCCGACATCCTGGCCGCCATCATCGACGAGGCGCACCGGCACGACACGAAGGTCTTCGCGCACTGGGGAACTCGCGAAGACCTTGACGACCTGGTAGCCGCCGGCGTCGACGGCCTCGACCACCTGGAACCGCGCGGCGTCCGCGACGGCTGGCCGGACGGCTACCCCGAACTCCTGGTCCAGCACGGGATCACGCTCGCACCGACCCTCGCGGTCACCGACTTCGGCTTCGACGAGGAGACCAGGAAGGCCATCTACGAACGCCTGCGCGAGTTCCGCGACGCGGGCGGCCGCGTCATCGCGGGCAGCGACGCGGGCATGCCGGGAGTCCACGCCGGAGAGGGCCTCCTGCGCGAGATCGAACTCCTGGTGGCAGCGGGCCTCACGCCGCACGAGGCCATCACCGCGGCCACCGTCACCCCGGCGGCCGCCCTGCGCGCCGACACCATCGGCGTCATCGCACCGGGCCGCGCCGCCGACCTGCTCATCGTGCGCGGCGACCCGCTCAGCGACATCGGCGCACTGCGCGCCGTCGACGCGGTACTGCGCGACGGCCGATCGGTGGTCGCGAACGACTAGCGCGACCACGTCAGCGACTCTCTACACGCAGCGTCCCTCTACGCGCACAGCCCCGGGAAACCCATCGAATCTCCGGGGACGACCGAGGACCCGGTCATCAGGCACCGCAGCAGGATCCGCGTGAGGTCCGCCGCGGCGGAACCGGTGGAAGGCTGTGGGACGGCGACGGACTCGGCCGGTGCGGGCGCGGCGGACGCCACTGCCGGAGAGCAGCCCAGGGCGAGTGCGACGCCTACCGCCACCATGATTTTCGATGCCGAACGGAACACACTGCCACCTTTCGAAGTCGGATCGTGACCGGCCGAAGGTATCAGCGGGCCACCGACTTGAAACGCCACTATTTCCGTTGGCACGAATCCTCGGGACAAGATCACCAGCGGACCTCAGCTGGGCTGACACCCCGGACACCAGAACAGGTTTATGCCGGACGGTGGTTCCGCACAGACGGCAGGTTTACCCTGGCGGCGGTAGACGTAGGCCGGGCGCGGTCGGCCGCATAGGAGGGCGCCCGTGGCCGTGTTCGGGCCGGACCACGACCATGACACCGCGCCGGACGCCGACCTTCAGGAGCTCGAGCAGATCGTCCCGGATGGCCCCGCCCGGTTTCGACTAGGAGTCATATGGCAAGAGAACGAAGCTGTCAAAGCCCCACAACGGGCGTAGCGTCCGAAAATGGCGCTGGTCGAGCGTCATGATCCGGTCGGTACGCTCTCGATCAGCGATAACCACATTCGAGGCATCCGTGATCCCGACGTAGTCCTGGCTGTAATGGTCGAGGATGGTCAGAGCCGCAGCGTGATGGTTGGATGTCCACGCCGCCAGGTCATACGCGCCGCCGGCCACGTCGGAGGCGAAGTCGTGCGCCGCGCGGGACCCGAGTCGGGTGGAGAGCATGTAATCCGCCTCGGCGACAACCATCGGCGAAATCACAAGTCGCTCATCGGCTTCAGCGATGATTTGCGCCAGTTGTTTGTGCTCGGCGTACGCCTCGTCGAACAAGGCGAGGATTGCACTCGTGTCGACAATTATCGTCATCTAGGCCCCGAAGCCCCGGCCAAGCTCTCGGTCGATCTCTTCGGCCGAGAGTGGACGCTGACTGCGGTAACCCCCGACGGTGGGTTTCGGACGCGCACCTACCGTGCTGAGCAGATGATCGAGCGCCTGCCCGAGGGTCACGCCTTTCGACGTCGCAACCTCCAGCAGTCGATCCCGGACAGCTTTGGGCACCTTGATAGTGGTCATATCGGACATACCTGCAGTATACCGTCATACATTCGGTAGTCGGGATACTTCATCGCGACCGCACCGCTTCGTACGCCGATCGCCCATCAACTGTGCGCGCGAGGATGGGTAGCCACAGGAATTCTTCAGGCCTGTTGACAGGTAGGGCACCAGAACAGGTTTCGGCCTTCCATGACCGCGTGCAGGACCGTGGTCGCGCAGCGACGGCAGGGTTCGCCCGCGCGACGGTACACGTAGGTGCGGGGGCGATCGGGGGCGTAAGACGGTGCACCGTGGTCATGTTCGGGGCGAACCACCACCATCACGCCGCGTCGGACACCCACCTTCATGAGGTCGACGAGGTCGGCCCACATGGCCATCCATTCGTCATGGGCGAGCTGCATGCCGGGGCGCTGCGGTGAGATGTTGTGGCGGAAAAGCACTTCCGCACGGTAGACGTTCCCGACCCCGGCGAGCACCTTCTGGTCCATGAGCAGCGCGCCGATCGGGCGCTGGGAACGGTGGATGCGGTGCCAGGCCCGGTCGGGGTCGGCGTCGCGGCGCAGCGGGTCGGGGCCGAGCCGGGCGGTGAGGGCGTCGACCTCGGGTTCGAGGAGCACCTCGCACGCGGCCGGGCCGCGCAGATCGGTGCCGTGGGGTTCGCCGCCGCGACCCGCGCCGACCAGACGCATACGGACCTCACCGACCGGTTCGCCCAGGGGCAGTGGGGATTCGGTGAATTTGCCGTAGAGACCCAGGTGCACGTGCACGACCAGGCCCGAATCGTAGTGGTGCAGCAGGTGTTTGCCCCAGGCGTCGGCCTTGGTCAGCACCTGGCCGTCCACCAGTGCCGCGCCCTCGGCGAATCGTCCCTGCGGGCTCGACACCCGCACCACTCCCCCGGCGAAACGCTTGTTGTGCGCCTTCGCCAAACGATGCAGCGTATGTCCCTCAGGCACGGGTGATCCGCATCCTCTCCATGGAACTCGTTGCCGGACAACCGATGACGCGCCCCGCTCCGAGTCGGAGGGGGCGCGTCGGTCGGACGGCTCAGTACGCGGGCACCTCGGGCGCGACGCCGGTCTTCTCGTACTCCGCCAGGATGTCGATGCGGCGCTGGTGGCGCTCCTCCTCCGACCACGGGGTGGCGAGGAAGGCGTCCACGATGGCGAGCGCCTCCTCGGTGCTGTGCATGCGGCCGCCGATGCCGATCAGCTGGGCGTTGTTGTGCTGGCGGGCCAGCTGCGCGGTCTCCACGCTCCAGGCCAGGGCGCAGCGAGCGCCCGGCACCTTGTTGGCGGCGATCTGCTCACCATTGCCGCTGCCACCGAACACCAGGCCCAGGCTGCCCGGATCCGCGACCGTGCGGCGGGCGGCCTCGATGCAGAAGGCCGGGTAGTCGTCGAGAGCGTCGTACTCGAGCGCACCGCAGTCGACGACCTCGTGACCGGCCGCCCGCAGGTGTTCCTTGACGTGGTTCTTCAGTTCGAAGCCGGCATGATCGGCACCCAGGTATACGCGCATGGCTGCGATTGTGTCAGGCCGCCCGGAGCCGACGCGCCCGGGGATGACCCGCCCGCTGGACCGACCGGCCGACGGCAGGACTGCCTAAAGTTCAGCCCATGACGTCCGATGATCGACCGCAGTCGATGCCAGCGCCACCGGATGCCGGGGGCGCGACACCGCCGACCACCCCGCACCCGGCCGCGTGGAATCCGGTCACCGGGATGGCCGGGTGGAATCCCAAGGTCGGTCCGCCCGGTTGGGCCCCGCAGACCGGGTACTCGCCGCCGCGGGTTCCGCCGCACGACGGGACGCGCGGCCTCTCGCCGTTCGGCATGCCCGCCCGGCACAGCTGGGAGATACCGCTGCTGGTGATCGTGGTGGTGCTGACCAGCTTCGCGTACCTCTTCTCGATTCTGTTCCTGCTGGTCGGGGCGATCAACGAGTACGTGCTGATCCTGCTGACCGCGCCGGTGCTGCTGTGGCTCGGCCGTGGCATGAACTACGCGACCATGCGGCTCAACGCCGTGAAGATGTCGCCCACCCAGTTCCCCGAGGGGTACCGGATGGTGCAGGAGGCGGCCGCCCGGTTCGGGATGACCCAGGTGCCGGACGCCTACGTACTGCTCGGCAATGGCGCGATCAACGCCTTCGCCTCCGGGCACGGATTCCGGCGGTTCGTGGTGGTCTACAGCGACCTGTTCGAAATCGGCGGCAAGGCCCGCGATCCCGAGGGGCTGGCCTTCATCATCGGCCACGAGGTGGGGCATATCGCCGCAGGACATGTGTCCTATTGGCGGCAGCTCGGCATGTTCCTGGTGCCGTTCCTGCCGATCCTCGGCAACTCGCTCATCCGCTCGCAGGAGTACACCGCCGACAATCACGGCTACTGCAACCGGCACACCGGCGCCCCCGGGGCCATGCAGACCCTCGCCGCGGGCAAGTACCTCAACGCACTGGTCGGCTTCGACGAAATGGCCGACCGCGCCGCCCGGGAGAAGGGCTTCATGGTGTGGATCGTCAACGCCATGTCCAGCCACCCGGTGCTGACCTGGCGCATGTGGGCGCTGCGCGACCGCAGCCGCCACGGCAGGCTCTTCCTCCGCCCCACCCCACCGACCCACCACGGCCCGATGCTCGGCGCCACCCCCGGCGGCGGTGGTCACCCGACCCCGCCGTACGGCGGCTACCCAACCGGCGGGTACGGGCCGTCGCCGATCGCCACGGGCTATCCGCCACTCCCCGCGACCGGCAGCTACGGGTCGCCACCGATGACCACGGGTTACCCCTCGCCACCCGCGACGAGCCACCCGCAGGGCACCGCGACCAGCGATTACCAGCACGATCACACCGCTCGCGGCGACCAGCAGCCCGCCTCCGGCGCGTACCCGCAACCACCCGCTGCCCCCGGCCACCCGGCCACCGGTCGTTATCCGCTGCCACCGACATCCGCAGACCGTCCCGGTGGACCGACCACGGTATTCCAGCGACCGACCGAAAGCCCGTAGCGCACGAGCCCATCCCGCCTGACACGCGGCACACAGCGACCCGGCAACCGGCTCGCGATGGCGGCGCTACCGCACGCCACCCGTCTACCGTGGTGCGATCGCCGATCGGCCAGCGGTACGCGCCCCGCCGCCCCCGAGCACCCGCATGGCGTTGCCGCTGTCCCGGTAGTCGGCCGCAGCGGCAATGCCGTGCGGTGTGCGCAGTTCGGCGCGGCCCGCCCTGTTCGGCAGGCGGGCGGGCGCGCGGCGGCGGGCCGTCAGTCGAAGACCGGGTCCTCGGTGCGGGTGCGCTTCAGTTCGAAGAAGTGCGGGTACGAGGCGAGGGCCACGACGCCGTCCCAGACCTTGCCCGCCTCCTCACCGCGCGGGATGCGGGAGAGCACCGGGCCGAAGAACGCTACATCGTTGACGTGGATGGTGGGGGTGCCGACATCCTTGCCGACCTTGTCCATACCCGCGTGGTGGCTGGCACGCAGGGCCTCGTCGTGGTCGGCGGAGGTGGCGGCGGCGGCCAGTTCGGCGGGCAGCCCCGCCTCGGTGAGCGCGTCGGCGATCACGGCCTCGAGGGTCGCCGCGGTGGATTCCCGCTCGTACTCGGCGCGCCGGTCGTGAATGCGGGTGCCCATGGCGGTGTAGAGGGGAGCGAGGATCTTGTCGCCGTGATCCTGGGCGGCGGCGATGGCGACGCGGACCGGACCCCAGGCGCTGGCCATGAGTTCCCGGTACTGCTCGGGCAGATCCTCCCGGTCCTCGTTGAGCACCGCCAGACTCATGACGTGGAAGCGTGCCTCGATATCGCGGACCTGCTCGACCTCGAGGATCCAGCGGGAGGTGATCCAGCACCACGGGCACAGCGGGTCGAACCAGAAGTCGACGGTGTCCTTCTTGCTCACGGGAAGTCCTTTCGGGGGGCGGGCACGGCCATACCAGTGGCAACAATGCGCGATTGTGCCGATATTTCCTCCGAGCGCACACGGATGCGCGTTAGGGTCGGAGGAAGTCCCGTCGTAAACACCCGCAGCATTCGCGTCGCAGGGAGGTGTCGGCATTGACCACAGCATCCAGGTTCGTCATCGCAGGCGGGGGGCTGGCGGCGGCCAAGCTCGCGGAAGCCCTGCGCGCCAATGATTTCGACGGCACGGTGACCCTCATCAGCGCCGAGGAGCATCTGCCCTACGAGCGGCCGCCGCTGTCCAAAGAGCATCTGCTGGGTAAGAAGTCGCTGCCCGACTTCACCGTGGACCCGGCGTCGTGGTACCGCGACCACCACATCGAGGTCATGCTCGGCACCACCGTCACCGCCATCGACCGCACCACCAAAACCGTTGCGCTGCCGGACGGTACGACACTCCCCTACGACAAGCTGGCGCTGGCCACCGGCTCCCGCCCGCGCAAGCTGCCGGTGCCGGGCATGGATGCCGAGGGCGTGCACACGCTGCGCCACATCGAGGATTCCGACACGCTGCTGTCGCTGTTCGGCTCGGCGGGCAGACTGGCCGTGATCGGCGGCGGCTGGATCGGCCTCGAGGTCACCGCGGCCGCCCGCAATGCCGGAGTCGAGGTCACGCTGCTGGAAGCCGAGTCGACCACGCTGAAGGGGGTGCTCGGCCCCGAGATGGGCGAGGTCTTCGCCGACCTGCACCGCGCCCACGGCGTGGACCTGCGCACCGAGGTGCGGGTCGCGGAGATCCTCACCGCCGACGGCAAGGCCACCGGGGTGCGGTTGGCCGACGACACCCGCATCGACGCCGATGCCGTCCTCGTCGCGGTGGGCGCGCGCCCGAATATCGAACTCGCCGCCGACGCCGGGCTCGCCACCGAGGGCGGGGTGCTGGTGGACGAGAGCCTGGCCACGGGCGATCCGGATATCGTGGCCGTCGGCGATATCGCCGACCAGCAGCATCCCGTGCTCGGACGGCGGGTCCGGGTGGAGCACTGGGCGAACGCCCTCAATCAGCCCGAGGTCGCGGCCAAGACCATGATCGGCAAATCGGCCGTCTACGACCGGCTGCCCTACTTCTTTACCGATCAGTACGACCTCGGTATGGAGTACACCGGGTATGTGGCGCCGCGGCAGGAAGCACGGGTGGTGGTGCGCGGCGATGTGGGCGCGCGGGAGTTCGTCGCCTGCTGGCTCGACAGCGCCGATCGCGTGCTGGCCGGAATGAATGTGAACGTCTGGGACGTGACGGATCGCATCAAAGAGTTGATACTGAGCGGCGAATCGGTCGATCCGGACCGTCTCGCCGACCCGGCCTCACCACTGTGACGACCATCACACAACGTTGCGGCGAGGTGTGTCGAGAACGCGGGCACGGCTCCGACCTACCCACGAGAGCGCCCACCGAGGGCGCACCGACACAGGGAGCCGACCCATGAAGTACATGCTGCTCAAGACTCACACCGCCACCGCGTACTGCGACACCGCCATGTCCGACTGGACGCCGGAGGAGATCGCGGCGCACATCGCGTTCCAGCAGGCGCTCGGCGAGGAACTGGCCACATCCGGTGAACTGGTCGACGGCCAGGGGCTGGCTGGCCCCGACGAGGCACGGATCGTCAGCTCGGACGGGCGCTCGGCTCCGGTCGTGACCGATGGCCCGTTCCCCGAGTCCAAGGAATTCCTGGCCGGGTACTGGCTGGTGGATGTGGACAGCCCCGAGCGCGCCATCGAGATCGCCGCCAAGGCGTCGGCCGCGCCCGGACCGGGCGGGAAGCCGATCGGCGAGTACATCGAGGTGCGGGCGGTCATGAGCGCACCCGCCACCGACGCCTGACCCGGGGCCGCTCCGCCATGAACCCGACACCACCGGCGAGCCGCGGGCGACCCCGCTCGGTGCAACGGGTTTCGGGGTATGCCGACCCGGAGGTCGAGGATCTGCTGCGTGAGTTCGCGCCGCAGGTCCTCGGCATCCTGGTGCGCCGCTTCGGGGATTTCGACGCCGCCGAGGATGCCGTGCAGGAGGCGCTGCTCGCGGCGGCCCTGCACTGGCCGGGCGACGGCGTGCCGGAGAATCCGCGCGGCTGGCTCGTCCAGGTGGCCCAGCGGCGACTGGTGGACACCGTGCGCGCCGAGGTCGCGCGACGACATCGCGAGAGCGCCACGGCGTTCCGGGATGTGCCCACAGCGGTCGAGGTCGACGTGCCCGGGGCGGCCGAGGACGACAGCCTCCTCCTGTTCTTCCTGTGCTGTCACCCGGCCCTCCCACCGGCCAGCGCCATCGCTCTCACCCTGCGCGCGGTCGGCGGCCTCACCACCGCCGAGATAGCGCGTGCCTTCCTGGTCCCGGAAGCCACCATGGCGCAACGCATCTCCCGGGCCAAGAAGAAGCTCGGCGGCGTCGAACGCCCCTTCGCCATGTCCGCCGACGGCGATTCGGCACCGGCCACGAGTGACTGGCACGACCGGCTCGGAGCCGTCCTGCGCGTGCTCTACCTCATGTTCACCGAGGGCCACACCACGACGGCGGGGCCGCGCCTGCGCCGTGGCGACCTGGCAGCGGAGGCCATCCGGCTGACCCGCGCCGTCCACCGACAGCTGCCCGACGACCCCGAGGTCACCGGCCTGCTGGCGCTCATGCTGCTCACCGACGCCCGCCGCGCCGCCCGCAGCGGTCCGAACGGGGAACTCATCCCGCTCGCCGAGCAGGACCGCACCCGCTGGGACCGGGCCATGATCACCGAGGGCATGCGCCTGGCGACCCGCGCGGTGGGCGGCGGCCTGCGGCGGCCCTATCAGATCCAGGCCGCCATCGCCGCCCTGCACGCCCAGGCCTGCCGTGCCGAGGACACCGACTGGGACCGAATCCTGCTGCTGTACAACACACTCGACGCGATCGCCGCCAATCCCGTGGTGACCCTCAACCGCGCGGTCGCCACCGCCATGGTGCACGGCCCGGCGGCCGGGCTAGCCATGGCCGCACCCCTGGACGACACTCTCACCGACACCCACCGCCTCGCCGCCGTCCGCGGCCACCTCCACGAGATGGCGGGCGACCCGGCCGCCGCCATCGCCTGCTACACCACCGCCGCCCGCCGCACCACCAGCCTCCCCGAGCGCGACTACCTCACTCTCCGCGCCGCCCGCCTCCGCCGCGAGGTGGACAGCCGATCAGGGGGGATCGGTGGCGGTATCGCGCGAGACGCCACCGCCACCGATCCCCCCTGACCGCGCGGTCTCAGGCGGCGGCGGAGCGGAAGGCGGAGGGGCTCATGCCCCGGTAGCGTTTGAAGGCGGCGCTGAAGCCGAAGGGGTCGGCGTAGCCGACGGCCTTGGCGACCTGGGCGACGGTGAAGTCGGTGCCGGTGAGGAGTTCCTCGGCCTCGTCCATGCGGTACTCGGTGAGATAGCCCAGCGGCGGACGGCCCATGAGGTCGGTGAAGCGTCTGGCGAACAGGGCGCGCGAGACGCCCGCGCGGGCGGCCAGGGAAGCGACCGTCCAGGGAGCGCCGGGGCTGGCGTGCATGGCTTGCAGCGCCGGAGCGATCACGGGGTCGGACAGCCCTCGGTAGAGGGTGGGCGCTTGCGCTCCCGCCTGGTCGAACCAGGTGCAGAGGGTGCAGACCAGCGCCCAGTCGAGCAGTCGGTCCATGATCGCGGTGGAACCGGCGGGGCGCGCGGCGCACTCCTTGGCGGCGGATTCCATCCAATCGCAGGTCTCGGGGTCCTCGCGCACCACCAGGACCGGCGGCAGCGCTCGGAGCAGGCGGTCGTGTCGGCGGCCGTTGGCACGGTACGCGCCGACGATGAGCGCGGTCGCCTCGGGGGCTTCCGCGCCCCAGCGGATGCCGCTCAGCTCCTCGGCGTCGCATTCGGCTTGCGCTGCGAAGCAGGCGATCTCGTACTCCACGTGCGGGCGCCGCAGCGAGGCGACGTCGTCGACGAGGTGGAAGACCTCGGGGCCGCGCACAATGGCGGTGTCGCCCTTGGTCACTCGCGTCTCGCTACCATCGGCGAGCACCAGGGTGCCGCCGCCGCGCAATACGGTGACCATGGTGAGCGGGGCGCGGTCGGCGAAGCGAATGGTCCACGGCGCTTCCAGCACCGCGTGGCTGACCACCGATCCTTCCGCGCGGATGCCATTCAGGAGTGAACTCACCGGATCCATGACACCAGAGTAGACGAACTCCTATCCTTCGGAGCGTTTCTCCCATGGATCGTCCATTAGATCACCGGTTGACTGGTGGTACCGCAAGAGAGATTCAGCCATCAGTCAGGAGAGATCCCGTGCAGCACAACGGTAGTGACACCACTCGCACCGCCCTGGTCGTCATCGCGCACCACCGCTCCGATTCGCTCACCGCGCATATCGCCCGCCGCGCCACCGCACAGCTGGAGGCGGACGGTTACCGCATCGACCTGCTCGATCTGCACGCCGAGGGCTTCGACCCGCGCATGAACACCGAGGACCAGCCTGACTGGGGCAATCGCGACAAGCCCTATTCGGCCGAGACGCAGCGCCATATGCAGCGGATTCTGGACGCCGACATCGTGGTCGCGGTGTTCCCCGTGTACTGGCAGAGCGTGCCCGCCATCCTCAAGGGCTGGATCGACCGCGTCTGGAACTACGGATTCGCCTACGGCCGCAGCAAGCCGCGGCTGGCGGGCAAGCGCATCCTGTGGCTGGGACTCGGCGGCCTCGACGCCGCGGACCCCATGGTGGCGGATATGGAAGCCGCTCTCGACACCCAGCTCAGCGCGGGTATCGCCTACTACTGCGGCTTCTCCTGGTCCAAGGTCGGCCTGCTCCCCGACGCCGAGGAGCGCCGCCAGACCCTGGACGCCGACGGCAATCTCGCCATCAGCGAGGTCGCCGTGGGCGAGGCCCGCCGCGCCCAGTACGACGCCCTGGAGCGCCGCGCGGCGAACTACGTGGAGGAATTCCTCGCCGCCGACCGCGTGCCCGCCTGAGCGCGAACGACGGTTTCCGCCGTCCGGCCGGGCACTGTCCGCCCCGATTCCGGGGATCCGGCGGCGGACGGTCAGCTGACGCCCGTCCAGCTCTCGCCGGTGATCAGTTCGTACGCCTGCCGGTACTTGTCCCGCGTGGCCGCGACGATCTCGGCGGGGATCTCCGGGCCCGGGTACTCCTTGTTCCAGCCGGTGGAGGTGGACCAGTCGCGGACGAACTGCTTGTCGAAGGAGGGCTGGGGGCGGCCGGGGGCGTACCCGTCGGCAGGCCAGAAGCGCGACGAGTCGGAGGTCAGAACCTCGTCGGCGAGAGTGAGAACATCACCGTCCCAACCCCATTCGAGTTTGGTGTCGGCGATGATCACGCCCCGCGAGGCCGCGTGCTCGGCACCGCGCGCGTACACGGCGAGGGTCAGGTCGCGCAGCCGCTCCGCGACCTCCCGGCCCTCCTGGTTCACCACGTCGTCGAAGGTGATGAACTCGTCGTGCCCCTCATCGGCCTTGGTGGTCGGCGTGAAGATGGGCTCGGGCAGCCTGTCGCCCTCCACCAGCCCGGGCGGCAGCGCCACCCCCGACACCGACCCGGTGCGCCGGTATTCGGCCAGTCCGGAGCCGGTCAGATACCCCCGGGCAATGCACTCCACCTTCACCATGCTCAGCTTCTTGGCCCGCACCGCGCGGCCCGCGAATTCGGCGGGCACGTCGGTCGTGGAGATCAGGTGGTTGGGCACATCGGCGAAGAACCGGAACCACCAGTTCGACAGCTGGGTCAGCAGCGCGCCCTTCTCCGGGATCGGAGTGGGCAGCACCACGTCGTACACCGACACCCGGTCGGAGGCGACCAGGATCAGCTCATCGCCGTCCTCGTACAGGTCGCGCACCTTACCGGCGTGGATGTGCTTCACTGACTCCTCCTCGTACTGGGGTCGCCGGGACATCCGAATGTCCACGTGGGCCGACCGACACCCTACCGAGGTGGCATTCTGGGCATCGGCACAGTCCTGGCGAACGACGAAGGAGTCCCCTTGTCCGCACCGAATCTCACCCGGGAACAGGCGATCGAACGCGCCGCGACCATCCGGGTGGAGAACTACCGCGTCGAACTCGACCTGACCGGGCAGCCGACGAGTACCGACGCCGCCGTCGGCGAGACCTTCGGCTCGCGGTCGACGGTGACGTTCACCGCCACCCCGGGCGCGCGGACCTTCATCGACATCGTGGCCGCCGGGGTCCGCTCGGCAGTGCTCAACGGCACCCCGCTGGATGTGAGCGACTACGACGAGGAGCGGGGCATCGCACTGCCCGACCTCGCCGAGCACAACGAACTGGTGGTGGAGGCCGACTGCGTGTACTCGCACACCGGCGAGGGCCTGCACCGCTTCGTCGACCCCACCGACGACAAGGTGTACCTGTACTCGCAGTTCGAGACCGCCGACGCCAAGCGCATGTTCGCGTGCTTCGACCAGCCCGACCTCAAGGCCACCTACGACATCACCGTCACCGCGCCGCGGGACTGGGAGGTCATCTCCAACGGCGCGGTGGTGGACACCCAGCGGACCGGCACGGTGCTGCGGCACACCTTCGCGACCACCCCGCGCATGAGCACCTATCTGGTGGCGCTCATCGCCGGGCCGTACGCCAAGTGGACCGACACCTATACCGATGCGCACGGCGGCATCCCGCTGGGCATCTACTGCCGCGCCTCGCTGGCCGAATTCATGGACGCCGAGCGGCTTTTCACCGAGACCAAGCAGGGTTTCGGCTTCTATCACGCCAACTTCGGGGTGCCCTACGCCTTCGGCAAGTACGACCAGCTGTTCGTGCCGGAGTTCAATGCCGGTGCCATGGAGAACGCGGGCGCGGTCACCTTCCTCGAGGATTACGTGTTCCGCTCCAAGGTGACCCGTGCCTCCTACGAGCGGCGCTGCGAGACCGTGCTGCACGAGATGGCGCACATGTGGTTCGGCGACCTGGTCACCATGAAGTGGTGGGACGACCTGTGGCTCAACGAGTCCTTCGCCACCTTCGCGTCGGTGCTGTGCCAGTCCGACGCCACCGAGTACACCAATGCCTGGACCACCTTCGCGAATGTGGAGAAGTCCTGGGCGTACCGGCAGGATCAGCTGCCCTCCACGCATCCGATCGCCGCCGATATCCCGGATCTGGCGGCGGTGGAGGTCAATTTCGACGGCATCACCTACGCCAAGGGCGCATCGGTACTCAAACAGCTGGTGGCCTATGTCGGGCGGGAGCCGTTCCTGGCGGGTCTGCGCGACTATTTCGCCGAACACGCCTACGGCAACGCCACCTTCGACGATCTGGTGGGTGCGCTGGAGAAGTCGTCCGGACGCGATCTGTCCGACTGGGGCGCGCAGTGGCTCAAGACCACCGGTCTGAACATCCTGCGGCCCGAATTCCAGGTCGAGGACGGCAAGTTCACCTCTTTCACGGTGGTGCAGGAGGGCGCGGAGCCGGGGGCGGGTGAGCGGCGCGTGCATCGCATCGCCGTCGGCGTCTACGACGACCGGGACGGGAAGCTGGTGCGCACCAAGCGCGTCGAACTCGATATCGATCCGGCGGCCCGCACCGAGGTGCCGGAGCTGGTCGGCGTGGAGCGCGGTCGGCTGGTGCTGGTCAACGATGACGACCTCACCTACTGCTCGCTGCGGCTGGATCCGGAATCCCTTGCCACCGTGGTGGATCGGATCGCCGATATCGCCGAGCCGCTGCCGCGCACGCTGTGCTGGTCGGCGGCCTGGGAGATGACCCGGCAGGCGGAGCTGAAGGCCCGCGACTTCGTGGCGCTGGTGCAGCGGGGCATCGGCGCGGAATCGGAGATCGGGGTGGTGCAGCGGCTGCTCATGCAGGCGCACACCGCGCTGGGCAGCTACGCCGATCCGGCCTGGGCACAGGAGCGGGGCTGGCAGCTGTTCGCCGACCGGCTGCTGGAGCTGGCGCGCGAGGCGCAGCCGGGCTCGGATCACCAACTGGCCTTCGTCAACGCCCTGACCGGGGCGCTGCTGTCGGCACACCACACCGAGGTGCTGCGCGAACTGCTCGACGGCGACCCGGCCACCGTCGGCCTGCCCGGTCTGGCGGTGGACGCCGATCTGCGCTGGCGACTCGTGCAGGCGCTGGCGGCGGCCGGTGAGATCGACGCCGAGGGCCTCGAATCCCCGGTCATCGACGCGGAATTGGAGCGCGACCCCACCGCCGCGGGCCGCCGCCAGGCCGCCGCCGCGGCCACCGCCCGCCCGCAGGCCGCGGTCAAGGCGTCGGCCTGGGAGACCGTGATGGGCGACGACACCGTCCCGAACATCACCGCCCGCGCCATCGTCGGCGGCTTCTCCCCCGTCGGCCAGGCGCAGCTGCTCGCCCCGTACGTGGAGCGCTACTTCGCCGAGGTCGCCTCGGTGTGGGAGCGCCGCTCCAGTGAGGTGGCGCAGACCGTGGTCGTCGGCCTGTACCCGCACTGGGCCATCACGGACGAGGCGGTCGCCATCGCGGACAAGTTCCTCGCCGGTGACCACCCGCCCGCCCTGCGCCGCCTGGTGCTGGAGGGCAAGGCCGGTATCGAACGCTCGCTGCGCGCACGGGCTTTCGACGCGCGGTGAGCGACGCGGGCCTGCCGATGTGATGTCGCGCAGCGCCTCCGCCCGGCTGCCGAGCGGACAGCTCGACCGTGGCCGCCGGGCGGGAGCGGAATCCGAATCCGCCCCGCCCAGCGGTCCCCACGCCGACGCGCATCGCGCTGGCAGTGTTCGGATACCGACACCACCGATCGCCGGGACGCGTCCGCCACCACCGCCACATCACGCGCACAGTGCTCGTTACCGCGTGGATGCCGATGCCGAAGCGGTCGCCGCCTGCCGACTCCACGAGCCGCGACAGCGCCAGCACCGGCAGTGCGCCCACGAAGTGCACTCCGAAGGCGGCGGTGATGCCGACCAGCACCGAGCGTCACCGCAACTTCCGGATCGGCACCGTCGAACAGCGTTGCGCGGTAGACGACTCCGGCTGGCGGTCAGGTCAATTCCCGCCCTGCCGCAGCCGCTCGTTCTCCTGTTCCAGCTCCTCGATTCGGGTGCGCAGCTCCCCCAGCGCCGCCGCGACGGCGTCGCGCGGATACAGCTGGGGAATGTGCTGGCGGCAGTTCCAGTCGAAGGCTTCGACGTCGATGAGCATGGCTCGTTCCACGCGGGCCGGGTAGCCGTCCACGGTGAGGGAGGCGATGAGCTGCGGATCATCGTCCGCCTCCACCACATCCGCGCGGCCGAAGATCTTCAGGCGGGTCTGCGCGGCGTAATCCATCAGGAACAGCGAGACCCGGTCGTCGTGGTCGAGATTGCCGCGGCTGATGTACTGCTTGTTGCCGCGGAAGTCCGCGAAGCCGAGGGTGTGCGCGTCGACCACCTTCAGGAAACCCGGTGGGCCGCCGCGATGTTGGATGTACGGCCAGCCGGTCTCGCTCACCGTCGCCAGGTAGAAGCTGCTGCGTTCGCCGATGAACCAGGCCTCGTCGGGTCCGATCGCGTCGGGCACCGGCGGCACCGCCGCCATGCGCTCGTAACTGCGCAGGCTGCCGTGTATGCGCTGCTGCTCGCGAACGCGCTCGGTGAACGCTATCTGGCCGTAATGCCCGGTCATCTCATCGACTTTCGTGTTCGGGGGTGGGTGCGACGCCGACCGGCCCGGACCCCCGCGCGGGTCCGGGCCGGTCGATGGCCTCAGTGCTCGTGGTGGCGCACCACCGGCCAGTCGATATCGGTCTCGACGGCCTTGTTGAGGTAGTTGGTGAATACGTTGAGCGCGACATTCGCGATGGTCTCGACGATCTCACCATCGGTGAGCCCGGCGGCCCGGGCGGCCTTCACATCGGCCTCCTCCACACCGCCGCGCGAGCGCACCACCGCGGCGGCGAAGGTCAGCACCGCCTCGGCCTTGGCGTCGGAGGAGCGGCCATGCCGGTTGGCCTCGATCTCCTCGGCGGTCAGCTTGGCGATATTCGCGCCGATGTAGGAGTGCGCGGAAAGGCAGTAGTCACAACCGTTCTCCTCGGCGACCAGCAGCGCGATCCGCTCCCGGGTGGGTGCGGCCAGCGCACCGCCGCCCAGCGCACCGGAGAAGCCGAGGTAGGCCTCCAGCACGGCGGGGCTGTTGACCATGGCCTTGGTCATGTTCGGGGTGACGCCCAGGGCCTGCTGTACGCCCGCGAGCAGGTCGGCGGCCTTGCCGGTGGCGGACTCGGGCTGGATCAGGGGCAGACGGGACATGACGAAACCTCTTCGTGTAGAGCGCTTTCCGCGCTGTTCGCTTGATGCCTGACCGATTTTCTAACCGGCCATTGCCATATAGAAGGTTAGTGCGGTCGCGATCATTCCCACTTCGCGAAAATTTCTCGAGATTTCTTTCGTCGCAGGTCAGAGGCTCGCTGCTGTGAGCAGATCCGCTCAGGGCAGCACGGCGGGACACCGCCGGTGCGTGCGGGGCACGGTGGAGCCATGGCACACGACGAACAGACACCGACGTTCAACTGGCACACCCGAGAACGCCTCTTCGCCAAGCGCATCCTGGTACTCGACGGCGCGCTCGACGACGACAACGGCACCCTGCTGATGACGCAGATGCTGCAACTGGCCACCGAGGACCCCGACACCGGGATCGCGCTGTGGATCCACTCGCCGGGCGGATCGGTTCCGTCCATGCTCGCCATCCGCGACGTCATGCGGCTGGTGCCGTGCGAGGTCTCCACGCTGGCGCTCGGATTGGCGTGCAGCGCAGGGCAATTCCTGCTCTCCTCCGGCACCCGGGGGCGGCGCTTCGCGCTGCCGCACGCCCGCATCCTCATGCACCAGGGCTCCGCCGGTATCGGCGGCAGCGCGGTGGAGGTGGAGGTGCAGGCCGACGATCTGCGGCACACCGTGCAGACGGTGCTCGGCCTCATCGCCGAGGACACCGGGCAGCCCTACGACCAGATCTACGAGGACTCGCTGCACGACCGGTGGTTCACCGCCGCGCAGGCCCGCGACTACGGATTCATCGACGGCATCGTCGAATCGTTCGGCCAGGTGCTTCCGCAACGACAGAAGGTGGGGATCGCATGAGCGGTCAGGCGCGAAGGCGGCAGCGAAGTGTAACCACGCAGCGCCCCGATCATGCGGGAAAGGAAACGGCATGAGCTCCTACACGATTCCGAATGTCATCGCGCAGCATCCGCGCGGTGAGCGGATCATGGACGTGTACTCGCATCTGCTCACCGAGCGGATCGTCTACCTGGGCACGCCCATCGACTCCGGCGTGGCCAACGCGCTCATCGCGCAGCTGCTGCACCTGGAGGCGGAGAGCCCCGGCCAGGACATCAACCTCTACATCAATTGCGAGGGCGGCGATCTCACCGCCATGCTCGCCATCTACGACACCATCCAGCACATCAGCTCACCCGTGGTGACCACCTGCGTGGGCCAGGCCATCGCGGTCGGCGCGGTCCTGCTCGCCAGCGGCGCACCCGGCCGCCGCTCCATCCTCCCGCACGCCCGCGTGGTCCTGCACCAGCCCGCGGCCCAGGGCCGCGGCACCATCCCCGACCTCATCATCCAGGCCGACGAGCTGGTGCGGATGCGAGCCGAGGTCGAATCCGTCCTGTCCAAGCACACCGGCCGCTCCCCCGAGTCCCTCCGCCACGACACCGACCGCGACCGCGTCTTCACCGCCGCGGCGGCAGTGGACTACGGCCTGGTCGACCAGGTGCTCGGCGGCGAGTAGTGCGAGCACGCCGCCGATCGGGGCCGGATCGCGGCCGGTCCCGACCCGGCAGCCGGACCGCAACCTGGAACGACACAACGGCCGGGACGCGGTCGACGGATGCGGTGTCACGGCACGGGCCGGGCCGCCGCCCACGGCAGCATCGGACAGGGCAGGACCACTCGACCACACGGGATATCGGTACGTCAGCGCACAGCACATCATGGGCGCGACAGAAGTCGGCCGCGCCGGAGTCAGCACCGACGGCATCCGAGCGGACAGCGGAGCCGGTCGGTCAGGCGGCGAGCAGGACCAGGTTCGGGCCGCTGGCGTGCGGGGCCGCGGGACGCGAATAGTCGGCGGGGCGGATTCGGGTGGTCGGGCGCACCGCCACCGCGCGCCGCAAGCGCCGGAGGTCGTCGGCGACCTGCTCGATGAGTCCGGACAGCGAAGTGCCGAGCGCACCCGCCATGGCGGCGATCATCTCGCTCGACGGTTCCTTGCGGCCGCGCTCCACCTCGGAGAGGTACTGCGGCGACACCCCGGCCCGCCCGGCCGTCTCCGCCAGCGTCGCGCCCTGCTCCTGCCGCAGCGCCCGCAGCCGCCGTCCGAGCACCTCCCGCCACAGCGGCTCCCGCACCGACCGCGGCTCCGGCACCGGCCCAGCGCCCTCGCTGGGCGCGCGGCGCGGCCGATCGTCCCGCCCACCCGGAACGACGTGCAGGCGCGGAAGTTCGGCCCGCGGGAACTCGATGCTCGGCTGCTCGGTCATACCTGGCAGCCTACGACCGACCACCCGCACCGCGCCCCGCCTCTCTGCTGAGGGCGAACACACCGCGTCGCGAGTTAACCGCACGCGCGGCGGGACACCGGAACGACCGATCGCGGGAAGCCGTTTCCACCGCGATCCGCCCGCTCCCGACAGCCGCGCCGATACCGACCCGCTCGCCAACATGTCACGCCGCCGATGCCAACCACAGCCGAGTGCGACAGACCACGGCTTTCCATACAGCTCGCGCCCCTTCCGTCTCCGCACCACGAGGGGTGTGCGGACACGGAAGGGGCGCGAGGTTCCCAGCGCCGCGCAGCGCGGCGCCGGTGGAAACTAGACGCGGCCGATGGCGGCGGCCATCACCCGGATGGCGGAGACCAGGCCGTCGATGAGGTCGCCCTGGCGGCAGGAGCTCAGGGCGGCGGTGGCGCCGAGCTGGCAGACGCGGTCGTTGGCGCGCTCCGCCACCTCGCGGCCGGACCGCACCTCGACGGACTTGGTGTTGGGGTCGACGGCGATGAGCACCGAACGCGCGGCTTCCGGGGTGGTCGGGAACAGCGCGTCCACGCCGGCGGCGGCATCCGCGCCGAGGTCGCCGATGTAGACGTTGAACCGCACCTTGGTGGCACGGGTGGCGTCGGTGAGGGCATTGTCCATGAGCAGCCGCTCGTGGTCGCTGAACGGCACCTCGTTGAAGACGTCACCGGCCTCGTGCACGCCGGATACCCGTCCGCTGCTGGTGACGGCGTAGCCGTGCGGGAGATCGGCCTCGTTCACCGCGGGCCACTTAGAACTTGCCACTTGCCCGGCCTCCGATCAGGTCCGCGTCGGCGGATTCGATTGCCGCATGATTGCCATGCGACTCGGCAGTATCGTGATGACCCGCTCCGGTCACCTCGTCGGTCGCGCTCCACAGCACCGGGCCCTGGGTCCAGGTGTCACCGAGCTCGAAGTGCTCCGGCTTCTTACCGGGGAGCGGCTTGCCGAGATACGACAAACCAGCGATCACCAGATAGATCGCCAACGGGATGCCGACAAAGATCAGCACTGTCTGGAGAATGCTCACGGCTCAACGGTAGACGATGCTTCCGACGCTGCCGACGAGCGGTGAGCGTGTTCACCTACGTGTCGTCGTAGAACGCCTCACACCAGCCACGCGGTGGAATTTGCTGGAAGTTCTCTACCCGATATCGGCGCACTCACCAACAGCACCTCGCCGGCGGGCAGCGTGATCGGGGCGTCCGTGCCGTTGAGCACGCACACCAGCCCCCCGTCCCGCCGGAAGGCCAGGCATCCCGGCGGCGCGCCGTACCATTCGAGTCCCGTACCGGCGAATTCCGGTCGACCGGCCCGCAATTCGATGGCCATCCGGTACAGCGACAGCATGGAGTCGAGCCGCTCCAGCTGGTTCTCCACCGTCAGCCGGGCCCAGCTCGCGGGCATGGGCAGCCAGGGCCGCCCGGTACTGAAGCCGAAATTCGGCGACGCGCCCTCCCACGGCAGCGGTACCCGGCACCCGTCGCGTCCCCGCACGGTGCGCCCGGACCGCTCCCACGCCGGGTCCTGCAACGCCGCATCCGGCAGATCGTCCACATTCGGCAGTCCCAGCTCGGACCCGTTGTAGACGAACACCGAACCCGGCAGCGCCAATTCGAGCATCATCATGGCCCGCGCCCGCGCCTGTCCGAGCCCGCCGCCGCCGTAGCGGGTCACCTCGCGCTCGATATCGTGATTGGACAGCGTCCAGGTGGGCGTGGCACCGACCGCCGCCACGGCGGCCAGCGAATTGTCCACGGCCGCGTGGATCTTCGCCACGTCGAAGGGTGTCTCGGCCAAGCGGAAGTTGAAGGCCAGATGTAGCTCGTCCGGGCGCACGTATTCCCCGAAACGAGTGTTGTCGTCCACCCAGACCTCACCGATGGCCACCGCGTCCGGGTACTCGTCCATCACCTTGCGCAGGCGACGGTGGATCTCGTGCACGCCCGGATTGTTGAAGCGCGGATCGCTGTCGTCGTGTACCAGCATGCGGGTGTCGACATGCGCCATATCGGGCAGGCCCTCCGGTTTGGCCATGCCGTGGGCGACATCGATGCGGAACCCGTCCACGCCGCGGTCCAGCCAGAACCGCATGGTCCGCTCGAAGTCGGCGGCCACCTCCTCGTTCTCCCAGTTCAGATCCGGCTGTTCGGGCGCGAAGATGTGCAGGTACCACTGCCCCGGCCGGCCATCGGGTTCGGTGATCCGCGTCCAGGCCGGACCACCGAAGACGCTCGGCCAATTGTTCGGCGGCACAGCACCGTCCGGGCCACGGCCGTCACGAAAGAGGTAGCGGTCGCGCTCGGGGCTGCCCGGCCCCGCCGCCACCGCGGCCTGGAACCACGGATGCCGGTCACTGGTGTGATTGGGCACCAGGTCCATGGTGACGCGGATCTGCCGGAAGTGCGCCTCGTGGATCACCGCGTCCAGGGCGTCCAGTCCGCCGAAGAGTGGGTCGATATCGCGCGGATCGGAGACGTCGTACCCCCCGTCGGCCATGGGCGAGCGCATGACCGGGCAGATCCACAGCGCGTCGACGCCGAGGAGCTCCAGATATCCGAGCTTCTCCCGCAATCCACCCAGATCGCCCACGCCGTCACCGTTGGAATCCGCGAAGGAACGCGGATACACCTGGTAGAACACCGCCGATCGCCACCACGGGTCGACCGAGGCGTCTCCGGGACCCGACACCGCCGAAATGTCTGTCACAGCCCGTAGTGTGCCAAAGCGGACCGACTCGCGCTGGCGTGTCGCCCACACTTGACGAGATTCAGCAAATGGTCAGTTGACGGCGCAACCCACCGGAAAGACTCAGGGCTCCAAGGGCTTAAGCGCCGAGTAATTCAGAACGGCGAGTTCATGAGCGAATTCGCGGCCATCTCGAAGTAGTCGAGCAGCTGTCTGCGGTGCTGATCATCGAGCACCTCCGGCTCGATCTCGGCCACCGCGATCCGCATGGCCCGCAGCCAGGCGTCCCGCTCCAGCGGGCCCACCTTGAACGGCATGTGCCGCATCCGCAGCCGGGGATGCCCGCGCTCGTCGGAGTAGGTGCGCGGCCCGCCCCAGTACTGTTCGAGGAACATGCGCAGCCGCCGCTCGGCCGGCCCCAGATCCTCCTCCGGATACAGCGGACGCAGCACTTCGTCCGCGGCCACCTCCCGGTAGAACGCGGCGACGAGCCGATGGAACGTCTCGGCCCCACCGACCGCCTGGTAGAAGGACGTCGCAGTCTGCTCACCCGAACTCACGCCGTCCATTCTGCCTGTCGAGCGCGCGGCGGGGATTCCGGGGAGGTGGGGAACCGGATTATCACGGCCCGTTCACCTGAATGTGCCCGACAATGTGCGAAATCACCGTGCATTCCACGTCCGGGCATGGTCAACTTGGTGGCAGTCTGCCGAGTTACCACACACTCCAGCGAATACGAATTCGGGGTTGCACACATGAAGCAGCGGCACGGCGCGCGGCACGAGGCGCGCACACACCGACAACTCCAGCCCGCCGACGTCCACAATCGTGGGTCGGGGGCTCCCTCGCTGCATGTTCTGTCCGACCATTCGTATCCGGGTGCGCGTCACGATCACGCGCATCGCTCCGCCGATTCCCTGCCACCGGTCCCGAGCTGGGCCAAGCGCCGCGTCCTGCTGCTGAACGCGACCTACGAGCCGCTCACCGCCCTCTCCGCGCGCCGCGCCATCGTGCTGCTGATCTGCGACAAGGCCGATGCGGTCCACGACAACCCCGAGGGCCCGGTCGTGCACTCCGCGGGCACCGCGGTCGCCCTCCCCTCCGTCATCCGACTTCGCAACTATGTGCGAGTCCCCTATCGCGCCCGGGTGCCGATGACCCGCGCGGCGCTCATGCATCGCGACCGCTATCGCTGCGCGTACTGCGGCGGCAAGGCCGAGACCATCGACCATGTGATCCCGCGCAGCCGCGGCGGCGCGCATTCCTGGGAGAACTGCGTCGCCTCCTGCGCCCCCTGCAATCACCGCAAGGCCGACAAACTGCTCAGCGAGCTGGGCTGGACGCTGCGGCACCCGATGGTCGCGCCCAAGGGCCCGCACTGGCGGCTGCTGTCGGCATCCTCGGAACTGGATCCGGTGTGGTTGCAGTATCTCGGCGAGGACGTGGCCTAGCCGATTCCCGCCGTCCCAGCCCTCGCCGACCCCACCGCGCTCAGCTGAATTCGCTGATGAGCAGGCCCCAGGTCCCGGATTCGAGCGCCTCGAAGATGTGCGGCAGGTCGCCGGGGTAGCAGATGTAATCGCCGGGATGCAGTTCCACGGGCGCGTCGACATGCCCGACCTTGGCGCGGCCCGCGCACAGCACCACATGCTCGACGACCCCGCGGGTATGCGGATCGGATTCCCGCGGATGCCCCGGCTCCACGGTGAGGCGATAGATGTCCCGGCGGGCATTGGGCGGGGCGGCCGACAGCAGGGCGATGCGGTAGTCGGCCTGCGCCGAGGCCAGCGCCTGCCCCTCGCCCGCGCGAATCACCTGGACCTGCGGGCGCGGCGGATCGAGTAGCTGGGAGAATGGCACATCGAGGGCGACGCACAATGCCCACAGGGTTTCGATGCTCGGATTACCGGAGCCCGACTCCAGTTGCGACAGTGTGGATTTGGCGATGCCCGCGCGCTTGGCGACCTCGCTGAGCGACAACCCGGCACGGGTGCGCTCGCGGCGCAGGGCGGCGGCGATCGCCTCCTGCGGTGAGGCGGGAGTGGGGCTGTCGTGCTGGCTCATATCGGGTTCACAGCGTACCGGGTGATGTTCGTCCATCGCTTTGACGAATCGATCCGATGCGTTCACTATAGACAACATGCGTTCGATATGGCGAACACTGGATCGGGGTGCGCTCACCGGTATCGCGGCGATCTGCCTGGCAATCGCCATGATCGGCGTGTCCTACGGGGCGACCGCCGTCACCTCCGGGTTGCCCGCCTGGCTGCCGATGCTGCTCAGCATCGCGGTCGTGGCGGGCGGCGCCGAATTCGTCTTCATCGGCATCATCACCGCGGGCGGCAGCCTCATCGCCGCCGTACTCGCGGGGCTGCTCGTCAATGCGCGACATCTGCCCTACGGCCTGTCCGTCCCCGATGTGGTGGGGTCGGGCTGGCGTCGCCTGGTCGGCACCCATGTCATGAACGACGAGTCGGTGGCGCTGGCGCTGGCCCAGCCCGATCGCGACCGCCGCCGCGCCGCCTACTGGCTGTGCGGCCTAGGGGTGCTGACCGCGTGGCCGCTCGGGGCTGCCGTCGGTGCGGTCCTCGGCTCGGTGGTGCCCGACCCCAATGCCTTCGGTCTGGACGCGGTCTTCCCCGCCGTCCTGATCTCACTGGTGCTGCCCGCGTTCCACGATACGCTCACCCGCACCGCCGCCCTGATCGGCGCGGGCGTGGCCGCGGTGACCACCCCGTTCCTGGGCGCGGGGCTGCCCATCCTGCTGGCGCTGCTGGCCGTCGTGCTGGTGGCCCGCCGCGCGGGTGACGAACCGGAGCCGGAAACCGGTGCCGAGGGCGCATCGTCATGACCAAGGCGCTCCTCATCGGCACCCTGGCGCTGGCCGTGGGCACCTACGCGTTCCGCTTCGCGGGCCCGGTGCTGCGCCGCCGCGTCAATGTCTCCCCACGCGTGATCCGCCTGTTGGAGATCGCCTCGGTCGTCCTGCTCACGGCCCTGGCTGTCACCACGCTCATCCCCTCGGGCAGCGGCGGTCACGCCGGAATCGCCCTGCCGGCAGGCGTTCTCGTCGCCATCGTGCTCGCCTGGCGACGCGCACCCCTGCTGGTCGTCATCCTGTCCGCGGCCGCCACCACAGCGTTTCTCCGCCTGCTCGGCGTCTCCTGAACCGAGCGAGACCGGCCGCGGCAACTCGGCCGACCGGATCCGAACCGCGCGACGAGCGCCCCGCCGATCGGGAACCCCCGCCGCACGAGCAAGCCCCGCCGGCGTTTCCCGGGCGGGGGCTGGCCGACCGGGTGACCCGGCCGCGATCCGAGTCGGGCCGCATGTATCCGGGAAACCCTCTGCTGCCGAACCGCTCGCCGCGACGCAAGGGCGCACCGACGGGCTCGCTGCCGGAGCCGACTCACCTCGACCCGCACGACGATCAGCACCGCGGCTCCAGCGGAACGGCACCGCGACCCCGCCTGCTGTGCGACCGTCGCCTACTGCGGGAGCAGCGGCATACCCGGCCCGCGGCGGCGGGCGACGGAGCCGTAGCGGGCGTCGAGGCGCAGCCAGGTGCGGGCCGCGCGGACCCGCACGATCTCGTCCACGGAGATGCGCCGCGAATCGGTCTTCTCGCCGCCGTGTGGAATGAAGTCCATAGCGGTGAGAGCGAAGACCACCCGCATGGGGACCTCCACCTCTTCCCCACCGCCCGAGACGGTGAGCACGGTCTGGTCCAGCAGGGAGGCGGGCGGGCCGTGGGCGCTGCCGTGCTCCTGCGCCACCTCCGCCCCGCGCTCGGCCAGCTCGACCAGCATGCGGGCGGGCACATCGTCCACGTGCACGAATCCGGCGGCGGGCGGCAGCGCCGAGCGCCAAGCGGAATCCATGGAGTAGCCGAGGTCGATGGGCTTGCCGGAATCGGGCCCGTGCAGGCCCGACAGCACCGTGTCACCGCCGACGGTGACATCCTCCACGCTCAGCGCCCCGACCACCGTCCGGACCGCCAGGGTTTCGAAACCCGTGGCGGCCCAGGCGGATACGTAGTTCACGCCCCGGCGGCGCAGCCGGATCACCACCGCCGGGTCCAGCCGGACCGCGTGGTTGACGAAGGTGGCCAGGTTCTCCCGCTCGGCCGGATCCGGAATATGAAGTGTCGCTTGACCTGCCACGGTTCAGCTCGACATCATTCGGCCCGCGATCACTCCGCCAGCCACTGCGCGAGATAGTCGCGTTCGTCGTCGGTGAGACGGCGTAGTCGCTGGGTGTCGATATCGAAGGCCGCGAGCTGGGTGGACGCGACCACCGCCGGACGCGCGTCCGGGGCGACCCCGGCCGCGCGCACCTCGTAGGCGACGGTGAAGTCCACCGCGCGCAGCTGCGACACCCACATGGAGACGTCCAGCGGCGAATCCTCGTGCCGCAGTTGGCCTTTGTACTGCACCCGAAGATCGGCGAGCACACAGCCGCGACCCAGACGAGCGGTCGGCCGGTCATCGGTGAACAGCCAGGGGATCCGAGCCTCCTCCAGCAGCGTCACCATGCGGGCATGGTTGATGTGCTGGAACACATCCATATCGGACCAGCGGACCTCGACCTTGGTGTGGAAGCGGGGCGGCTGCGCGAGCGCCACCCTCCCCGCTCCGTTCAGCGAACCGACACTCGTCAACGCGGTACCTCCGATTGCGCTCCCACCCCGCTCACCATGCTGCGCACCTGCCGCGCCGCGACCGACAGCGTGGCGAGGTCGTGGGTTCCGGACTCGAACAGCTCCGACAGCGCCGCACGCGCGCGACCCAGTCGAGACTGGTTTTTCGACTCCCAGTATGCAATCTTCTCCTCGGCCGTCTCCTCGGGGTCTCCGGCGGAGAGCACATCCAGGGTGAGCGACCGCAGCGAACCGTACATGTCGTCGCGCAGCGCCAGCCGGGCCAGCGCGTGCCAGCGATCACCGCGTTCCAGGTGGCTGACCGCCTGCAACAGCCAGTCGATCTTGAGGTGATCGTTGAGCGCGTAGTACAGCGCGCCCACCTCGTCACCACCCCGGTCGGTGATGTCGGCGATATCGATCACATCCAGCAGCGGGAACAGGTTGAGCAGCCCCAGCACCTCACTGGCCAGCTCGGCCGGAGCGCCGCGCCCGATCAACACCTGCGACTGCGCCATGAGCGAGTCGATGTGATGGCCGCGCAGCCAGCCGGGCACCTTCGGCGAGAGCGACCGCACCGACGCGGCGTAGCGATGGATCTCCGCACCCACGGCGATCGGCTGCGGCCGATTGTTCAGCAGCCACCGGGAGGCGCGGTCGAGGGTTCGCTTGGTCTCCAACTCCAGCGCGTCCTTGACCGAGGTCGCGACGCTCGCCGCCCGGATGCGCTCCCAGACCGCGTGCAGATCGAAGATCTGGGTGGCGGCGGTGAAGGCCCGCACCGCGTCGGAGGCCGTCGCCCCGATCTCCTCGTTCAAACGGAACGCGTACGTGATGCCGCCCAGATCGACCACCTCGTTCACCAACATGGTGGTGGTGATCTCCCGGCGCAGCCGATGCCGCTTGATGGCCGGGCCGAACCGCTCCCGCAGCGGTGTCGGGAAGTAGTCGGGCAGCCGGGCGGCGAAGTAGGCGGTATCGGGCAGATCGCTGCCGAGCAGGTCGGTCTTGAGCGAAAGCTTCACGTGCGCCATGAGATTCGACAACTCGGGCGAGGTGAGCCCGGTCCCCTCCTCCAGCCGCCGCTTGATCTCGGCGTCCGACGGGAGCGCCTCCAGATCGCGGTCCAGCCCGCGCCGCTCCTCCAGATCCTGGATCACGCGCACCTGCACATTCAGCATGCGCGACGCCTCCGCCCGCGACATGCCCATCAGATAGTTCTGGGAGACGTTGTCGCGCAGCACCAGCGCCGCGACCTCGTCGGTCATGGAGGCCAGCAGCGGATTGCGCTCGGATTCGGCGAGTTCTCCGCTGCTCACCACGCCGTCGAGCAGGACCTTGATATTGACCTCGTGGTCGGAGCAGTCCACACCCGCGGAGTTGTCGAGCGCGTCGGTGTTCATCTTGCCGCCGTTGCGGCAGAACTCGATGCGCCCGTGCGCGGTCACGCCGAGGTTGCCGCCCTCGCCGATCACCCGCACCCGCAGCTCGTTGCCGTTCACCCGCACCGCGTCATTGGACTTGTCGCCCACCTCGGCGTTGGATTCGGTGCTGGCCTTGATGTAGGTGCCGATGCCGCCGTTCCACAGCAGCTGCACCGGGGACTTCAGGATGGCGCGCATGAGTTCCGGCGGCGACAGGGCCGTCACGCCCTCGTCCAGGCCCAGCGCCTGCCGGGCCTGCTCGCTGATCGGCACTGATTTGACGGTGCGATCCCACACCCCGCCGCCCGCGCTGATCAGAGAGCGGTCGTAATCCGCCCAGGACGAGCGCGGCAGTGCGAACATGCGCTGCCGCTCGGCGTAGGAGGTCGCCGCGTCGGGGTTGGGGTCCAGGAAGATGTGCCGGTGGTCGAAGGCGGCGACCAACCGGATGTGCTCGGACAGCAGCATGCCGTTGCCGAATACGTCACCGCTCATATCGCCGATGCCGACCACGGTGAAATCCTGGGTCTGGGTATCGATATCCATCTCGGCGAAATGCCGTTTGACGCTCTCCCACGCGCCCTTGGCGGTGATGCCCATGGCCTTGTGGTCGTAGCCCGCGCTGCCGCCGGAGGCGAAGGCGTCGCCGAGCCAGAAACCGTACTGGCGGGCAACGTCATTGGCGATATCGGAGAAGGTCGCCGTGCCCTTGTCGGCGGCCACCACCAGGTAGGTGTCGTCGCCGTCGCGGCGCACCACCCGCGCGGGCGGAATGACCTCGCCGCTGGCGCGGTCCACATTGTCGGTGACATCGAGCAGACCGGAGATGAAGGTGCGGTAGCAGGCCACGCCCTCGGCCTGCAGCGCCTGCCGGTCCGCCACCGGATCCGTGGTCGCGGCCGGAGGCTGCTTCACAACGAACCCGCCCTTGGCGCCGACCGGCACGATCACGGCGTTCTTCACCGCCTGCGCCTTCACCAGGCCCAGGATCTCGGTGCGGAAATCCTCGAGCCGGTCCGACCAGCGCAGGCCGCCGCGCGCCACCGGGCCGAAACGCAGATGCACGCCCTCCACTCGCGGCGAGTACACGAAGATCTCGAATTGCGGCCGGGGCTTGGGCAGTTCGGCGATCTCCTGCGGCTCCACCTTGAACGACAGGTAGTCGCGCGGACGCCCCTCGGCATCGGTCATGTAGTAGTTGGTGCGCAGCGTGGCCCGCATCAGTCCCAGGATGGCGCGCAGAATGCGGTCGGCA
Source organism: Nocardia sp. CC213A (assembly GCF_030766805.1). Taxonomy (NCBI): domain Bacteria; kingdom Bacillati; phylum Actinomycetota; class Actinomycetes; order Mycobacteriales; family Nocardiaceae; genus Nocardia; species Nocardia sp. CC213A. The sequence goes on from NZ_JASFXA010000017.1 coordinate 173,139, forward strand.
TCCAGACTCACCACATCGTCGATGCGGCGGCGCACCGCGCTCTCGAGCTCGCGGGCCTGCTCCGCGTCGGCGGAATCCGGGTCGAAGATGGCCGCGAAGAGGTCCACGAACAGCTGCGAGACATCCGGGTAGGCCAACAGTACGCGGGTGATGTTGGCCTGACTGTAGGGAAAACCGGCCTGCTGCAGGTACTTCGCGTACGCGCGCAGGATGGAGACCGAGCGCCAGGGCAGTGCTGCGCGCAGCACGAGTTCATTGAGACCGTCGGCCTCCGCCCGCCCGTACCACATCGCCTCGAAAGCTTCGATGAACCGCTCGCGCAGGCCGCGGACCTGCACGTCGAGCAGGTGCATGCGCTCGGCCGACTCCACCAGTTCGGCGTCCATGTTCCGGTCCAGTGCGCTGCGCAGTAGCTCGGGCCGGGCCAACAGGCCGAAATCGTAGATCCAGCGCTCCGGGCCGTGATCGAGTTCGATCTGGTACGGCCGCTCGTCCACGACCTCCACCCCGAGGCTCTGCAGCACCGGCAGCACCTGGCTCAGCGAGATGCTCGCGCCGCCGATGTAGAGGCTGAAACGCCAGCAGCCCGGCTCGGAGTCGGAGCGCCGATACAGGTGCTGGTCGATCCCGCCGTCTTGAAGCCGTTGCAGGCGAACGATATCCGCCAGCGCCCGGCCCGCGCCGAAATCCTCCTTGTAGCTCTCCGGGAAGGCTTCGGCGTAGGTGGACACCACCGCCGGATCGAGCACGGCGGAGGTGGCGACCTCGTCGTTGAGGTGGTCCTCCCAGGTGCGGCTGGCCTCGGCGAGCAGGTGCTGGATCCGCAGCCGGTTGGGTTCGGAGGTGTCGGCGACCCCGCCCTGGTCTGGCAGGCGCACCGTGAAGTACACGCTGGCGAGTTCGCTTTCGGAGACCCGCGCCGAGTAGTCGATGGACGCGCCACCGAGTTCACGCACCAGGATGTCCTGCATCTCCAGGCGCACGGCGGTGGTGTAGCGGTCGCGCGGCAGGTACACCATGCAGGCGACGAACCGGCCGTAACCGTCCAGGCGCAGGAACAGCCGAACCTGGCGGCGCATACCGACATTCAGCACCGTGCTCGCGGTACGGCGCAGGGTTTCGGCGTCGGAGGAGAACAGCTCGGTGCGTGGGAACGACTGGATGACCTCCAGCATCTCCTGACCGGAGAAGGAGTCCAGGTCGAAGCCGCTCGCCTCGATCACCCGGCGCACCCGGCGCTCGATGACCGGGATGTCGAGCACGTTCTCGTGCATGGCGGTGACGGTGAAGACGCCGATGAACAGGTGCTCACCGGTGACGACGCCCGATTCGTCGAATTCGGCGACGCCCACGAAGTAGGGGTAGACGGCGCGATGCACGGTGGCCGGCACCAAGCCCTGGGTCAGCATCAGCAGCGGCTGGTCACCGCTGTTGTCGGGGACGCGGAAATCGGTGCCCACATTGGGGCGCAGCACCCCGAGGCTGGTGTCGGGGCGCACCACCGACTTGGTGGTGCCGTCCACGGTGGTGCGCTCGTAGCGCGCGTAGCCGAGCACGGTGAAGTGCCCGTCGGCCAACCAGCGCAGCAGATTCGCGCAGTCGGTCAGATCGGTGGCGGAGAACGGGGACCTGCTCGCGGCAGCCGCGGCGTCGAGTTCGTCGGCCACGCGTTCCTGTGCCTCGCGCATGGCCTCGGTATCGCCGATGACATCGCGCACGTCGGTGAGCACGTCCGGGATGGCCGATTCGATGCGCTCCAGCTGCTCTCGACTGGTGGAGGGGTGCAGCTGGATGTGCATCCAGGACTCGCGCAGCCCGGTCGCGCCGTTGCCGTCCACCTCGTGCGGGACGGCGGTCTCCAGGGTGCCGTCGGCGTCGCGGGTGACCTCGAAGATGGGGTGCACGACCTCGCTGACGCTGATGCCCATGCGGTTCAGCGACGAGGTGACCGACTCGACCAGCAGCGGCATATCATCGGTGACCAGTTGCAGGGCGGCCCCCAGGCAGGACTCGTCCTCCTGGTGGTGGACCTTCACATTGGCCGTGCCGCGTCCGCGCTGGATGGCCAGCTCCACATGACTGCGGAAGATCTGCGTCGATGTCGCCGGGATCGCGCAGTCCGCGTCCCCGGCGTCGACGTGTCGGAAGTACGCCTCCTCCAGCGACACCAAGTTGCCGCGCAGCGATGCGGGCAAACTCGCAGCCCATGCCGCGCTGGACAATTCGGACGAGACGGTCATTTTCGCCAGCTCCTCGGATTCGGTTCCGTAACAAAGTGACGCCGGTCCCGAGAGTAGCTGGGCGCGGGATGCGCCGGGCTCAATTCCTCTCAATGCCGCGCCGCGTCGTACAGACCCGACAAACAAGGCAGAGCGGCGTTCACCGCGATGCCGCCGAATCGCCAGGTGGCGTACGACAAATCTTGCATCCGAACGGCTTTCGCGCACTAGTGCGTTTGCGCTACGCACTGAGTTCGCTCTCAGATTGCCAGCGGACATGGCTGAGCGCCTCATCTGCCCCGGCAACCGCCGGGACGCCAGCAACCTCGGTGCGTTCACACCGCAGGTGTCGCCGTGCCCGCCGCCCGAGGGCGGCGGGCACGCGAGTCGGAGGTCGTCGCCCTATCCGCGGGTCAGCTTGCGGTGGGTGACACGATGCGGACGGGCCGCCTCCGGGCCGAGGCGCTCGATCTTGTTGGCCTCGTACGCCTCGAAGTTGCCCTCGAACCAGAACCACGCCGCCGGGTTGTCGTCGTTACCCTCCCACGCCAGGATGTGCGTGCAGGTGCGGTCCAGGAACCAGCGGTCGTGGGAGATGACCACGGCGCAGCCCGGGAAGTTCTCCAGGGCGTTCTCCAGCGAGCCGAGGGTTTCGACGTCGAGGTCGTTGGTCGGCTCGTCGAGCAGGATCAGGTTGCCGCCCTGCTTGAGGGTGAGCGCCAGGTTCAGGCGGTTGCGCTCACCACCGGAGAGCACGCCCGCGGGCTTCTGCTGGTCCGGCCCCTTGAAGCCGAAGGCCGAAACGTAGGCGCGCGACGGCATTTCCTGATTGCCGACCTGGATGTGGTCCAGCCCGTCGGACACCACCTGCCACACCGTCTTGTTGGGGTCGATACCCGCGCGGTTCTGGTCGACGTAGCTCAGCTTGACGGTATCGCCGACGCGCACGGTGCCGCTGTCCGGATCCTCCATACCGACGATGGTCTTGAACAGCGTCGACTTACCGACACCGTTGGGTCCGATGACGCCGACGATGCCGTTGCGCGGCAGCGAGAACGACAGGTCCTTGATCAGCTGGCGGTCGCCGAAGCCCTTGTCCAGGTGCTCGACCTCGACCACCACATTGCCCAGGCGCGGACCGGCCGGAATCTGGATCTCCTCGAAATCCAACTTCCGCATCTTCTCGGCCTCGGCCGCCATCTCCTCGTAGCGCTGCAGGCGGGCCTTGTTCTTGGCCTGCCGGGCCTTGGCGCCCGAGCGCACCCACGCGAGCTCGTCCTTGAGGCGCTTCTGCAGCTTCTGGTCCTTCTTGCCCTGGACCTCGAGCCGCTCGGCCTTCTTCTCCAGGTAGGTGGAGTAGTTGCCCTCGTACGGGTAGGTGCGACCGCGGTCGAGCTCGAGAATCCAGCCCGCGACATTGTCGAGGAAGTAGCGGTCGTGGGTGACGGCCAGCACCGCGCCCGGATACTGGGCGAGGAACTGCTCCAGCCACAGCACCGATTCGGCGTCGAGGTGGTTGGTGGGCTCGTCGAGCAGCAGCAGGTCGGGCTTGCTCAGCAGCAGCTTGCACAGCGCGACACGGCGACGCTCACCACCGGAGAGGTTGGTGACCGGCTCCTCGGGCGGCGGGCAGCGCAACGCGTCCATGGCCTGCTCGAGCTGGGAGTCGAGATCCCAGGCATCGGCGTGGTCGAGTTCCTCCTGCAGTTTGCCCATTTCCTCCATGAGCTCGTCGGAGTAGTCGGTGGCCATGAGTTCGGCGATCTCGTTGAACCGGTCCAGCTTGACCTTGATCTCGCCGAGGCCCTCCTCCACATTGCCGCGAACGGTCTTCTCCTCGTTCAGCGGCGGCTCCTGCTGCAGGATGCCGACCGTGGCACCGGGCGCCAACCAGGCATCACCGTTGTTCGGCTGGTCCAGTCCCGCCATGATCTTCAGCACGCTCGACTTACCAGCGCCGTTCGGTCCCACGACGCCGATTTTGGCGCCGGGGAGGAAGTTCAGGTTCACATCGTCGAGCACGACCTTGTCGCCGTGCGCTTTGCGAACCTTTCGCATTTGGTAGATGAACTCAGCCATATGGAAAATCCTATGCTGCGGCGCTGAGCGCCGCCGTCGAGGGCGGTGGTGGGTCTAGTCCGATGCGGTCGCCACTTCGGCTTCCCTGTGTTCGGTATCACCGGGTGGTGTGGTGTGGTCGGTGTCCACGCGTTCGAAACGCTTGCGCTGCACGAGGGCCGTGCAGCGGCCGAGATCCGGACCGAGAGCGAAGGCCCGCAGCTCGAGATCACTGCGCGTCACTCCCTCTCGTGTGCGGTATTCGTGCGAACTGAGCTGCCCGTAGGCGATGACCGGATCGCCGCGGTGCAACGAGGCTTCCACCCCCGCGACCAGCCGCCGCCAGCAGCGCACCGTGAGATAGGTGGTGTCACCGTCGACCCATTCGCCGCGCTGGGTGTCGAAGCGCCGCGGATTGCTGGCCAGCCGAAAGCTGATCAGCTGCTCACCGCTGGGCAGTTCTCGTCGCACCGGATGCGTAACCACCGTACCCACTATGGACGTATTGATTTCGTACATCGTTGCTCCCCCTTGCCGACTGGCTTCCGGATCCGGAAGACCTCTCCAGCCTGACTCGCGTGCGACCGGCGCGACAGCCCGTCTTCGGCGAGTGGGGATAACTCCGATGCTTGTGAACTACAAGGTTGCCAGATCCGTGTTCGCCCCGCACAGCACGATGACCGGTCGCTCGTGTGGCTTGGGCACGTACACGCCGCTCTGGATGGCGGCCAGCGCGGTCGCACCGGCGGGCTCGACCACGATCCGGAACTCCCGCCACAGGTACTCCCGCGCCATCACGATGGCGTCATCGCTGACCAGCAGCGATTCCACGCCGTACCGTTGCGCGACCTCCATGGCGATGGAACCGATCCGGCTGGCCCCCAACGAATCCGAGGCGACGCTGGACACATCCACCTCGACCGGCCGCCCGGCCGCCAGTGCCGCGTGCAGGGTCGGCGCGCCGTGCGGTTCCACGCCGATCACCCGGCCGCGCGGTCCCAGCGCCACCGCGATACCGGCCACCAGCCCGCCGCCGCCGACGGCCACCAGCACCGGCGGCCGCCCGCGCACCTGATCCTCGATCTCCAGCCCGACCACACCGGCCCCGGCCACGATCGCGGGCTGGTCGTAGGCGTGCAACTGGAGTGCGCCGCGCTCGGTCGCCAGTTCGGAGGCGAAGCGGTACGCCTCGGCGTATGTGGTTCCGTGCCACAGCACTTCGGCCCCCTGCGACCACATGGCCGCGACCTTGGTGTGCGGTGCGGATTCCGGCACCACCACCGTGCAGCTCAATCCGCGCACGGCGCTGGCCAGGGCGGCGGCGATACCGGCATTGCCGCCGGAGGCCAGCACCACGCTGTCCACCCCGGCCCGCGCGCCCAGCAGCGCGTTCAGACTGCCGCGCACCTTGAACGTGCCGCCGTGCTGCAGGTATTCCAGTTTCAGCGTGACCGGCACCGGCCCGTGCGGGCCCAGTATCTCGGTGTGGAACACCGGTGTGACCCGAAACTGCCCGCGCAGCAGCCGTCTGGCCCGCCGCACGTCGGATCGGTAGAGCTTCTTGACCTTTCGCGCCGGGTCCTCCCCGGTCGGCGCGACGATCCGGTCAGTCACTTGCGTACCTCTCGATCCCGTCTCGCCAGTTCGGCGAACATGGCGTTGTGCGCGGCCAGCTCGGCGTCATCGTCCCGGTCGGCGGCGCGGTCGATACGGTTGGCCAGCCGCTGATCACTGCGCGACCACTGGATGAGCAGTGCCAGCATCACCAAGACCAGCGGAATCTCACCGCTGGCCCAAGCCAGGCTGCCGCCATTGCGCTGATCCTCGAGCAGATTGTCGTTCCAGCCCAGGCCGAGGCTGCGGTAGAACCAGCCGCCCATGACGCTGTTCATGCTCATCAGCGCCACACCGAAGAAGGCGTGGAACGGCAGCGAGCCGAACACCATGCCCACCTTGGTGAGCGGCTCCACCTGACGCGGCTTGGGGTCGATCCCGATGACCACCCAGTAGAAGAGGTAGCCGCTCACCAGGAAGTGCAGATTCATCAGCAGGTGCGCGCCGTGCGAATCCACGAACTGGTCGAACAGACCGCCCATGTACAGGCCGTAGAACCCGACCACGAAGAACACCGACGCCACCACGGGCTGGGTCATGAAGCGCGACACCGGATTGTGCACGGCCGCCAGAATCCACTCGCGCGGTCCCGGCGGGGCATCGCGTCCGGCAGGTGGCAGTGCCCGCAGCGCCAGCAGCACCGGCCCGCCCAGCGCGAACAGAATCGGCGCGAGCATGGACAACAGCATGTGCTGCCCCATGTGCACGCTGAACATGGCGGGCGCGTAGCGGCCGATGCCGGAGCTGGTCGCGATAAGCAGGACCGCGCAGCCCGACAGCCAGGCGATGGTGCGCCCGACCGGCCACGCGTCGCCGCGCGCCCGCAGCCGCACCACACCGCGGATATAGAGGACAGCGAGCACGATCGCGAGGGTGCCGTAGATCAGGTCGAACCGCCAGTCGAACAGCAACCGCGCGGCGCTGGGCGGCCCAGCCAGGTTGTAGCCGAGTTCCACCTCGGCCGGAGTCGGGATCTGCTTCAGCTCCGGCGGCGGGGTGCGCCCGAGCCCGACCGCCAGCCCGACGGTGGCGGCGAAGATCAACGCCTCGACGCCCGCGAACCGGATCAGGGCGCGTCGATCGCCCGGATCGGCCTCCAGATCGGGAAGCACGGCCCGGCGCTGCATGTACCCGATGACGCCGAGCACGATGAGCGCCGCCGTCTTGGCCAGCACGAGCCGCCCGTATGTGGTTTCCACCAGATCCGACGGCTCCTGCAACCGCACCCAGGCATTGAGCACGCCGCTGGCCGCGATCACGATGAACGACACCGTCGCGACCGTGGAGAACCGCCGGGTGGCGAGCGCGGTCCACTTACCCCCGCGCAACGCGTAGGCCAGTACCGCGAACAGCCCGCCCACCCAGAACCCGGTGGCGAGCAGATGCAGAATGAGGCTGTTGGTCGCCACATCGTGCGACCCGCCCGACGACGAATGCCCCGTCAACGCGACCGGCAACAGCGACAGCACCGACAGCCACAGCAGCACCGGCGTCCACCCCCAGCGCAGCGCGACCCGGCAGCCGACCGCGAGCACCAGCACGAAGAACACGGTGAGCCGCCACGAACTGGCGACATCCACCGTATCGGCCGCCCGCCACACCTCCTCCGGCCGCAACGAGTCCGCGAGAGGTTGCCCGGTCGTGTCCGACAGGGTGAGCGGCACCAGCAACGCCGACGCCCCCGCCCACACCAGCGCCGAATTCGCGGCCCGCCGCAACGCCCGATACCCGCCGACGTCGAGCAGCCCGTCCTTCTGCGGCGGCACCAGGAACGCGGCGAACAACAACGACCCCACGGTCAACGCCGCCGACAGATCCGCCACCGCCCGCACCGCGGGCAACCCATACGTAGTGAGCGGCCCAGGATCAGGTATCCCGAGCAACGTCAGCGCCTCCGCGGCCGACAGCCCCACGACCATCGCCCCCACCATGGCCGCGACCGCCCCCGCCATAGCCGCGAGCACACCGAAGGACGCCCCCGACCCCGACCGATTGGCCTGGACGTCGGCGACTGCGGGCGGGTCCTGCGGAGACGACATACGACTCAGGGTAGTTCGGAACGCCGGTCCGGACTCCCACGGGGTTTCCCGTCACCCGGTCCGCACCACCGCCCCGACGCGCTGCCCAGCCACGCCACGCCGACCATCCCCCATCTGGACGGTCGCTATACTTAACCCGCTGGACACCACGATCGATATCGGTCAAGGTGTTTGGTGGCACACAGCCGTGCACCACCCGACTGCCTCCGTAGCTCAGTTGGATAGAGCAAGGGCCTTCTAATCCCTAGGTCGCAGGTTCGATTCCTGCCGGGGGCACTCATCAACCGACCGACCAGCCACACCGGGGGTCGTACACACCTTTACCCGCGTGGAAGAGGGCTCAAACCCTCACCGGACCCCAACAAAGTCTCAACATACTCACTCGGCACTGAATCTCCCCGGGTTCCGTGCGCACCGGGTTATCTGTCTCCAGCCGGTTGCTCGGAGCAGGTCGAATAGTAGTCGGCTTCGTACTCGACCGGTGGTCGACGGCCGAGTCGGTGCATCAGCCGGGAGTGATTGAACCAGCTGACCCACTCGTGAGTGAGTAGCTCGACATCAGCCAGCCGATACAGTGGGCCGCGGCGGAACGGCGAATCATCGCGAACCGCCTCGGTCTTATAGAGCCCGATCGTGGTCTCGGCGAGGGCATTGTCGAAGGCGTCCCCGACCGAACCTATCGATGGGCGCAGACCCGAAAGCATCAGTGTCTCACCACATTTCACTGAAGCGTATTGCGACCCGGCGTCGCTGTGATGAATCGTGGACCCGGTCCACGGACGTCCCTGGCGC
>NZ_JASFXA010000018.1:0-173722 GCF_030766805.1 Nocardia sp. CC213A
CCGTGCTGGGGTGAGCTGCCGTGCTGGGGTGAGCTGCCGTGCTGGGGTGAGCTGCCGTGCTGGGTGAGGCCGCCGTGCTGGGTGAGGCCGCCGTGCCTGGTGGGGGCGGAGATCAGGGTCGAGTCAGCGGCGGCCGCACCGGTTTCAGGCCGAGACGGCCAGTCCCGCGACAATGGCCGCCGCGTCGGCGCCGTCGTGGTCGGCGCGGGTGGTGACGGTCAGCTGCACCAGATACCGATCCTCGACGATGACATAGCGGTTGTAGGCCCACAGGGTCATCGGTTCGACCACGTAGGTGCCGGTGATCGCGGAGGACGGGAAGCCGTTGAACTCGCCGGTGTGGGTATCGAGCTCCTGCCACTCCGGCAGCCGCCGCGCATCGGTGAACCCGCACTCCAGCAGTTTGGACGAGTCCATCGGCTCGGAGAACTTCGCGACCAGCACCACGGCGTTGTCGGCCCAGCCGCCCTCGGGCGCGGTCGCCCACACCCCGTACGCGCCGGGGAACTGCGCCGGGTTCATCTGCTGCCACCCCTCCGGCACCGGAATCGAGATCTGTGGGGCGCCAGCGGCTTCGGGCGCGACGGACTCCACTTGCACACCCGCCGAGGCGAGGTATTCGGCAATGCTGGGCAGCCCATCGGGGCCGGTGGGGGTGGTCACGAGAGGTCCTCTCGGATCGACTACGGATGGCCGCAGGGGAGTCTGCCATGAACCGGCGCGCGACGATCGGCGACCGAGTGGATCGGTTCGAAGCCGGCGGTGGGATCGGCCGAGACCGACCGGGTCGATCGGGTCGAGACCGGCGGGGCGGCCGGTGGGCGACCCCGGGTGGATCGGGTCGAGACGCAGAGGGTTCGAGACGCAGAGGGTGTACCGCGACGACCGGGTCGGTCGGTGCCGCCGCTGGGGCGGGTACCGACCGACCCGGTCGATTCGCGTGCCGCTCAGGCGAAGCGGCGCAGGCGCAGGCTGTTGCTGACCACGAAGACACTGGACAGCGCCATGGCGGCACCCGCGAGCATGGGGTTGAGCATGCCCGCGGCGGCCAGCGGAATGGCCGCGACGTTGTAGCCGAAGGCCCAGAACAGATTGCCCTTGATAGTGCCCAGGGTGGCCCGGGACAGCCGGATGGCCGCCGCCACGGTGCGCAGATCGCCGCGCACCAGCGTGATGTCGCTGGCCTCGATCGCCACATCGGTGCCGGTGCCCATGGCCAGACCGAGATCGGCCTGGGCGAGCGCGGCGGCGTCGTTGACGCCGTCGCCGACCATGGCGACGACCTTGCCCTCGTCCTGGAGTCGCTTGATCACGTCGAGCTTGTCGCTGGGCAGCACCTCGGCGATCACCTCGGTGATGCCGACCCGATCCGCCACCGTGCGGGCGGCGGCGGCATTGTCGCCGGTCAGCAGCACCGGGGTGAGTCCGAGCGCCTTCAGGTCCGAAATCGCCTCGGCGCTGGTGGATTTGATCGCGTCGGCGATCACCAGCACGCCGCGAGCGGTACCGTCCCAGGCCACCACGACGGCGGTGTGCCCGGCGTCCTCGGCCTGGGACTTGGCCTGTGCCAACGACTCCGGCAGGGTGATCGACCAATCCTCGAGCAGCGCGGTGCGCCCGATCACCACCGCGCGTTCACCGACGAGACCCTGCACGCCCTTGCCGCCGTGGGAGACGAACTGCTCCACCGGATCCAGGGTCAGGCCGGCGGCCGCCGCACCGTCCACCACGGCCGTGGCGACCGGGTGCTCGGAACCGTGCTCCACCGCCGCGGCCACCGCGAGCAGTTCGTCCGCGTCCTGCCCGGCGGCCGGGATCACCTGCGCCAGCGTCATCTTGCCGGTGGTCACGGTGCCGGTCTTGTCCAGTACCACGGTGTCGATGCGCCGGGTCGACTCCAGCACCTGCGGGCCCTTGATCAGGATGCCCAGCTGCGCACCGCGACCGGTGCCGACCAGCAGCGCCGTCGGAGTGGCCAGGCCCAGGGCGCACGGGCAGGCGATGATCAGCACCGCCACGGCCGCGCCGAACGCGGCGGCGGTGGCCGTCCCGGTGCCGAGCCAGAAGCCCAGCGTCGCCACCGAAATGGCGATGACGATCGGCACGAAGACCCCGGCTACCCGGTCGGCGAGCCGCTGCACCTGCGCCTTGCCGTTCTGCGCGTCCTCCACCAGCTTGGCCATCTGCGCCAGCTGGGTGTCCGCGCCGACGCGGGTGGCGCGCACGGTCAGCATGCCGCCCGCGTTCACCGTCGCCCCGACCACCTCGTCGCCGGGCCCGACCTCGACCGGCACGGACTCACCGGTCAGCATGCTCATATCGAGGGCCGAACTGCCGCTCACCACTACGCCGTCGGTGGCGACCTTCTCTCCGGGGCGGACGAGGAATTCCGCGCCGACCGTCAGATCGGCTACCGGGATGCGGGTTTCGGCGCCGCCGCGCAGTACCGACACCTCCTTCGCGCCCATTTCGAGCAGGGCGCGCAGCGCCGATCCGGCTTTCTCCTTGGACCGGGTCTCGAAGTACCGGCCCGCCAGAATGGCCACGATCAGCACGGCCGCGACCTCGAAGTACAGCGTCGAGGCCGAATCGGTGCGCGAAATGCTCAGGGTGAAGGGATGTTTCATGCCGGGCATGCCCGCGTCGCCGAAGAACAGCGCGTACACCGACCAGCTGAAGGCCGCGATGGTGCCCAGCGAGATCAGCGTGTCCATGGTGGCGGTGGCGTGCCGGGCGTTCATCCAGGCGGCGCGGTGGAACTGCGCGCCGCCCCACACCACGATGGGTGCGGTCAGCGTGAGCGAGAGCCACTGCCAGTTGTCGAACTGGAGCGCCGGGATCATGGACGTGGCCACCACCGGCAGTGCGAGCGCCAGGCTCGCCAACAGTCGGTGCCGTAGGTCCGCGGTGGCACTGGGGCGGGAATCATCCTCGGCCGCTTCGTTTCTCGCCGATTCGGTGGTGTGCACGGCCGCGCTGTAACCGGCCTCGGTGACGTGCTCGATGAGGTCGTCGGCGGTCACCGACTGCGGGAAGCTGACCTTCGCCTTCTCGGTGGCGTAGTTCACCGTCGCGGTGACGCCCTCGATCCTGTTGAGCCGCTTCTCGATGCGGGAGGCGCACGAGGCGCAGGTCATACCGCCGATCTCGAGTTCGACGGACCGCTCGGCAGTGGGTGCGCTCATCAGTGACCTCCTTCGTGTGCTCCGTGCCCCACCGGATCGACCGGTGCGGGGGCGGTGGTGGCGGTGATGGTGAATTCGGCGGTGTGCACCGCGTTGCCGTGCGAGAAGTCCAGGTACAGACGGTAATCCCCGGCCGTCGGCGCTTCCGCGTGGAATGCCACCTCCGGTCCGGCCGGTGTCGTGCCGACCTCGCCCTGCGGATGGACGTGCAGGTAGGCGAGGTCGCTGGCCCGCAACGCCACCAGATGCCCGTATGCGCCCAGATAGGGCCGCAGATCGGTGACCGGCTTGCCGTCCCGGGTGACGGTGAAGCTCAGTTCGCTTCCGGTGGTGGTCAGCTCACCGGTGAGGGTGACCCGGTACCCGTCCACCTCGGCGGTCCGGGACGGCGGCGGCAGGGGCTGGAGTGCGGCCTGCCCGGTGACGGTGACGGTCCGGCTCAGGGTGAGCCCGCCCGGCCCGCCGGTCGGCGCGAAGTCGGCGAATACCCGGTAGGTGCCCGGTTCCTTCCAGGTCCAGTCGATGGACCAGGTGCCGTCCGCGGCCAACTCCGGATGCACGTGCCGGAACTGGCCCGCGTCGGTGCGGGCCACGATCAGGTGCAGGTCCTTTTCGTGCTGTTCGTCATAGGCGGTGACGGTTCCGGACGGTCCGGTGATCCGGAAGCTCAGTACGCCGGGCTGATTCGCCGTGGTCGGAGCGCTGATCTCACCGAGGGTGTAGCCGGATTCGCTGTCGGCCAGGCCCAGGGTGTCGGCGTCGGCCGCCTGGCTCTGCGCGGTGTCGTGCCCGGGGGCCGGGCTCGGGTCGCCCACCAGGGCGCCGATCCCGAGCGCGGCCCCGAACAGCACGACCAGTCCGCCGCCGAACGCGGCGAATCTCAGTCGATCGTTCATCTCAGCCCGCCACCTGGTAACCCGCCTCGTCGACGGCGGCCACGACGTCGGCGTCCGCGAGGGGAGCGTTCGACTCCACCTTCACCAGACCGCTCGCGAGGTCCACGTCGACAGTGGTGACGCCATCGATCTTGCCGATCTCCTTCTGGACCGAACCGACGCAGTGGCCGCAGGTCATCCCGGTGACGGTGTAGGTGCTGGTGGCCATGTCAGACTCCTTCTCGCGCTCATCATACGGTGTGGGGGTATCCCCGACATCGATGAACATACCCCCAAGGGGTACCTGGCGCAAGCCTGTCGCCGGAAAACTCAGTGCGCGATCTCCTCGGGCCAGGCGCGCATGGCGAGTTCCGCGGCTTTGCCCAGTTCGGCGGCGGTCGCACCGTCCTGGGCGCTCTGGGACATGCCCTGCAGAACCGCCGCCGTGTAACGCGCGAGCGCGGCGGGATCGGTGTCGGCGGGCAGTGTCCCGGTCTCGACATCCGCCCGGATGCGCTCCTCCAGTACGGCCACATTGTGATTGCGCTTGTCCCGGAGCAGTGTGGCGACCTCGCGGTTGGTGGTATTGACCCCGGCGCTGATCACCATGCATCCGGCCGGGCGACCGGGTTCGGTGTAGGCCGCCGCGGCCTCGCGCAGCAGGCGTTCGGCCGCGCCGCGCGCCGTGGGCGCCTCGGCGAAGGCGCGCATGGCGAATCCGCCATAGCACTCGCCGAAGCGGTGCACCGCCTCGGTGAACAGCTGTTGCTTGTCGCCGAAGGCGGCGTACAGGCTGGGCGCGCCGATGCCGAGCTCCTCGGTGAGATCCCGGGTGGAGGTGGCCTCGTACCCCTTGCGCCAGAACAGGCGAATCGCCTTGTCCAGTGCGGCGTCTCGATCGAAGGAGCGGGGACGTCCCCGTGTCGGTGCGGCCATGGATCTATTTTATAGCGCTCGCTATTCAATGTGTTATCTTCTTTCTGTAGCGACTGCTAGAGAAAGGCATGCACATGGGCGCGCTGACAGGGAAGACCGCACTGGTGACCGGCGGCAGCCGCGGTATCGGCCGCGGCATCGCGGAACGACTCGGCCGCGACGGGGCGCGGGTCGGGGTGCACTACAACGGCAATGCGACCGCCGCGAAGGAGACCGTCGCGGCCATCGAGGCGGCGGGCGGATCGGCCTTCGCGATTCAGGCCACCCTCGGTGCGCCCGGCGACGCGCGGACACTGTTCGATGCCTTCGACGCCCAGGCCGACGGCCTCGATATTTTGGTCAACAACGCGGGCATCGACGGTATTCGGGAACCCATCGCGGGTACCGACGAGGAGTCCTTCGAACGCGTCTTCGCCGTCAACACCAAGGCCCCGTTCTTCATCACGAAGCTGGCGCTCGAGCGCATGCGCGACGGCGGCCGCATCGTCAACATCTCCACCGGGCTCACCCACGGCGCCTACATGCCGGAACTCGTCGCGTACACGATGACCAAGGGTGCGCTCGACGCCTTCACCTCGATCCTCGCCAAGGAGGTCGGCGCGCGCGGCATCACCGTCAACGCGGTCGCACCCGGCATCGTCGACACCGATATGAACGCCGCGTGGCTGCGCAACGATCAGGCACAGGCGAACGTCTCGGCCATGTCGCCGTTGGGCCGGGTCGGGCAGGCGGCGGATATCGCCGATGTGGTCGGCTTTCTCGCCTCGAACGACGCCCGCTGGGTGACCGGCCAGTGGATCGACGCCACCGGCGGTGCGCTGCTGTAGACCCGAAGGCCACGGATCGGCCGGTGGGTGGTACTTCCGCCGATCCGGTGACGGCGGCACGGTGCGTCGGCGGGATGTCCGGCGGGCTGTGCCGCCGTTCGTTATCGGCGGCCGGTGCGCACTAGGCTTGGCCCGTGCTGTCTGTTGTACCCGGTCCCGTGGTCGTGCGCGCCCCGTCGAAGGTGAATCTGCACCTCGGGGTGGGCGATCTGCGCGACGACGGGTACCACGACCTCACCACGGTTTTCCAGGCGCTGTCGCTGAGCGACGATGTGCGCCTGGCTCCGGCGGGCTCGCTGGCGGTGAAGGTGACGGGGGAGGGCGCGGCCGAGGTGCCGACCGACCGCACCAATCTGGTGTGGAAGGCGGCGGTCCGACTGGCGCACCTGGACGGCCGCGCGCCGCTGGTGGAGATCGCCATCGACAAGGGCATTCCGGTCGCGGGCGGGATGGCCGGGGGCAGCGCCGACGCCGCTGCCGCGCTGGTGGGCCTCAATGACCTGTGGGAGCTGGGGCTCGGCCGCGAACAACTGCTGGACATCGCCGCCGAACTGGGCAGCGATGTGCCGTTCGCGCTGCACGGCGGTACCGCCCTGGGCCGGGGGCGCGGAGAAAAGCTGCTTCCGGTGCTGTCCCGCAACAGCTTTCACTGGGTGTTGGCGCTTGCCAAGGGCGGCCTGTCGACACCCGAGGTCTTCCGCGAACTGGACCGGCTGCGTGCGGCCGGTGACCCGCCCCGCCTGGACAGCCCCGAAGCGCTGCTCCAGGCATTGGCCTCCGGCGATCCGCATCAGCTCGCACCGCTGCTCGGCAACGACCTCCAGGCCGCGGCGCTGTCGCTCAAACCCGAGCTGCGCCGGACCCTGCGCGGCGGCGTCGCGGCGGGCGCGCTCGCGGGCATCGTGTCCGGCTCCGGCCCGACCTGCGCTTTTCTGTGCGAGAGCGAGGAGGCCGCGGTGGCGGTCGCCGCCGAACTCTCGGGAGCGGGCGTCTGTCGCAGCGTCCGCACCGCCACCGGCCCGGTGCCCGGAGCCCGAGTCGTATCGGACCCCGGTATGCACTGATCCGGTGACAGCTGATTTCGTAAGGAGCTGGGTACGCCCAGCGGTCTCCACGGTCGTGGCCGCCGGTCCGCGCCCCGAAGTGAGTACATTCGCGCGACCGGCAGCACACGCGGAGAGGTGGTCAAGCCCATGGTCAACCTGATCAATCTGGAGCAGGTCGGCAAGAGCTTCGGTATCAAGCCGCTGCTCGACGGTGTCTCGCTCGGCATCCACGAGGGGGACCGGATCGGGGTCGTCGGCCTCAACGGCGGCGGCAAGACCACGCTGCTGGAGGTGCTGACCGGGATCGAGCAGCCCGACAGCGGCCGGGTGAGCCGCATGGGCGGGCTGCGCATGGCGGTGGTCACGCAGCGCGGGGTGCTGCCGGACGGGGCGACGGTCGGCGAGGTGGTGCTGGCCGGGCTGGCGGAAGACCGGGCGGCGTGGGCATCGTCCGGCGGTTCGACGGGAGATGCCGGTCGCGCGCCGGGCGGCCCGGACGTCGTGGCCGAGCACGAGTGGGCGTCCGATCCGCGGATTCGCTCGGTGGTCGAGGGCATCGGAATCGCCGACCTGGGCATGGACACGCTCGTCACGAATCTCTCCGGCGGCGAACGCCGCCGGGTCGCACTGGCCGCCGCGCTGGTGCGCGATCTCGATCTGCTGGTGCTGGACGAGCCCACCAACCACCTCGACGTGGAGGGCGTGCAGTGGCTGGCCCGGCATCTGCTGGCCCGGCGCAGCGCGCTCGTGGTCGTCACCCACGACCGCTGGTTCCTCGACACCGTCGCCACCCGCACGTGGGAGGTGGTGGGCGGCAAGGTGGAGACCTACGAGGGCGGTTACAACGACTGGATCTTCGCGCGCGCCGAACGGGCCCGGCAGGCCGACGCCGCCGAGGCGCGGCGGCAGAATCTGGCCCGCAAGGAACTGGCGTGGCTGCGGCGCGGCCCGCAGGCGCGCACCTCCAAGCCGCGTTACCGGGTGGAGGCCGCCGAGGCGCTCATCGCCGATGTGCCGCCGCCGCGCGACACCGTCGAACTGGCCTCCTTCGCGCGTAAACGCCTGGGCCGCGTGGTGATCGAGCTCGAGGACGTCACCCTCGCCACCCCCGACGATCGGGAGCTGGTGCGCGATCTGACCTGGCGGCTCGCGCCCGGTGAGCGGGTGGGCCTGGTCGGCGTCAACGGCTCCGGCAAGACCACGCTGCTGCGCGCCCTGGCCGGTGACGCGGACCCGAAGGCGGGTAAGCGGATTCAGGGGCAGACCGTCCGCATCGGCTGGCTGCGCCAGGAACTCGACGACCTGCCGCTGGGTATGCGGGTGCTGGAGGCGGTGCAGGATGTCGCGCAGCGAATGATGCTGGGTGACAAGGAGATCTCGGCCGGTCAACTGGCCGAGCGGCTGGGCTTCACCCCGGCCAAGCAGCGCACGCCGGTCGGCGACCTCTCCGGCGGTGAGCGGCGTCGGTTGCAGCTCACCCGCATTCTGATGAGCGAACCGAATGTGCTGCTGCTCGACGAGCCCACCAACGACCTCGACATCGACACCCTGCAACAGCTCGAGGATCTGCTCGACAACTGGCCGGGCACCCTGGTGGTGATCTCCCACGACCGCTACCTGATCGAGCGCATCTGCGATTCCACCTGGGCGCTGTTCGGCGACGGCAAGCTCACCAATCTGCCCGGCGGCATCGAGGAGTACCTTCGCAAGCGCGCCTCGACCGAGGCCAGGAACACCCCCGCCAAACCCGCCGCTCAGGCGAATACCACGGCTCCCACCACGGATGCGGCCGCCTACCGCGCCGCCCGCAAGGAGCTCGCCAAACTGGAACGTTCCATCGAGAAGCTCACCGAACGCGAGCAGAAGCTGCACACCGCCCTCGCCGCGGCGGCCACCGACCCGGACAAGCTCATCACCCTGGGCGGCGAGCTGAAGCAGGTGCAGGCGGAGAAGGACGCGGCGGAGGAACGCTGGCTCGAACTGGCCGACAACGCCTGAGCCAGCCGATCACCCGCCTGAGGCAGCCGATCACACGTCCCCCCGGCCGCTCATCGGTGGCGACCGCGGGCGGTGGCCTTCGAGCGTCTGCCAGATACCGGCAGCCGCTTGGCAATGTCGCCGTGGGCCGCTCCGGTCGGCTGCTGCCGCGAACGACGGTGGGGTGGCGGCGGAACCGTGGCGGGCTTTCGGTGGCGACCTACAGCGCCTGGTCCAGGCTGGGGACCGGGAGGCAGGTGCGCACGAAGCCGCCGCCGAAGCTGGTGAGCTCGATGGTGCGGTAGAGGACCTTGGTTCCGAAACCGGTCCGCTTCAGCAGCTTTCGCGCCTCGGGGAGGGCCTCCAGCAGCTGGTACCGGTTGGGGTTGCCGAGCGGTTCGCGGCCCAGGTCGATCAGGCCCAGACGGCGCAGATTGGTGAGGTATTCGTCGGTGCGGTTGGGGTAGCGCAGGCCCGCGTCCTCACCGAGCAGGTTGAACCAGCCGCCGCGGGTACCGGCGGTGCGGCTGACGCGGATGTCCATGGCGGGCTGCGGCCCGTCCAGGTAGAGGAATCGAACTATCCGGGCCTCGTCGGGGGCCAGCTCACCGAGAATGCGGGCGTAGGCGGGATGGCTCTCCTCGGCCCCGTGCAGGTCGGCCGACTGCCGTAGGAGTTCGGCTCCGCGCGCCCGCAGGGCGGTGACCGTGGCGGTATCGGGCACCGGCTCCGGTCCGGGCGTGGGATGCACCCCGAGCGCCTGCCGTAGTGAATCCCGCACCTGCGCACCGGCTTCGGTCAGGATGGTGCGGGGCGGCTGCCCGGACATGCTGCCGCGCAGTACGGTCCCGGTGACGCCGAGCGCGGTGCCGACGCCCCAGGCCGTCACCTCCGTCAACGCCGACCACGCCACTCGCACCACGCCGGTGGTGGTGCGCACGGTGCTGGTGCGCTCGGGTTCCGGCACGACCGGTACGGGAGGTGTCGGTCGTACGGCGAGTTCGGTCGAGTACTCCCGATCGTCGCCGTCCGCATCGGATTCGCTCAGATCCATGTGGTCGCTACTCCTGTTCCGAAGACCAGGATGTGAGCGTAGCCCGCGAGCAGCCCGAGCGCGCCGCCATGGACGAACAAAAGCCATTCGTCTTGTTTGATGGCCGATCGCAGCATGTCCACGAACTCGGGCGGGCTCAGCGCCGACATTTGTTTGGCGATGTACTCCGAGACCTGTTTGCCCTGTTGCACATTGAACGACGGGTCGGCGAAGGCGATGGGCGCGATGCGCGTGGCCTCGGCGGTGAGGGTCGACTGGAGGGTGTCGTACTCGCGGCTGCCGAGCATGAACTTGACCGCGCCCTTGGCCGGACCGAGCGCCCGGTCGGCGGCCGGGCGCAGCATGTCCTCCAGCATCTGTACGGTCCGGTCCGAGCGCGGGCCGTTGAGCAGCTCGTCACCGATATTGGCCACGGTCATGATCTCCCGCGATACCAATTCCGCATAACCCTCGGTGATTTCGGGCTGTCGCTTGATCAGCAGGCCCTGTCGCCACGGGCACCACCACTTCGGGTAGGCGGGTTCGAAGATCAGGTTGATGCCCACCCAGTTCACCACCCAGCCGATGATGACGCCGCCGATGGGGAGCACCACCCAGGTGTTCAGCCAGCCGATCTCGTAGATCCGGCCGGTCTGCAGGATGGCGACCAGGACCAGGCCCATGGGTGCGCCGAAGTAGAAGCCGAAATTCTGCATGAACCGCAGTTCCTTGGCGCCCAGCACCTGGAAAACACTGTTCAGCAACTGCGGCCGCGCTTGGAAGTAGCGAATCACCATCTGCTTGACGTCGAGCAGTTGATCGATGTTGGCGCCGAGTTCATCGGTGAGCTCCCGCAGAATCTCGGGCAGCTGCTGCCGGACGCGTTCGTGAATCAGCTCCCGAACCTGCGTGGGCAGGTTGTACCAGAGTTGCGGATGTTCCCGCTTCAAGATCTCTTCAACGATGTCGCGGATCTGAACTTCCGCTATTTCGGTCAGATGTTCAGCCAGTTTGTCGGGTTCCAGTTCCCGATAGAAGTCCGCTACGCTCCCGAGTTTGGCCAACCCCTTGTCCACCGCGATGGACGCCATCTTGTCCGCACGTGACGGAACGATCCCCTGCCAGCCCATCCGCCCGTCGTACTGCAGCAGTGGCAGCACCTGAATTCGCTTGGGCAGGTACGGAAACAACGCCGCCAACCCAGGCATCCGGATGCCGTGGAAGTTGAGCGGTTTGAACAGCATCAGCACACCGGTCCAGTTGGTGATGTAGCCGATGACCCCCGTGAACAACGGAATAGTAATGATCTCCAGCAGAATGGTCGGGTGGATTCCGAAAACACTCTCTAGCACGACACCCTCCTGCCGACCCCTACCGGTACGAGCCGCTGTACCGGCACGCTCAAGTTAGCACCCCGTCGGCAGTCGGACCTTACTGTCGATTCAGGTAGCGGGTCCACCCGCGGGTTCGCCCGCGCCGAGATCTCGGTCACAAACACCCACCCCGATGTGTCGTCGCGCGGACGCTGCCGCCACAATGGCGGGGACCACAGCCATATCCCATTCGGTTGACGGTGTCGGGGGTCATGTTGGGCGGGTGTCGCCGGGCGAGGACGGGGTAGCCTTCGCATGGCTGACCGGTTCACCGTGCCTGGGGTCTGTCGGCGGCATAATCTGTGAACGGTTTCGTTCACCTGGCGAACTTCGGAGTAGACGTGGCAGACGACAGGACCGGGCACGCGGTGGTCCGTCCGGGTTCCCGTGCCGTGGAGCGCAGCTCGGATGTGGAGCAGCGTCAGATCAGCAATGAGGCGCGGCTGATTCGCGGGGCCTTCCGCGCTGCCGGACTGGCGGTCGGCACGGCGGTGCGCAGCGGGCAGTGGGCGGTCGACACCTCGTTCGAGATCACCAAGCAGCTCACTCAGGCCGCGTTGGACGGCGAGTCGTCGGCCGATATCGCCGAGCGCACGGGGGCGGCGCTGCGGTCCATCGCGCGCAGCGCGCTCGGCGTCACCGAGGGGTCGGTGCGCGAGATCGTCAGTTATGTGCCCACACCCGCGGGGCCGGCGCAGCAGGCGCTGCCCGTCAACGGCAGCCTCATCCGCTCGGCCAGCGCGGACGATCTGCGTCGCCGCGGCGACGCGCTGCTGGCGCGCTCGGCGGATGTGTACTTCACCGAGGACGTGCATCCGGCCTACGACCGCATCCTCGACGAGCTGGCCCCCGACGAGGCGCGCATCCTGCGGTTCATGGCCTTGAACGGCCCGCAGCCGTCGGTGGACGTGCGCACCAACCGGCCGCTCGGCATCGGTTCGGAGCTGGTCGCGGGCGATCTGACCTCGGTCCCCGAGCAGGCGGGCGTGCGCTATCCGGACCGATCGCGCCTCTATCTGATCAACCTGAACCGGCTGGGCCTCACCATGACCTCCGACGATCCGGTGGTGCTGAGCCGCTACATGGTGCTCGAGGTGCAGCCGGTGGTGGAGGCGGCCCTGAAGAAGGCCGGACGGGTGCCCAAGATCGTGCGGAAGAGTCTGCGGCTGACCGAGTTCGGCGAGGACTTCTGCCACACCTGCTTCAGCATCGACTCGTGACCGCCGATCCGGCATTCGATACCGCTGGGATGCCGGGGCGATAGCGAATCGGTACAGATCTGCGCCAATCGGCGAGAATCCCGTATCCGTGATGGGATTGTGGGAGGTATGGACGCCGATGCCGTCGCCGCGATCAGCCGGCTGAAGTTCCGCTACCTGCGCGCCCTGGACACCAAGGCGTGGGACGAGTTCGCCGACACCATGGTCCCGGAGGCGACCGCCACCTACAGCGAGTACCTGCAGTTCGAGTCCCGCGACGCCTTCCTCGCCTTCATGCGGAACACGCTCGGACCACACGTCATCACCGAACACCGCTGCGACCACCCGGAGATCGACGTCGACGGCGATACCGCCACCGGCACCTGGTACCTGGCCGACACGGTGCTCATTCCCGGCCACAATATGCTGCTACGCGGGGCGGCCTTCTACACCGACGAGTACGTGAAGTGCGAGGACGGGGTCTGGCGGATCGCGCACACCGGCTACGAACGCACCTACGAGGTGGTGCTGTCGCTGTCCGATCTGCCCAGCCTGCGGCTCACCTCCAGCCGCTGGGGGCTCATCGCCCGCGAACCCGCGGACGCCAACCGCACCGAGCCCAGCCCGCCGGAGGCGACCATGGGCTGAGCGGCCGCCTGTCGTGCCGACTGCTCGCGCTCTCACTCGCCTGAGGTGACCGTGGGCTGAGCGATCTCCGGTCGTGCCGACGGCTTGCGCTCTCACTCGCCTGAGGTGACCGTGGGCTGAGCGATCTCCGGTCGTGCCGACTGCTCGCGCTCTCACCGCCTGAGGCGACCAAGTGGGCTGACCGACCGCCCGTCGCGCCGACGGCCAGCGCTCTCATTCAACCGGCGGCGGGCAATGGCGGGCGAGCCTACTCCGCGCCCGCGACCAGGGGCTCCAGCGTGAGTTTCGGCAGCTCCTTCTGGATGTACTGCAACTTCCACTTGTCGCCGAACAGCGCCAGCAGGACGCCGTCGCTGCGGGTGAACACCTCCACGCCGCGCTGGCGGGCCAACTCCGGGGCCGATTCGGCGTCGGTGCGGCGGGCCAGCGAGTAGGGGAGGCGGTCGAGCTGGGTCTCGACATTGAATTCCGCCTGCATGCGGGCGGTGACGACCTCGAACTGCATCGGCCCGACGGCGGCCAGCACCGGGGTGGCGTCGCCGCGCACGTCATTGCGCAGCACCTGCACCACGCCCTCGGAGTCGAGCTGGTCGATGGCCTTGCGGAACTGCTTGTACTTGCCCGCGCTCCGGGCGCGCAGGGTGGCGAAGTGCTCCGGCGCGAAGGACGGGATGGGCGGGAACTCCACCTTCTTCCCGGCGAAGAGGGTGTGGCCCGGGGCCAGCGCGTTGGCGTTGACGAGGCCGACCACATCGCCCGGGTACGCGGTGTCGACGGTGGTGCGTTCGCGGCCGAAGACGGTGAGCGCGTACTTGGTGGCGAAGGGGCGGCCGGTCTGGGCGTGCGTCACCACCATGCCGCGCTCGAATTCGCCGGAGACCACGCGCATGAAGGCCAGCCGGTCGCGGTGCGCGGTATCCATTCCGGCCTGCACCTTGAACACCACGGCGCTGAACGGATCGGTGGTCTCGCGTGGCGTGCCCGTCACGTCTTTGCGGGCGGCGGGCGGCGGGGCGAGCCGCACCAGCGTCTCGAGCAGTTGGCGCACACCGAAATTCAGCATGGCGGAGGCGTAGATGACGGGGGAGGTGTGGCCCGCGAGGAACAGCTCCTGGTCGTGGTCCTGACCCGCGGCGGAGAGCAGTTCGCTCTCCTCGGCGGCGGTCACCCAGACATCGCCTTCGCGCTCGAGGGCCTGCTCCGGGGTGTAGTGCTCCTCGGGCGCGATGGTCGCGCCGCCCGCGGTGCGGGTGAAGTGGATGTACTCGACGGGAGCGCCCTCCTCGCCGCGCCGCAGCAGGCCGCGGAAGTCACCCGCGATACCGACCGGCAGGAACAGCGGCGTGGGGGTGAGGCCGATCCGGTCCACGATCTCGTCGAGCAGTTCGAGGGGGGCCTGACCCGGCCGGTCCCACTTGTTGATCACGGTGACGACCGGGATGCCGCGGTCGCGCGCCACCTGGAACAGCTTGAGCGTCTGCGGTTCCAGGCCCTTGGCGGCGTCGATGAGCATGACCGCGGCATCGACCGCGGTGAGTACGCGATAGGTGTCCTCGGAGAAGTCGGAGTGGCCAGGGGTGTCCACCAGATTGATCACGCAGTCGCCGTACTCGAACTGCAGGGCGGTCGAGCTGACCGAGATGCCGCGCGCCTTCTCCATCTCCATCCAGTCGGAGACGGTCGACTTGCGCCCGGACTTGCCGTGGATGGCTCCGGCCTCGGAGATCACCTTGGCGTGCAGGGCGAGAGCCTCGGTCAGCGTGGACTTACCGGCGTCGGGATGCGAGATCACCGCGAAGGTTCGCCGCCGCGCGACCTCGTCGGCCAACCGTCGCGGGACGGCGTCGGTCGGGGTGGTCGGGGAAGTCACGGGAGCTCCTTCGAGGCATCGGCAACCGCTCCAGGGTAGCGGCCCCGGACCACCATCCCGCCCGTGGGCTGGACTCCTCGCCCCCCCCGAGAAGATCAGGGGGAACTGGTGGCGGGGTCTACTGGGCCGCCGCCGCCACCGGTTCCCCCTGCGTGCGAGGAGGGGCGGGGGTGGAGGCCGAGCCGGGTGAGGTTGGCGGTCAGGGTGAGGCAGAAGGGGTGGCCGGCTGGGTCGAGGAGTACGCGGAAGCGTTCGGGGGCGGGTTGTTTCGCGACCGGGGTGGCGCCGGCCAGGACGGCTTCGGCTTCCGCGGCGTCGAGGTCGTCCGCGCCGAGGTCCAGGTGGATCTGCTTGGGCAGGGCGTCCTCGGGCCAGGTGGGCGGGCGGTAGTCCTCGACGCGGGTCGCGGATATCAGCAGATCGCCGACCCGGGCCACCGCGACGGTCGCGGTGGAGTAGGTGATCTCCCCGCCGAGCAGTGTGGACCAGAAGGTCGCCAGTGCGGCGGGGTCATCGCAGTCGAGGGTGATGGATCCCAGGCGCGCCATACTCACCCCCGCGATTCTAGGCCGCGCCGATCCCGGGCCTGGATCCCGCGAGCGGGCGTGGACAGCGGGCGTTTCCGCTGTCCGCCGGGGCCGGGCGGGGCATGCGGTGACGGCACGCCGGGGGGATAGGGTCGCCGCACTTGTCGTGCGCAGCGGGCGGGATGGCGGTGTGCCATGCGGCCGGAAAGGTACGCGAGATGGGGGCGACGGTGCGGTGGCGATACGGGGTGGGCGGACGGGTGCGCGGTGAAGAGACCGACCGGTTGAGAAATTCGGGGTGCGGGTCGCGCGCGAGGGATCTAGGCTTCGAAGTGGCGCGTGTGGCATGTCCCGGGACGGGGGTGCGTTTTCGGGGTGCGTTCGGCGCGTGTTAATCTCTTCGGGTTGTCTCGGCGAGGGTGTTGGCACCTGTGCCCACCGTGATCGACGCGGCTCGGCTATCGGCCGTCCATGTTCGTTCTCCCTTGCCGGACGAGCAGACCAACACCAACCGGGGATGGGTCCCCTGGTGTGCAGCCGACAGAGTCCGAGCCGTAGGAGTAGACCTCTCATGTCCGACGCCAACCTTCTCGAAGCCACCGTACGCACCGAGTTCGGCAAGGGCGCCGCGCGTCGCACCCGTCGCGACGGCAATGTTCCCGCCGTGCTGTACGGCCACAACTCCGATCCGCAGCATCTGGCCGTGAACGCCCAGGCGTTCGCCGCCATCCTGCGTGAGCACGGCACCAACGCCATCCTGAGCCTGGACATCGCGGGCAAGAAGCAGCTGGCGATGACCAAGTCGGTGGTCGTGCACCCGATCCGCCGCTACATCGAGCACGCCGACCTGCTGGTCATCAAGCGCGGTGAGCGCGTCGTCGCCGACGTGCACGTCACCCTGGTCGGCGAGGCCGCCGCGGGCACCCTGGTCACCCAGGAGGCCACCGTCCTCTCGGTCGAGGCCGACGCCATGAAGCTGCCCGAGTCCATCGAGGTCTCCGTCGAGGGCATCGAGGCCGGCACCCAGATCACCGCCGGCCGCATCGAGCTGCCCAAGGGCGTCACCCTGGCCGGTGATGCCGATGCGCTGATCGTCAACATCATCGCCGCCCCCGCCGCCGAGGCCGCCGAGGGCGAAGCCGAGGCCGAGGGCGAGGCTGCCGCCGAAGCCGCCGAGTAATACTGCTCCGCAACGGTTCACATGACCGAGGCAACAGCCGGGCCCGCGCTGGTGGTCGGACTGGGTAATCCCGGACCCGAGTACGAGCGCACCCGGCACAATGTCGGTTTCCTGGTCGCCGACGTGCTCGCGGGGCGCGTCGGCGGTCGTTTCACCGTGCACAAGAAGTCCGGCGCCGACCTGTTGGAGGCGCGCCTGGACGGGCGCAAGGTGCTGATCGCCAAGCCGCGCACCTTCATGAACCTGTCCGGCCGCCCGGTCGCCGCGCTGGCCCGCTTCTTCTCCGTGCCCGCGACCGAGGTCATCGTGGTGCACGACGAACTCGATCTGCCGTTCGGCACGGTGCGTTTGAAGCGCGGGGGCGGCGAGGGCGGCCACAACGGCCTGCGCTCGGTCTCCCAGTCGCTCACCACCAAGGACTATCTGCGGGTGCGCTTCGGCATCGGCCGTCCGCCCGGCCGTCAGGACCCCGCCGATTTCGTGTTGAAGCCCTTCTCCGGCCCGGAGCGCAAAGAGGTCCCGGTGATCGTCGAGCAGGCCGCCGACGCGGTGGAACTGCTGCTGCGCGTCGGCCTGGAACCGGCGCAGAACCAGCTGCACTGAGTCGATCGGTCGGGGGTTCTTGGGCCGGGACTGATGGGCCGGGCCCGTTCGGTCGGGCTCGACCGGATCAGCGTCTTCCCATCTGCTCGATCACCAGCTCCACGAAAGTCTCTACGGGCGCGGATGTCTCATCGTGCCGGGTGGCGCAATACCAGGTGCGCCGCTCCGGTACGGCTCCCACACGGACCGCTGTCACATCACTGCGCTCGCGCGTCCGCTCGGCCACCCAGGCGGGCATGACCGTCACCGAATCGCCCGCCGCGACGAGTTCGATGATCACATCGAATCCGGTCGCCACCGTGGTCAGCCGACCGTAGCGCGCGCCCTCCGGCACCGGCAGCGGTGGCGCCGGAATCCGTTGCTGATCATAGGAATCCGGTAGCACCAGGTGCACGTCGTCGAAATCGGCCACGGTGACGTGATCGCGCCGCGCCCATGGATGATGAGCCGCCACCACCGCGCGCATCTCGTCGTCGAACAACCGCTCCAGCCGCACTCGGTCCATGCGGCGATCCAGTTTGGCGATCATGGCGATATCGAGCCGATCCTCGAGCAGCGCGTCGATCATCTCGTCATCGCGCACGGTTTCGATGCGAACCTCGGCGTCGGGCATGCGCTGGCGAAAACGGGTGAGCACCAACGGCATCCACTCGTAGCTGGCCGCGCACTGGGAGGCGATGCGCACCGGCCGGGTGCGGCCCGCGCCGAGTTCGAGCAGATCCATACGCGCCGAACGTAATTCGCCGAGAGCGCTCCCGGCGGCCTGGAGCATGCGCCGACCGGCGTCGTTGGGCACCAGATTCCGTCCGCGCCGGTCGAACAGCGGCAGGCCGAGGCGGTCCTCCAGGCGTAGCAGCCGCTGACTCAGTGCGGGCTGGCTGACGTAGAGGTGGCGGGCGGCCGCGGTCAGGGTGCCGTGGCTGCCGAGCGCCTCCAGCAGTTCGAGATCGCGGATATCGACATCCATAACTTCAGCTTATATCCGATATCCAAACTATGTCGTGGTGTTATCGCTGTGCGGTTCCTAGCGTTGATCTCACCACCAGTTGAAAGGAACGCGTATGAGCACCATCGCCGTCGTCTACCACAGCGGCTTCGGCCACACCCGCCAGCAGGCCGAGGCCGTACGCCGGGGCGCGGCGGCGGTACCGGGCACCGAGGTCACCCTCGTTTCCGTCGACGAGTACGACTCCGCCTGGGCCGCCATCGACGCCGCCGACGCCATCATCTTCGGCACCCCCACCTACATGGGCGGACCGTCGGCTCCCTTCAAGGCGTTCCTGGACGCGACGTCGGGCCGGTGGGCGCGGCAGCAGTGGCGGGACAAGCTGGCGGCGGGATTCACCACCTCGGCGGGGGTGAGCGGCGACAAACTGGCGACCTTGCAGGCGCTGGCGCTGTTCGCCATGCAGCACGGCATGGTGTGGGTGGGGCTCGGCCTGCTGCCCGGCGACTTCGAATCCGTCGACGACCTCAACCGCATCGGCGGCTTCCTCGGGGCCATGGCGCACGCGCCCGCCGACGCCGCCCCCGAGATCGCGCCAGGGCCGGGCGATCTCGCGACCGCCGAACACCTGGGCCGACGCGTCGCCGCCGCGGCGATGCGGTGGACGGGCGACCGCTCGCTTGCGCGGGTCGGCTCATGAGCACCGGGAGAACGGCGACCTCCGGCGGCGACCGGGCACGAGATCACGCGGCGGCGGGCGGCGGTGCCGAGGCGGGTATCCGGGAGGCGCTGCGGCTGTACTTCGACGGGCTCTACTACGGTGATACCGCCCTGCTGGACCGGGTCTTCCATCCGCAGGCGATCTACGCCACCGCCACCGAGGGGCCGCTGCTGCGGCTCACCATGGACGAGTACTTCCCGGTCGTCGCCGCCCGGGAAGCGCCCGCGGCCCGAGGCGACGAGCGGCGCGACCGCATCCTCGGGGTCGAGTTCGCCGGTCCCGTCACCGCCCTGGCGCGCGTCGAATGCGCGCTCGGGGCCAAGCATTTCACCGATCTGCTCACCTTCGTTCAGGTGGACGGCCGCTGGCGGATCATCGCCAAGGTGTTCCACTACGACCTCGTGGAGAACTGATATGCCCTACGTCAACATCAAGGTCACCGATGAGGGTGTCACCCGCGCGCAGAAGGCGGAGCTCATCGCGGGCGTCACCGACCTGCTGAACCGGGTGCTGCACAAGGACCCGGCCACCACCTTCGTCGTGATCGACGAAGTGGCCCTGGAGGATTGGGGGATCGGCGGACTTCCGGTGCCGGAGTACCGGAATCGAGATCGTCGTCGTGACGGCTGATTCCGGAGTGGACGGTAGGGGGCGGCCGGAATCGGTTCGGCGTCCGACCGTCGGTGCGTGTGCGTGACGGTTCGCGGCGTTCAGTCGGGCGCTGGCGATTCCGCAGGGCGGGACAGCGTGGCGGTGGCGGAGCGACGGAGTTTGCCGGAGGAGGTCTTCGGCAGCGCCCCGGGGCCGAGTACGGTCACGCTGCGCGGGCGCACGCCCACCTCGGAGAACACGGCGTGCACCACCTCGTGCTCGATACGCCGCACCTCCTCCGGATGCTGGTGCTCGTTGCTCTCCACCACCACGGCGAAGCTCTCGCGCTTCTGGCCCGCGTCCAGGCGCACCGCCACCGCATTGCCGGGGCGAACGCCGGTGACCCGCATGGCCGCTCGCTCGATATCGGTGGGGAAGATGTTGCGGCCGCCCATGATGATCACATCCTTGATGCGGCCGCACACCACCACCAGATTCTCCTCGGTGAAATAGCCGATATCGCCGGTGTCGAGCCAGCCGTCCGCGTCCTGCGCGCCGCGGAAGCCGTCCACGGTGACATAGCCGGAAGTCACCGCCGGACCGCGCAATTCGATGACGCCCACCGAGCGCACCGGCAGCGGCTGCCGGTCGGCGTCCACCACCCGGCCCTCCAGATTGTCGACCAGATAGCCGAGGGTGGGCAGGCGGCGCAGATTGCCGTAGTGGTGTTCGGGATGCCGGACGGGGACCGCCTTGCCGATCGCCTCCAGCAGGTCGGCGTCGACGATGTCGACCACCTGTCCGAGGCCGGGATCCGGAATCGACACGGCCAGCGTGGTTTCGGCCATGCCGTACACGGGGGTGAGCGCCATGGGGTTGAGTCCGAACCGTTTACCCGCGGCGGCCAGGGCGTCCATGGTATCGGGATCGACCGGTTCCGCGCCGTTCCACATGTAGCGCACACTGCTGAGATCCACCGCGCCGTCCGCGGCCATTCGCAGTTTGCGGGCCAATAGCGAGTAGGCGAAATTAGGTGCCGCGGTGACGGTTCCCCGATACGTGGAAATCAGTTCCGCCCACAGCATCGGTCGCCGCAGGAAGTCCAGCGGTGTCACGCACACCACTTCCGCGCCGAATTGCATCGGCACACTGAGGAATCCGACCATTCCCATATCGTGGAACAGCGGCAGCCAGCTGACCATCACATCGTCGTCGAGTTGGAATTTCACCCGATCGAACATGGCGTAGGCATTGACGAAGAAATTCCCGTGCGTGATCCGCACCGCCTTGGGCGAACCCGTGGATCCGGAGGTCAGCTGCTGCAATGCGATATCCGATTCCTCGGTGGGCAGCGGATCGGTATCCGCACCGTCGCGCAGCTCGTCCATGAGCACCACCGCTATCCCGCGTTCGACCAGCAGCGGCGCGGCGGCCTCGAAGGGCGCGCCCAAGACGACGGCGCGGGCGTCGATCATGCGCAGCACCGTCTCGGTATCGCGCGCCCAGAGTTCGAGATCGGTGCGCGGCGTCGGCTGGTGCAGCATGGTGATGGACGCCCCGCGCATCCAGACGGCCTGGCAGGCGGGGGCGATATCCACCGGCATCCCCGCCAGCACGCCCACCGCGTCCCGGTGCCCGATGCCCGCGGCGGCCAGCCCGCCCGCCATTCGCCGGGCGATGGCATGGATCTCGCCCCAGGTCTGGCGCAGCGGGGCATCCGGCTCACCGGTCACCAGCCCGCGAACCGATGTCCGCGCCGTCGCATACATTTCCTCGGTGAACCGGCTCACGTCGCACTCCCTCACCCTGTCTCCGCGGTCGGGGACACTCCCACTATCCCGCCGACACGCGGGTCTGTTAACCCGGTTTCGCCCAACAGGAGGGTGTACGTCGGCGTGTTACCGATTGGTTCGTTTCGTGAGTGTCGTGACCGCTGCGACGAATCGGTCCAGGTCGTCGAAGCTGACGAAGCAGTGCGGCGCGGCGCGGACCACCGCGCGCAGGTCGCGGGCGGTCATATCGAGCAGGGTGGATCCGCGCTGGCTCACGGTGACGGTGACCGATTCGGCGGCGAGCCGATCGCGCACGTCCGCGGGCTCGTAACCGGCGACGGTGAAGGACACGATGCCCGCGTGCTGGGTGCCGCGGTCGTGCACGGTGACGCCGCCGATCTCGGCCAGTGCCTTGCGCAGGTACTCGGCGCGTTCGGCGATGGCCTGGTAGACCTGGGTCGGGCCGAGGTCGAGCAGGTACCGCACGGCCGCGCCCAGGGCGAGGCGGGCGGCCACGTCGCACTCCCAGAACTCGAAGCGCTTCGCCCCGTCGGCCAGGCGGTAGTCGTGCGGCGCGGTCCATTCGGCGCTGTGCAGATCCAGGCGGCCGGGTTCCATGGTGGCCGCGAGTTCGGGGCGCACGTACAGGAAGCCGGTGCCGCGCGGGCCGCGCAGCCATTTGCGGCCGGTGGCCGACAGCGCGTCCACCTCGAGTTCGGCCACGTCGAGGGGGAGCTGCCCGGTGGACTGGCAGGCGTCCAGCAGCACCAGCGCGCCCGCCCGGTGCGCGATGCGGGTGGCGTCGGCGACGGGGTTGACCAGGCCGCCGTTGGTGGGCACATGCACCAGCGACACCAGCTTCACCCGCTCGTCCAGCATGCTCGCGAGGGCGTCCAGATCGAGTTGGCCGCTGCCGTCACCGGGGATGGCCTCCACCGTGGCCCCGCTGCGGCGGGCGCGCTGGAGCGCCGCGATGGCATTGCTGCCGTAGTCCGTGCCCGAGATGAGGATGCGGTCGCCCGGCCCCAGCGGCACCGAGTAGAAGAAGTCGCTCCACGCCCGGCTGGCGCTGTCGCTGAGCGCGATGGCGTCGGCGTCGGCGTTGATCAGCGCGCCGATCGCGGTCTTGACGGCGTGCAGGTCGTCGAGGCGTTCATTGGCGGCGCGGTAGCCGCCGATCTCCGCTTCGCGGCGCAGATGGGCGATGGCGGTGTCGACGACCGTGCGCGGCGGCAGGGAGGAACCGGCGCTGTCGAGGAATACCTGCCCCTCGCAACCGGGGGTGTCGGCGCGCAATTCGGAGAGATTCAGCATGTCATCGACCATATCGACTGGTCCGGAAAGACCCGTTCGTTTGGTCGGAATCAGACATGATGGTGACTCGGAATCAACCGTCCGGCCTGCGGTGTTCCCCATTTCGTCACTTTTGGTGTCGGACACCGTCGCTACTCTGGTTTGGTCGGCGTGCGTCGCCCCGACCCGAGAGCGGAGGTTGACATGGCTGTGACCGCATCCCGCACGAAGCCGCCGGGCACGGTGCTCACGGATGCGCGTGCGGATTCCGCACCCGAGGTAGGGCTGTCCTCCCGGGCCGCGGCCGAGGCGTATATCGGAGGTGTCTGCTTCAAGCTCGGTCCACCGGCGCTCATCGGAGCCGAACTGGAGTGGCTCACCGCCCGGGGTGAGTGTTCGGCCCGTGATTCGCGTCCGGACCCGACTGTGCTCGCGGACGCGCTGGGACCCTATGCGCCACAGTCCATTTCCCCCGATTCTCCGGCCGTCGAACTGCCCGGGGGAAGCCGGGTCACCCTGGAGCCGGGTGGCCAGATCGAATTGTCCAGCGCCCCTTTCCCGAATGCCGCGGAACTGTGTGAGCGCCTGCGATACGACGCCTCCCTGCTGCGGGAGCTGCTCGAATTCCGAGGTATCCGAACCTATTCCGCCGCCGCCGACGCCGAGCGCGCGGCCCGGCGGGTGCTGCGGCTGCCGCGTTACCGCGCCATGGAGCGGGCCTTCGCCGGTATCGGGCCCTACGGCCTGCTCATGATGTGCAATACCGCCGCCACCCAGGTCAGCGTGGACGCGGGGGCCGATGCCGCGGAGGTCTCGGCCCGCTGGACCGCCCTCTACACCATCGGTCCGGCGCTGGTCGCCGCCTTCGCCTGTTCTCCGGCGCTGCACGGCGCGCCGCAGGGGGAGTGGGCGTCGCAGCGGATGCGCACCTGGCTGCGGTTGGACAATCCGCGCACCCGGCCGCCGGTGCACGAATGGGCGGATCCGGTCAGCGGTTACGCGCGCTGGGCCCTCGATGTCCCGCTGCTGTGCGTGCGCTGCGACGGCGGGGACTGGTCGGCGCCACCGGAGGCGACCTTCGCGGACTGGCTGTGCGGTGCGCTGGACGACGAGATCGGGCGGCGACCCGATCTCGCCGACCTCGACTACCACCTGACCACGCTGTTCCCGCCGGTGCGGGCCTCCGGGCATCTGGAGGTCCGGTATATCGACGCGCAGCCCGGTGCCGGGTGGACGGTGCCCATCCACGCCGTGGAGGCACTGCTGTCGACCCCCGCCGTGGTGGCGGAGGCGACGGCCGTGGCCGCACCGACCGCCGGGCGCTGGCCCGAGGCCGCGCGCGGCGGACTGGACGATCCGGAACTGCGGACGGCCGCCGTGGAACTGCTCGAACTCGCCGCCGCGCACGCCGCGACACCCGAGGCCGCCGCGGAACTCGCGGCGGCGGCGCGGCGCAGCGCGCGAGGTATCAGCCCGACCGAGGAATTCGGAGCTCTCTCATGACGATTCACCTATCCGGCAGCGATCGCGCCGAGACCGAACGGCTGCGCGGACGGATCGCCGACGTGCTGGAACGGGCCCGGCGGCGCACCATCGCCCTCACCGACTGCGTGGACGAGGCCGAACTCGTGGCCCAGCATTCGCGCATCATGAGCCCGCTGGTGTGGGATCTGGCGCATATCGGCAATCAGGAGGAACTCTGGCTGGTCCGCGATGTGGGCGGGCGCGAGCCGGTGCGCGCCGATATCGACGAACTGTACGACGCGTTCAAGCACGCGCGAGCGAATCGTCCGGCGCTGCCGCTGCTGTCGCCGTCGGAGGCCCGCACGTACGTGGGCACCGTGCGGGACAAGGTGTGGGATGTGCTGGACCGCAGTCCCTTACACGGTGGTGAGCTGGTCGAGCAGGGGTTCGCGTTCGGCATGATCGCCCAGCACGAGCAGCAGCACGACGAGACCATGCTGGCCACGCATCAGCTGCGGACGGGGGAGGCGGTGCTCTCGGCACCGCCCGCACCGTCGGCGCGGGTGCCGGTGAGCGGGGAGATCGTGATCCCGGCGGGCGAATTCACCATGGGCACCGACACCGATCCGTGGGCACTGGACAACGAGCGGCCCGCGCATCCGGTGTGGGTGCCGGGCTTCGCCATCGACGCCGCACCGGTCACCAACGAGCAGTATCTGGAGTTCATCGCCGACGGCGGCTACGACCGGCCTGAGCTGTGGTCCGAGCACGGCTGGGCGCACCGGATCGAAGCCGGGTTGGTGGCACCGCAGTTCTGGGAGCAGGACGGCGGCGGCCGGTGGTGGCGAAGGGTTTTCGGCACCATGGCCCCGGTGCGGCCGCGGCAGCCGGTGGTGCACGTGTGCTGGTTCGAGGCCGAGGCGTACGCCACCTGGGCGGGCAAGCGACTGCCCACCGAGGCGGAATGGGAGAAGGCGGCCCGATTCGATCCGAATACCGGCCGCTCCCAGCGCTATCCGTGGGGCGAGGACGAACCCTCCGAGGCCACCGCCAATCTCGGGCAGCGGTACCTGGAACCGGCGGAGGTCGGCGCGTATCCCGCCGGTGCGTCACCGCTCGGCGTCCACCAGCTCGTCGGTGACGTCTGGGAGTGGACCGCCTCCGGTTTCGACCCCTATCCGGGTTTCCGCGCCTTCCCCTATCGCGAATACTCCGAGGTCTTCTTCGGGGGTGACTACCGGGTGCTGCGCGGCGGCTCCTTCGGCGCGGACCCGGTGGCCTGCCGCGCCACCTTCCGCAACTGGGACCACCCCATCCGCCGCCAGATCTTCTCCGGCTTCCGCCTGGCCCGCGACCTGCGATCGGACGACCGCTGATGTGCCGCCACATCGGCTACGTCGGCCCGTCGATCCCCGTCGGCGACCTGCTCACCCGCGGCCCGCACTCCCTGCGCACCCAGTCCTGGGCACCCCGCGACATGCGCGGCGGCGGCACCATCAATGCCGACGGCTTCGGCCTGGCCTGGTGGCTTCCCACCGCGGCGGCCCCCGCCGACCACGGCGCGGGCACCGCCTGGCACGGCGGCACCGCCCCGGACGTGACCGCCTTCGCCCGCGCCGAGCCTGAAACGGCCGCATACCCGGACACAGCGGATGCGGCGACGGTCGCACCGCGGCGATCGGACATCGAATACAGTTCCCCCCACCAATCGGGCGAACCACCTCGGCTCGGACACCCGAAGTCGGATCCCGACACAGCGGACCCCGAGCATGGTTCCGCGTCGCCCGGTGGCGGCACCACCCCCGCAGCGGCCGATGGCGGTGGCGGGTCCGGCACGGCCGGTGTCGGCGAATCCGGTGCGGGTAATCGTGGTGGGGCGGGGGCGTTGTCGGTCAGCCGTTACCGCAATGCCGCGCCGATCTGGACCGATCCGGCCGTGGACGAGGTGCTGCCGCAGATCCGCTCCACGGCGGTGCTGGGTGCGGTGCGCTCGGCGACGGTCGGGCTGCCGCTGGACCGGGGGGCCTGCGCGCCCTTCGTTCGTGGTCGCTGGGCGTTCAGCCACAACGGGGCCATTCCGGGGTGGCGCGACGTGCTGGCCGATACCGCGGCGGAGTTCGGTGCGCCGCCGTTGCTGGAGGCGGAGTCGCTGACCGACTCCGCCGTTCTCTGGGTGATCCTGCACGACCTGCTCGATCGGACATCCGGCGGCGACGCCGAATCCATTGCGCACGTGCGGACCTCGACAGCGCGGCAGCGTGAATGGGTACGCGGTGACAACGGAGTCGGCGCGGGCCGCGGAGACGACAGCTCGGCCGGTGTGAGCGGGGTCGCCCGTGGCGGAGCTGCTCATAACGGGGACGGTGACAGCGGGGCTCCGGACAGCGGGATCGCCGCTGGTGAGCCGGGCGGCGCGCGGGCAGCGCGCGACCTCGCACCCGCGGTGGCTCGTACCGTTGCGCTCGATTCGGCTCGTGCGACGTCGGCGCGGGGCGATTCCGGCGCTGGCCGCGCCGCGGAAGTGGTCACGCGGGGGCAGGGGGACCCGCCGAGCGCGGCCGTGCGGGAACCCGGTGTTCTCGGCCCGGGGGCGGGCGTCGATCCGGCTGCCGCGCTGCGGCTGGTCATGGCGGCGGTCCTACGGCGGTCGCCGAAAGCTCGGCTGAATCTGCTGCTGGGGGACGGGGAGACCTGGTGGGCCACGACGTGGCACCACTCGTTGTCGGTGCTGGTCACCGACACTTCCGCGATTGTCGCCTCGGAGCCCTACGACGACGATCCACGGTGGCGGGCGATCGCCGATCGCCAGGTGGTCGTCGCGGGGCCGGGGCGGCTGGTCGTGGAGGACCTGGCTATCGAAACGGAAAGGGCGCGCTCATGACTGCCGCGACGCTGGAGATTCATCTGACCGACGACGACCTGACCGCGGCGCTGCGGTCGGACGCCCGGACCGGGCTCACGGCGACACCGAAATGGCTGCCGCCCAAATGGTTCTACGACGCGCGCGGCAGTGAACTGTTCGAACTCATCACCGAACTGCCCGAGTACTACCCGACGCGCACCGAGCGGGCGCTGCTGGAGCGGGTGGTGGGGGAGATCGCGCGCACGGCGCAGGCCGAGGTGCTGGTGGAGCTGGGGGCCGGATCGGCCGCCAAGACCCGTCTGCTGCTCAGTGCGTTGAGCGCCGAGGGTCCGCTGAAAACATATGTGCCGCAGGATGTGTCGGCCACCGCGCTGCGGTCGGCGGCGGATGAGATCGCCGCCGAGTTCCCCGCGCTCGCCGTACACGGCGTGGTCAGCGATTTCACCGCCACCCTGGACAATCTGCCGCGCGGCGGACGGCGCATGATCGCCTTCCTCGGCGGCACCATCGGCAATCTGGTTCCCGCCGAGCGCGCCGAGTTCCTGGCCGGAATCCACGCCGTGCTGGAGCCAGGGGAACAGCTGCTGCTCGGTGCGGGACTGGTCATCGACCCGGCGGTCCTGGTGCCCGCCTACGACGACGCCGCCGGAGTCACCGCGGAGTTCAACCGGAATGTGCTGCGAGTGCTGAACTCTCGACTGAACGCCGACTTCGATCCGGAGAAGTTCGCCCATGTAGCGCGGTGGGACACCGACAACGAGTGGATCGAAATGCGCCTGGAGGCCACCGAGTCCATGACCGTGACGGTCCGCGACCTCGACCTCACCGTCGATTTCGCCGCGGGCGAGCAGATGCGCACCGAAATCTCCGCCAAGTTCCGCCGCGAAGGACTCGAAACCGAACTGGACGCAGCGGGTTTCGCCACCGAGCGGGTATGGACCGACCCGGACAGCCGCTTCGCGCTCGTACTCGCCGAGCGGCGCTGATCACCCGGCCGAGCGACGCTGACCACCGGGGTGAAGGTCGGCACCGCGCTGATATATGGGTAGGCCATGTACACCAGGCCGATGAGCAGCACCAGCTGGACGATCTGATTGCGGGAGAACCGGGTGATCTGCGCGGCCTCGATGCGGTCCTGCCCGGTCTGGTGCGCCACCTGATCGCGTGCGAACGCCGCAGTGTGGCGGGTAGGCAGGAGGGCCGAGTTGCCGCGCAGAGGCGCTACTGCGGTGTGCCGCGCGATGGGATCGCGGGCGGTGTGCTGAAGGGCGGCGGACCCACGGCGTGCCGAACGGCGAGACCGCAGCGGGCGACGGTAGCGGGAACGCGGTGGGCGGCTACGACAGCGCTACGGCGGACAATTGCCGGTCTGCGGCGTATCGCGTGGACTTTGTCGGGTCGCGGTGGGGCGGCTGATGGTGGCGGAGTGGTGGATTCGGAGCGGGTTTGTGGTGTGGTGAGGGGCTGAGGTGGCCGCTGTGTGGACGTGGTCAGCGCTGGGCCGTGACCGCTGCCAGCCATTCCACCAGGGGCCGCAGGTCCTCCCAGGCGGTGCGCACCTGCCCGGCGGCCTTCGCGGTGGTCAACCAGGCGGGTGCGCCGAAATCCCGGGTGGCGACGAGGGATTGGTGGCGCAGCAGGTCGATGCGGGGGTGGTCGGCGGTGAAACCCTTGGGTTTCGTCCTCAGCTTGTCGCCGCCGATGGTGTATCCGGCGGCATTCACCTGGTCGAGCAGGCGTTCCAGTTCCGCCCCGCGCACCGCGTCGTCGATGGCGGTGCGCAGGGCGGCCCGCTGGGCGGGCGAGGCCGTGTACAGCCCGCCCGCCACGAACAGGCCGCCCGCGCCGATCTGCACGTACCATCCGCACGATTCGGCGGTGTGCACCACCGCACCCTGGTGGTTCTTGTACGGCGACTTGTCCTTCGAGAACCGCACGTCCCGGTACGGCCGGAAGATCTTGGCCGGGCCGAAGTCCGGTTCCAGCTCGGCCGCCAGCGCCCGCATGGGGTCGCGCACCGACTCCTCCCAGATCCGCTTGTGCGCATTCCAGAAGGTCTTGGAGTTGTCGGCCTCGAGGTCCTCGTAGAAGTCGAGTCCGGCGAGCGGAAATCCGGTGAACTCCATCGCGATCAGTTGGACACCAGATCGGTGCCGACGATGGCGAACCCGATGAGGAGGCCGAGGACCATGCAGACACCGGAGGCGATGGCCGCCCACTTGCCCAGCGGTTCGCCCTTGCTGTTGCCCACCACGCCCAGGATGATGCCCGCGATACCGAATCCGGGCGGACAGAACAGCAGCGCGATCCCCGCGCAGACGAATCCGATGATGGAGAAGATCTGGGTGCGGGGCTGCTGCGGCGTGCCGTATGCCTGCTGCGGATACGGCTGGTAGCCCTGCTGGCCGTAAGGCTGCTGGCCGTAAGGCTGCTGCCCGTACCCGGGCTGCTGCTGCCCATAGGGCTGTTGCCCATACCCGGGCTGCTGCTGCCCGTATCCCGGCTGACCGTAGGGTTGTTGCCCATACGGCGGTTGTTCGGCGGGCTGTCCGTACGGCTGCGGATACCCACCCTGGGCCTGATCACCCGGCCGGGAGCCGTACTGCCCGCCCGCGGGGTACTGCGGCGGCTGCGGGTACTGACCGGGCGGCGGCGCGCTCTCCCAGGACGACGGTGCGCCTGCCCCTGACGGCGGCTGGGCCTCTCCGGACGACGGCTGGGTCTCCCTGGACGGCGGCGCGCTCTCTCCGGACGGCGGCGCCCCCTTCTGGAGAGACGGGGTACCGCTGTCGGACGGACGCTCCCCGGTATCCGAACCGCCGGGAGCCTCCGGGTCCTGCCCGGGCAGCCCGTACTGTGGCACACCGGGCGCGGAGTCCGGAATGCGCCGTGTCACGTCGTCTCCCGGCTCGTCACCGGCCTTCGGGTCGTTCGGTGGGGTGCTCATGACGCGCCCTCCTCACTGGTGCTGTGAACGCTTTCCATGGGTATCACAGCGCAGGTGGTTTCGGCGAAAGAGCGCCGGTTCAGTCGCCCGGTTCGTCCACGATCTCGAGGGCCGCGACCTCGGCGGGCCGGTCGTCCTCGGCGCGTGCTTCCTCGCGTCGCCGGCGGCGCGTCCACTCCTGGTCGAGTTCGCTCTCGATGCCGAGACGGCCGTGGTCGTCGTTCTCGCGATTGCGGATGATCAGGTCTTCCGGCGGGTCGGCGATGTAGCGCTCGTACTCGCGGACCTCGTCGGCCTGGTCGTCGTCGCCGAGGTCGTAGTCGAGGTCGGTGTCGTCATCGTCCATGTCGAGGACCTCGTCCATCAACTGGTCGTCGTCATCGGCCATGGGCCACCACCTCTCCGTGCTACAGCACATCGGCAGCAAACAGGTGATCACCTGCTTCGGCTCAACGCTACCGGAAAACCGCCCCGGAAACGGCAAACCCCCGGCACCGATATCGGTGCCGGGGGTTTGCCCTGCGAACCTCAGGCGTTGCCGTTGAAAAGTCCGGTGACGGAACCGTTCTCGAACACCTCGCGGATGGTCTGCGCCAGCAGCGGCGCGATCGACAGCACGGTCAGCGTCGGGAACTTCTTCTCCTCGGTCAGCGGCAGCGTATTGGTGACCACGACCTCCTTCGCCCCGCACTTCGCCAGCCGCTCGGCGGCCGGGCTGGAGAGGATGCCGTGGGTGGCGGCGATGACCACATCGGTCGCGCCCGCCTCCTTGAGCACGTTCACCGCGCCGGCGATGGTGCCGCCGGTGTCGATCATGTCGTCGATCAGGATGCAGGTGCGGCCTTCGACCTCACCGACCACGCGGTTGGCCACCACCTGGTTGGGCACCAGCGGGTCGCGGGTCTTGTGGATGAACGCCATCGGCGCGTCGGCCAGCGCGTTGGCCCACTTCTCGGCCACCTTCACCCGGCCCGCGTCGGGGGAGACGACGGTGACGTTCTCCAGCGGGTAGTTGTTGCGAATGTGCTCGACCAGCTGCACCTGTGCGTGCATGTGATCGACCGGGCCGTCGAAGAAGCCCTGGATCTGATCGGTGTGCAGGTCGACGGTGATGATGCGGTCCGCGCCCGCGGTCTTGAGCAGGTCCGCGATCAGGCGGGCGGAGATGGGTTCGCGGCCGCGGTGCTTCTTGTCCTGGCGGGCGTAGGGGTAGAACGGCAGCACCGAGGTGATCCGCTTGGCCGAACCGCGCTTGAGCGCGTCCAGCATGATCAGGTGCTCCATGACCCACTGGTTCAGCGGAGCCGGGAAGCTCTGGATGACGAAGGCGTCGGAGCCGCGCACCGATTCCTCGAACCGGACGAAGGTCTCGCCATTGGCGAAGTCCCGGGCGGTCTGCGGGGTGACGTGGACATCGAGTGCCTTGGCCACCTCCTCCGCCAACTCGGGATGAGCGCGTCCCGAGAACAGCATCAGGTTCTTCTGGTTGTCGGTAGAGAACGCGGTCACTGACGTTCGCCATCCTTTTGCTCGTTGGTTGTGTCTGCGGCCGCGAGAGCGGCCTCGGCCGCGCGGGCGGCTTCCGTGCCGGGCCGGTTGCGCTGCACCCAGCCCTCCATATTGCGCTGCGCACCACCGGACACGGCGAGCGCACCCGGGGGGACGTTTCTACGCAGCACAGTACCCGCCGCGGTATACGCCCCGTCACCCACCGTCACCGGTGCCACGAACATGGTGTCGCTGCCCGTGCGCACATGGGATCCGACCACCGTGTGGTGCTTCTTCACCCCGTCGTAGTTGACGAAGACGCTGGACGCGCCGATGTTGCTGTGCTCGCCTATCGTCGCATCTCCGACGTAGGTCAGGTGCGGAACCTTGGAATGCGCGCCGATGGTGGCGTTCTTGGTTTCGACGAACGCTCCGAGCTTGCCGGAGACCCCGACCACGGTGCCCGGCCGCAGATAGGTGAAGGGTCCGATAGTCGCGCCCGCCCCGATGGTCGCGCCGTCGCCGTGGGTGCGCACCACCCGCGCGCCGTCGCCGACCACCACATCGGTGAGGGTGCTGTCCGGCCCGATCTCGGCGTCCTCGCCGATCACGGTGTCGCCCAACAGCTGTACGCCCGGCCGGATCACGGCGTCGCGGCCGATGCGCACACCGGCGTCGATCCAGGTGGTGGCCGGGTCGATGACGGTGACCCCGGAGCGCATGTGCCGCTCCACGATGTAGCGGTTGAGCGTGCGCCCGGCCTCGGCCAGCTGCACCCGGTCGTTGACGCCGGTGACCTTGGCCCAGTCCAGCAGCCGCGCCCCGTGCACCGCGTGCCCGGCCTCGCGGGCCAGCTTCAGCACATCGGTGAGGTACAGCTCGTGCCGGGCGTTGGCGGTGTCGATGCGGCCGATCATGACCCGCAGCACCGCGGCGTCGAACACGTAGACGCCCGAGTTGACCTCGGTGATGGCGGCCTGTTCGGGGGTGGCGTCGGCGTGCTCCACGATCTCGAGTACGCGGCCGTCGGCGTCGCGCACGATGCGGCCGTAGCCGTTCGGGTCGTCGGGTTCGAAGGTGAGCACGGTGACCGCGGAGCTGTCGGCGTAGCTGCGGTGCTCGTCGAGCAGGGCGTTGAGGGTGTGCCCGTCGAGCAGGGGCACATCGGCGTAGGTGACCAGCAGGTCGCCGGAGAAGTCGGCGGGCAGGGCGGTGAGCGCGCACTGCACCGCGTGCCCGGTGCCGCGCTGCTCCTCCTGCACGGCGAGGGTGACCTCACGTCCGAGTTCCGCGCTCACCCGCCCGACGGCCGCTCCCACTTGTTCGCGGTCGTGCCCGACCACGGTGATGAGATGCGCGGGGTCGATCTCGTTCGCCGCATGCAGCGCGTGCGCGAGCATGCTTCGGCCGCCCAGTGGGTGCAATACCTTGGGGGTCTTGGACCGCATTCGGGTTCCGGCTCCGGCGGCGAGAACGACGACGGCGGTCTGCTGTGGCATGGATCTCCCTCGGCTGCCTGTCATCGTTAGTGGGGCTGTCGTGGTGGGCACATGGCCTTCCCGTTGGCAAGACTTGCTCCGCCGCCAGGACTCGAACCTGGACAAACTGAACCAAAATCAGTTGTGCTGCCATTACACTACGGCGGATTGCACACCGGCGGACCGTTTGGTACGCCCGTGCGTCATGGCATGCGGGAACGATCCTCGCATGAAGACGCGGCCACCCGCCACTCTCCCCCGCCGCCCCGCGTCGTTCGCCGGTCGTAGGGTGCTCCGCGACCCTCGCCGTGGACCGGCGGTGGACGACGTGGCCGAGTTTTGGTCGTTC
The DNA here is from genome assembly GCF_030766805.1 of Nocardia sp. CC213A. Taxonomy (NCBI): domain Bacteria; kingdom Bacillati; phylum Actinomycetota; class Actinomycetes; order Mycobacteriales; family Nocardiaceae; genus Nocardia; species Nocardia sp. CC213A. The sequence goes on from NZ_JASFXA010000018.1 coordinate 33,192, forward strand.
CCGGTGAGTTACCCGGAACCATGCTAGATCAGTTGTTGCGTTTCACGAACGCGAAGGAGCGAATCGCACGGGTGGATGAGCGCCGAGGCGGCACGATCTGAAACAGTTGTAGGACAGTCGGTTGGATCGCAGGGAGGCGAAGCGGTGGGTTCGGGTGAGGGGAACCGCGTGTCGCGCCCGCGCATGACCGGGACCCAGCGACGGCAGCAGCTGATCGAGATCGGGCGGGCGCTGTTCGCCGAGCGGGGCTACGACGCGACGTCGATAGAGGAGATCGCGCAGCGGGCCCAGGTCTCGAAACCCGTGGTGTACGAGCATTTCGGGGGTAAGGAAGGGTTGTACGCGGTGGTGGTGGACCGCGAGATGTCCACCTTGCTCGACATGATCACCGCCTCCCTCACCCAGAACCGGTCGCGGGTGCGGCTGGAACAGGTGGCGCTGGCGTTGCTCACCTATATGGAGGAGCGCACCGACGGGTTCCGCATCCTCATGCGCGACCAGCCCGCCTCCGCCGCCGAGGGCACCTACTCCAGCCTGCTCAACGAGGCGGTGAATCAGGTGGCGCACATACTCGCCGGGGATTTCGAAAAGCGAGGTTTCGATACGAGCCTCGCGACCCTGTACGCGCAGGCGCTGGTCGGCATGGTGGCGACCGCGGCCACCTGGTGGCTGGACGAACGGCAGCCCTCCAAGGAAGTGGTCGCCGCGCACCTGGTGAATCTGTGCTGGAACGGTCTCACACATTTGGAAGCGGACCCCAAGCTGGCGTCGGAATGGCCCGCCCGCAAAGGGGTATGAACACGGTCACGTGAAATGTCGGTTATGCGGGGGCGGAACTGGACAGTTAACCAGCGAATTGCGAAGGAGGACGGGCCGAATGCTCGAATCGGCTGGCGGCGCGCAGTCGGGTGGTACGGTTCACCCATCCTTCGAGTGCTGTTCGAGCTGTGATGTCGGTCTACTTCGGGATGTCGGTCTACTTCAGGATGGCTGGTTTGATGACAGGCGGATCTGATGGCTAGGCAAGCGCGTGCGGAGATCACTCGCGATTCCGTGCTCGCGGGTGCTGCCGATGTCTTTCTGCGACTGGGCTACGCGAACGCGAGCCTGTCGGAGATCATCGCGCAGTCGAATGTGACCAAGGGCGCCTTGTACTTTCACTTCGGCTCGAAGGAAGAACTGGCGCGCGCGGTGGTCGACCAGGGCAATGAGCGACTGGTCAGCGCCTGCCAGGGCTTCTTCGATCCGCGCGTGCCCGCCCTGGAGGCGTGCATCGGGATCACCTACGTGGTCGCGGACCTGACCATGAACGATCCGATGGTCGGCGCCATGCTCAAACTGACCCACCAGATCGGCGACTACCGCGGCGCGAACGGCGACAACATCGCCAAGACCTGGGGTGAGACCCACCGTTTGCTCGCCGAACGCGCCATCGCCCAGGGCGACCTGAAGCCGGACCTCGACCCTGAGACCATCGGCCTGCTGCTGCAGGAGATGACCACCGGCGTGCACATCGTCGCCGTCAGCACCGATTCCATCGACCAGATGGCGAACCGCATGGAACGCGCCTGGTACTTCCTGCTCCCCTCCATCGTCCCGGAGGAGAAGGTGGCCTACTTCCGCGAGTTCGCCGCCCGCCGCCTGCGCCGCTACGTGCTGTAATTTCGCCGCGTGGGGCGGCGGGGTGCGGTGTCGGCGTGAACTACTAGACTCGGTTGGCCGTCCGAATCGCTGATCCGCGCCCAGGAGTCTGCCCATGCCCTCGAACCGACCACCCCTGGCTGGATTGGCCACGGCGGCCGCAGCTGATACCGCGTTGCGGCAGGTCGCGGGGCTGATCGGGCGGGAGTCGGCCAGGCTGGTCGCGCCGTCGGCGGTGCGGCCCTTTGTGGCGGCGACCATTGCCGAGCAGCGACCGCTGGTGGTGGTGACGGCCACCGGGCGGGAGGCCGACGACCTCACCGTGGAACTCGCGGAGATCCTGGGCGACGCCGTGGCGCAGTTCCCGTCGTGGGAGACGCTGCCGCACGAGCGGCTGTCCCCGAGCGCCGACACCGTGGGGCGGCGGCTCCAGGTGCTGCGCCGGCTGGCGCACCCCGACGAGACGCTCTACGGCGAACCGCTGCGCGCGGTGGTGACCACCGTGCGCTCGCTCATGCAACCCATGGCGCGCGGGCTCGGCGATATCGAGCCCATCGTCCTGCGCCTGGGCGCGCAGCACGACTTCGACGAATTGCTCACGCGGCTGGTGGAATTCGCTTACGAGCGGGTCGACATGGTGGGCAAGCGCGGCGAGTTCGCGGTGCGCGGCGGCATTCTCGACCTGTTCCCGCCCACCGCCGATCACCCTGTGCGCGTGGAGTTCTGGGGCGACGAGGTGAGCGAGCTGCGTGCCTTCTCGGTCGCCGACCAGCGCTCGCTGCCCGATATCCCCACCGAGGTGGTGATCGCCCAGCCCTGCCGGGAACTGTTGCTCACCAACGACCTTCGTGAGCGCGCCGGCCAGGTCGCCAGCGAGAACCCGGCCGACGCCGCCCTGGTGGAGATGTTGGACAAGCTGGCACAGGGCATGCCCGTGGAGGGGATGGAGGCGCTGCTGCCGGTGCTGCAACCGGGCGAACTGCGGCTGCTCACCGATGCCCTGCCGGCGCACACCCAGGTGCTGCTCTGTGATCCGGAGAAGATCCGCACCCGCGCGGCCGATCTGGTGCGCACCGGCCAGGAGTTCCTGGAGGCGTCGTGGACGGCCGCCTCCTTCGGCGGGGCCGCGCCGCTGGGCGCGCACGGACTCGACCTCGCCGCCTCCGCCTACCGCGGCCTGGACGAGGTGCACGCCGACGCCGAGCGGCGGGGCCTGGCCTGGTGGACGTTGAGCCCGCTGGCCGCCGACGATCCGAACGAGATCGCGCTGCCGGTGCTGTCCGCCCCCGCCGCCCGCGGATCCGAGGAACTGGTCGCCACCATCTTCGCGTCGCTGCGCGCCCACGTCACCACCGGCGGGCGCGCGGTCATCGTGGTCGCGGGACACGGTACGGCGCAGCGCGTGCTGGAGCGGCTGCGCGACGCCGAGGTGCCCGCCACGGCGTTGGAGCCGGGGGCGCGGCCGGTCGACGGTCTGGTCGGCGTGCTGTGCGGTTCGCTGCACGACGGCATCGTGTTCGACGACGCCAAGCTGGTGGTGGTCGCGGAATCCGATCTCACCGGCAATCGCGTCACCGCCCCGCAGGAGGGCAAGAAGCTCGCCGCCCGCCGCCGCAATCAGGTCGACCCGCTGGCGCTGCGGGCCGGGGACATGGTCGTGCACGATCAGCACGGCATCGGCCGCTTCGTGGAGATGATCGAACGCACCGTCGGCGGTGCCCGCCGCGAATACCTGGTGATCGAGTACGCGCCGTCCAAGCGCGGCCAGCCCGGTGACCGGCTGTTCGTCCCCATGGACGCCCTCGACCAGCTCTCCCGCTATGTCGGCGGCGAGATGCCGTCGCTGTCCAAACTCGGCGGCTCCGACTGGGCGAACACCAAGCGCAAGGCGCGCAAGGCGGTGCGCGAGATCGCCACCGAGCTGGTGCAGCTGTACGCGGCGCGCCAGGCCGCGCCCGGTCACGCCTTCGGCCCGGACACGCCGTGGCAGCAGGAGATGGAGGACGCCTTCGCCTTCACCGAGACCGCCGACCAGCTCACCGCCATCGCCGAGGTGAAGGCGGATATGGAGAAGTCGGTGCCGATGGACCGCGTGGTCTGCGGCGACGTCGGCTACGGCAAGACCGAGATCGCGGTGCGCGCCGCCTTCAAGGCGGTGCAGGACGGCAAGCAGGTGGCGGTGCTGGTGCCCACCACACTGCTGGCGCAGCAGCATCTGCAGACCTTCGTCGAGCGCACCGCGGGCTTCCCGGTGACGGTGAAGGGCCTCTCGCGCTTCACCGACGCCGCCGAATCGCGCGAGATCCTGGAGGGGATGGCCGCCGGTGACGTGGATATCGTCGTCGGCACCCACCGGCTGCTCCAGACCGGCGTCCGGTGGAAGGATCTGGGCCTGGTCATCATCGACGAGGAACAGCGGTTCGGCGTCGAGCACAAGGAGCACATCAAGGCGCTGCGCACGCACGTGGACGTGCTCACCATGTCGGCCACGCCGATTCCGCGCACCCTGGAGATGTCGCTGGCCGGAATTCGCGAGATGTCCACCATCCTCACCCCGCCCGAGGAACGGCATCCGATCCTCACCTACGTCGGCGCGTACAACGACAAGCAGGTGGCCGCTGCCATTCGCCGCGAGCTGCTCCGCGACGGCCAGGTGTTCTATGTGCACAACCGGGTGTCCTCGATCGACAAGGCGGCCAAGCGGATTCGTGATCTGGTGCCCGAGGCGCGGGTGGTGGTGGCGCACGGCCAGATGAACGAGGACGTGCTGGAGAAGACCGTGCAGGGCTTCTGGGAGCGCGAGTACGACGTGCTGGTGTCCACCACCATCATCGAGACCGGGTTGGACATCTCCAATGCCAACACCCTGATCGTGGAGCGTGCCGACACCCTCGGCCTGTCGCAGCTGCACCAGCTGCGCGGCCGGGTGGGACGCAGCCGCGAGCGCGGCTACGCCTACTTCCTGTATCCGCCGGAGAAGCCGCTCACCGAGACCGCCTACGACCGGCTGGCCACCATCTCGCAGAATTCGGATCTGGGGGCGGGCATGGCGGTCGCCATGAAGGACCTGGAGATTCGCGGTGCGGGCAATGTGCTCGGCGCGGAGCAGTCCGGACATGTGGCCGGGGTTGGCTTCGACCTGTACGTGCGGCTGGTGGGCGAGGCGGTGGAGGCGTACCGCGCCGCCGCCGACGGCAGGCCCATCACCGTGGACGAGGAGGTCAAGGAGGTGCGCATCGACCTGCCCGTGGACGCGCACATCCCGCCCGACTACATCGGCTCGGACCGCCTGCGCCTGGAGGCGTACCGCAAACTCGCCGCCGCACAGGATGATTCGGCCATCGCGGCGGTGGTCGAGGAACTGGTGGACCGCTACGGCCCGCTGCCGGTGGAGGTGGGCCGCCTGGTCTCGGTGGCCAAGCTGAAGCTGCTGGCCCGCGAGTACGGCGTCACCGAGATCGGCGTCACGGGCACCACGTTGAAGATCGCGCCGCTGCAACTGCCGGACTCGAAACAGCTGCGGCTCAAGCGCATCTACCCCAATGCCAGCTACCGCGCCGCCACCGGCATCGTTCAGCTGCCGCTGCCGCGCGTGGAGGACAGCGTCGGCGCGCACCGCATTCGCGATGTGCAGTTGCTCCAGTGGGTGGCCGATCTGCTGCTGGCCCTGGACGGAAAGGCCCAGGGCGCGGTCGATCTCACCGTGGAGACCGAGGTGAGCGCGGCCCGATGAGCGGGGATGCGAACGGGCGCACGGTATCCGGCACCGGACAGGCGGCCGATACCGCCCGCATGACCGAAGCGCTGGCCGAGGCGGTCGATGTCATGGACCGGCTGTGGAACTTCGGCGGTTGGGAGGTGACCCAGACCCACGACTCGCTGCGCCCCTACCTGCTCGAGGAGACCTACGAACTGCTCGACGCGATTCAGCAGGCCGACGCGCCGACCATTCGGGAGGAACTGGGCGATCTACTGCTCCAGGTCCTTTTCCACTCCCGAATCGCCGAAGCCGCAGGCGAGTTCACCGTGGCCGACGTGGCCGCCACCCTGGTGGACAAGCTCACCCACCGCAGCCCGCATCTGCTCGACGACTCGATCGGCCCCGACGCCACCGTCGAGCAGAAGATCGCCGCCCAGGAACGCGCCTGGGAGGAACGCAAATCCACCGAGAAGTCCCGCCGCTCCTGCCTGGACGGCATAGCCATGGCCCAGCCCGCGCTGGCCCTGGCCGAGAAGGTGCTCTCCCGCAGCCGCACAGCGGGCCTGCCGGACCACCTCGTCCCCGACGACCTCCGCACCGTCACCCTCGACCGGGGCGACAGCGCCGAGGAACGCCTCCGCAAGGCCACCCTCACCTTCGCCACCGCCATCCGCACCGCCGAGGACCGCGCCGAAGCGGCACGCGGCACGCGCTCCCCACTCACCGCGGACGACTGGCTCCGCTTCTGGCCCCGAGCCTGACCCGCCCCGGCCACCGCCGACGTCACCGAGTCGCATCGGCATGATCGACGCCGGTGCGGACCACCGCGGCTCGGGTGCCGCGGTGAGCATTCGCCGGTTCCGGTGGACGGGGTGGCGCGGTAGGTTTCGTGGGAACGGTAGCGGGCAATTCCGAGGGTTCGGGATGTCGGTTCTAGGGAGGCGGCATGCGGGGCCGTGGGATTGCGGCGGCGGTGGCCGTGCTGTTCTTGGTGACCGGGTGCGGACAGGTGGTGGGGGGTAGGGCCGAGCCCGATCCGGCGGTGGCGAGCCTGCCGCGGCTGGGGGCGGAGCAGGTGGGGGAGGTGCTGCTGTCGATCTCGGAGATCGAGTCGATCGTGGACACCAGCGGGCTGACGCAGTCGTACGAGGCGGCGAGTACCGCTACGCCCAGTGAGACCATCAGCCCCGCGCGGTGCGCGGCACTGGTGTACACCGGGCACGACAGCGTGTACGGCGGTGACTGGACGGCCTTGCGCACCAGGGTGTTCCGGCAGCCGGGGGACCGGTACACGCATTTCGTCTATCAGACCGTGGTGACGTTCCGGAACTTCCTCGGCGCGGAGGCGCTCGTCGACCGGTACCGCGCGGTCATCGCCGACTGTCGGGATCGAGATGTCACCGTCTCGGCCTCCGGGCAGGATTCGCTGACCTGGCGAGTCGCCGACACCACGCGCTCCGTGCCCGCGGGGCAGGTCGCGGTCGGCTGGACCACCACCGAGCAGGGCGACGACTGGATCTGCGACAACCTCGCGCGCACCACGGGCAATACCGTGATCGAGGCCAGTACCTGTTCGGTCGGCAATGCCCGTGCCGCACAGGTGATCGCGGATCGGATCGCGGCCGAGGTCGGCCGCCGCTGACCCGCTCGCCACTGCGAGGTTTGTGCCATTCGCCCTGATAGGGGGCAGGAAATAGGGGATCGCGGGGCTGTGTCCGAGCACCCGCTCTCCGTACCCTGAACGCCATGCGTTCGCGACGATTCGCCATGGCTGTCGTACTGCTGGGAATTCTGGGGCTCGCGGGGTGCTCCGGGGACGGCGACGCCACGGGCGGCACCTTCTTCGGTCCGGAGCGCGCCCTCGGCGGCGGCACGGCGCGGACCTATGTGGTCGTCGGATCCGACGGCGATCCGATCGAGCTCGGATTGCGTTTCACCGCAGCGGCATTGGACGGCCTGCCGGACCACGACGCGTACGGTGACGCGCTGGCGGGCCGCGCGCCCTTCCCGAAAGCCGAAGTGTACGAACTGCCTTCGCAGGCCCGGGCGGCCGCCTACGACCACATCGCCGTCGACTGGTTGGCGCACGGCCATCCGCCGGTCGGCATCTTCGACGAAGCGCATTTCGACGTGCGGTTCTATCTGCGTGAGCCGGCGGCCGTGGCGGCGATCGACCCCGCGGACGCGGAGTTCGCCACCAAGGCGGCCCGCTTCCCGGCGGCCGAATACCTGCCGCGCGACTATGTTCCGGCGGGTGACCCGGCCACCGAGACCGTACCCGGCGCGGGCCTGCGCTGGGTGGATTCGGCGACGCCGTTCCACCCGCAGACCTACGAGTTCACCCAGGCCGTGCTCGCGGGCACCTGGGACGGCGAGTACCTGTTCGCCGAACCCATGGTCACCCGGGACTGGCTGCTGACCGAACCCGATTTCGCGGCAGAGCTGAAACAGCCTGAGGCGGTGCGGAAATCGGGCCACTACGCCACCGGCTACGCCGTCCGCTACGACGCCGCCAGCCGGGAGTACTCGATCGTCCTGACCGGCCTCACCGAGCGCACCGCGTCCTGACGACCGGCCCGGCGCATCGGCACCGAGGTCGGCCGCTGACCGGATACCTCCCGCACCCCACGCCGGTCACTCCTCGGCGAGGTAGCGCTCCACCGTGTCGACCTTCGCCGTCATGGCCCCCGTCACCCCCGGCCGCACATCGGCCTTGACCACCAGGCTGCACCGCGGCGCGACCGCCAGCACGGCATCGGTGGCCTGCTTGACCACCGCCATCACCTCGTCCCATTCCCCCTCGACGGTGGTGAACATGGCATTGGTCTCATTGGGCAAGCCGCTGGCCCGCACCACCCGAACCGCCTCGGCGACAGCGCGTCCCACGTCCACGCCGCCGCCGAGGGGTGTCACCGAGAAGGCGGCTAGCATTACACGTTGACGCCGTAGTCGCGGGCGATGCCCGCGAGGCCGGACGCGTACCCCTGGCCGATAGCCCGGAACTTCCACTCCGCTCCGTGCCGGTACAGCTCACCGAACACCATGGCGGTCTCGGTGGAGGCGTCCTCGGTCAGGTCGAAGCGGGCCAGCTCCGAACCGGTCGCCGCGTCCACCACCCGGATGTAGGCATTGCGGATCTGCCCGAAGGACTGCCGCCGCGCCTCGGCGTCGTGAATGGACACCGGGAAGAAGACGTTGGTGATCGTCGGCGGCATCGCGGCCAGGTCGACATTGATCACCTCGTCGTCGCCGTCGCCCTCACCGGTGAGATTGTCACCGGTGTGCTCGATGGTCCCCTCCGGCGAGCGCAGGTTGTTGTAGAAGATGAAATGCGCGTCCGACAGCACCCGCATATTCGATCCGCAGGCCAGCGCGCTCGCGTCCAGGTCGTAGTCCGCACCGGTGGTGGTGCGCACGTCCCAGCCGAGGCCGACCTGCACCTTGGTCAGATTGGGGGCCTGCTTGGACAGCGAAACATTTCCGCCCTTGGCCAGGCTGACGCTCATGATCTCCTTCCCCGCGGTGCCCTTCGTACCGCATCCCCACCCGATTATGGTCGAAATGGTGACCTGTTGTGCCAGTTCATTTCTGGAATGGCGGCTCGGACCGCCGGTGATCAGCCCCGTCGCCGCGCGCGGTCAGTCGAGTCCCGCGGCGAGTTCGCGCAGCGCCGCCACGCGTTCTTCCAGATAGCGCAGCTCGCCGGGGTCGAGCACGGTGCGCTGGATACCGGCCGCGACCGTGAACGCCGACTGCCGGTGGTCGTCGATGGCCTCCACCTCGATGGCCACCGCCACATAGTCGCGTGCGGTGGGCATGGGATCGGCGACCACCCGCGCGTTGCCGCGCGCGCACAGTGCCACATCGCCGCCGCCGAGGATGAGCAGTGCCACCTCGGGGCGCTCCCGCAGCCGGGCCAGTGAGCCGCGATCGAATTTCAGGCTCAGCAGAATGCGGTGGTCGCCCGCGCGGACCGGCCACGAGACCGGGATGGCGTGCGGGCCGCCGTCGGTGGTCACGAGCACCGCGATGGTGTCGACCGGCCACTCCGGCAGTGCGTCCAACCGCGGATGGTCTGTCGAGGGCTCCTGACGCTGCTGGGCACGCGTAACCATCTTCGTCACCTCACGATCGTGTCGACGCAGCGGGCTGGACTGCGCTACTTGCAGTGTAAGGCGTTGTGACGCCGACCGGCTGGGCTCCGATGATCACGAACTGCTCACCTGCCGCCGGTTACGGATGTGAAAACCCTTCCGGACCTCGGCACCGATTCGATTGACGAACCGACTTCGGAGGTTCATCATTCGTAACAGTTCCTCGTCCAATCGAGGTCGCGCGAGTAACCGGCCGATGACCGCCCGGTGAAGATCGTCCGCCGCATCCGGCGTCGACGAACGCAGCAGCATCCAACAGGCGCGCGTCGGGCGCGTCGCATGAGTGAGTGAGGTGAGTGCGACATGGGATTCCACCCGCATCGGCAGCGGCTGTATCCGCGCACCATACTCACCGCTCCGTTCTTCTGAATGCGCCCAGCGGATTTCGCGACCCGCCCCGACCACGGGCGGGTCGCGTCGGCCGCATGTGTCCAGACGTGAGGTGATAAGCGCGACAGAGCGGAGAACGGTGATGGTGGATATGGGTGCGGGGCAGCCGGAGACGGTGGAGATGGTGGCGCGGTCGACCGCCGCGAATCTGGCGGTGTCGACGGCGGTGGTGGATGATCTGCGATATCTGCGGGCGGAGCTGATGGCGGCGGAGCTGCCCTTCCTGCTGGTGCGGGACTGCGATCACCGCCTGGTGCTGGCGGTGGACGCCGTGCACCGAGCGGCGCTGTGCCGGGTGCTGGGTGCGGCGATGGTGGCTGGCTTCTCGTGCAATGAGCGGCAGCGCAATGTGTTCCGGCTGGGCCGTGACCTGGATCCGGCGCATCATGTGGAACTCGAACTGTGGGAGTACCACGGCGATACCGTGGAGTGCCCGCGGCCGAACGCCTTGACCCGCACCGTCTTCGACCTGGCCGACGTGGAGCATTCCACGGTGCTGCTCTACGAGCTGAGCTGGCCGACGCTCGCCGGCATGTTCGCGCCCAACGCCACGGACGTGGGTTTCGACATCGACATCGTGTTCTCCTGGGTGGACGGTTCCGATCCGGAGTTCCGGGCGCGGCGCGCGGGCATGATGGCTCAGGTCGTGGTCGGTGAGGGTGACGAGGCCGATGCGCGCATCCGCCAGATCGACGAGTTGCGTTACGCGCTGCGCGCGGTGCACAAGAACGCGCCGTGGATCCGGCGCATCTTCATCGCCACCGACTCCGCCGTGCCGGAGTGGCTCGCCGAGGACCCGAAGGTCACCATTGTCCGTGCCGTGGACCACTTCTCGGACTGCAGCGGGCTGCCGATCTTCAATTCCCATGCGGTGGAATGCCAGTTGCAGCACATCGAGGGTCTGAGCGAGCACTTCCTGTATTCCAACGACGATATGTTCTTCGCTCGCCCGGTGCGCCCGTCCATGTTCTTCACCCCGGCCGGAGTGAGCCGCTTCATCGAGGCGGACACCCGGATCGGGCCGGGCTCGAACAACGAGCGCCGCAGCGGGTTCGAGAACGCCGCGCGGGTGAACCGGGCACTGCTGCGCCAGCGGTTCGGCCATGTCATCACCCGGCATCTGGAGCACACGCCGGTTCCCTTGCGGCGCAGCGTGCTCCACGAGATGGAGCGGGAGTTCGCGGCGGATTTCGCCCGCACCCGCACCAGCCGGTTCCGGGCCGCCACCGATATCTCGGTGACCAATTCGCTCTACCACTACTACGCGCTGTTCACCGGCCGGGCGGTGCCGCAGGAGCGGGCCGAGGTGCGCTATGTCGACACCACCCTCTACACCGGGCTCGCGCTGCTGGACGGGCTGGCCGCCCGGCGCAATGTGGACTTCTTCTGCCTCAACGACGGCAGCTTCCCGGAGGTGCCGGAGGCGGAGCGGGTGCGGGCGGTCTCGGAATTCCTGGAGACCTACTACCCGGAGCCCGCTCCGTGGGAGAAGCCGGCGACGGTGGGCGGAGCGCTGTTCGAATCAGGCGCCGCCTGAACCGATTTCAGCTGACCGATTCGCCGTCGTTCTCGGGCGTGGTGGCCGGTCGCTGCACGACGTGCGGAATCCCGGCGGCCGGCGGGATGACGATGCCCGCGTCCGCGAGCTGGCGCGCCGCCTGCTCCGGGGTGGCCGGTTCCCCGACCGTCGGCCCCGACCCGATCGGCACCACCGAGTGCACCACGGTGTCCGGGTAGATGTGCACGTAGTTGAACGCCTGCGCGCCGTCGCGCCCGCGGATGCCGCCGTGGGCCACCGCCAGGTCCTGGCTGTAGCAGGTCGCCGACGCCACCGACACCGGAATCCCGGCGAAGGTGGCGCTGGTGGAGAAGTGCAGGTGCCCGGCCAGGATGGCGCGCACGTCGGTGCCGTCCAGCACGTCGGCGAGGCGGCGCTGATCGCGCAGTTCCACCGTCACGGCCAGGTCGATCACGCACGGTACCGGCGGATGGTGCATGGCCAGCACGGTCCCGAACGGCGCGGGTTCGGAGAGCACCGTGCGCAGCCATTCCAGCTGGGCCGGGGTGATCTCGCCGTAGTGGTGGCCGGGCACCGTGGTGTCCAGCACCACGACGCGCAACCCGTCGAACATGTGCACCCGGTCGTACGGCGCGGCGGAACCCGGCTCGTCCAACAGGTTCTCGCGCAGTGCGGTGCGGTCGTCGTGATTGCCGACCACCCACACCAGCGGCGCGCCGACCCGCTCGGCGAAGGGCTCCACCAGGTTGCGCAGTTTGGTGTACGCCCCCGGCTCACCGTGGTCGGTGAGGTCGCCGGTGAACACGATGGCGGTCGGGGTGATGCCGCTGGCCTCGGCCTGCGCCAGCAGTTGGGATAGGCGTCGCTCGGCGTCCACCGCGCCGTAGAGCGCGGTGTCGGCGGCGATCAGGTGCGTATCGCTGAAATGGAACAGCACGTGATCGGGTCTCGGGTACTCGGCGACTCTGGTGATGTACACGGACATCCTCCCCGGCGGTTTCGTCTTCGCCCTTGCTTGCCGATTCCGTCGGCCAGGATAGCGAAGCCGTTTCTTCCAGCCTGCCCGTGCCCAGTGACGGCATGCTTGCGGAAAGGTGAGATTTACGTGTCGGCTTCAACCACCGAGGCTATTGGCCAGCACCCGGGGATGCTCCTGCTCACGCGCGTCCAGCAGCGCGAAGTAGCGGCGCAGCATCAGCACAGCGGTGGTGGCGAGTCCGGCGGCCAGACCCCACCAGACGCCCGCCGCCTCCAGGTGCAGCGGGTAGGCGAGCAGCAGCGCCGTGGGCAATCCCACAGCCCAGTAGCCGATCAGCGACAGCCGGAATCCCGCCTTGGTGTCCTTCAGGCCGCGCAGCAACCCCACGCCGATGTTCTGGGCCGCGTCGAAGAACTGGAGCACGATGGCGATCAACAGCAGGGTGTGCGCCAGCGCGACGGTATCCCCGTTGGCGTCGCCGAGGAACGGTTTCAGCACCCAGTCCGGGGCGAGGACGTACGCCGTGCCGGTGATCGCGGCGACAATGGCCGCGTAGCGCAGCGCCAACCACGCCACCGAGCGCGCGTGCGGGTACTCGTCGCGCGCCACCGCCGTGCTCACCAGGATGGACGAGCCGTGCGAGAGGCCGATGGCGACCTGGAAGACGATGTAGACGATCTGGTAGACGACATTGTGCGCGGCCAGCGCGGCCGCCCCCAGCGTGCCCATGACCAGGGCCAGCACCGAGAACATGCCCGCCTCGGAGCCGTAGGTGAGCGCGATGGGCGTGCCCAGCTTCAACTCGTCGCGCACCGTCCGCATGCGCACGGGCCACATCTGAATCGGCAGCGTCGGACCGAGTTTCGGGTCGCGGCGCACCATGGCCCAGAACACGCCGAAGGTGATGAGGAAGACCAGGGAGGTGGCCACGCCGATCCCGGTCAGCCCGAGCGCGGGCAGGCCGAGCCACCCGTACATGAGGCCCAGGGCCAGCACGAGATTGAGCGCCACCGAGCCGAGCGTCACCAGCAGCAGCGCCTGGGGCCGCTGCATACCGACGGTGTACTGCCGCAGCACCTGGAACCACAGGCAGGGCAGCAGGCCCGGGGCCAGCGCCACCATCATGGGCCGCGCCGCCGCCAGCACCGAGGCGTCCTGGCCCAGCCATTGCAGGCTCCAGCCGAGCCCGATCAGCAGCGCGCCGCCGAGGATGCCGGCCAGGGTGGCGATGAGGAAGCTCGACCGCACCACCTCGCGCACCTCGCGCTCCGCGCTCACGCCGCGCTTGTCGGCGCGACTCACCGCGATGGCGACCTGATTGCCGGTGCCGGTGATCAGCCCGACGCACATGGTGCGGATCTGGTTGAACAGCACCAGCGCCAGTCCGCCCGCCGCCACCTGCCGCACCCCGAGCGTGCCCATGAGCGCGATATTGGTGGTGGACACCGCCACCTGGGCCAGTTGGGTCAGTGCGATCGGCGTCGCCAGCGCGGTGAGCCGTCGCCCGTCGGATTGCCTGGTGGCGGAGCTCATTTGGCCGAGACTCCGGACACCGGCGCGCGCTGGTCGGCGGGCAGCAGGATGGTGTGGGTCGCGCGCGGGGTGCGCGCCGCCTCGGCCGCCGCCGCGGCGTCACGGCGGGCCGCGGACGGGAGCCGGTCGAGCAGTGCGGCGACGGCGCGTTCGGTCTCGGCGTCCAGGAGGTCGCGGTCGTTCATCCACTCGTCGTCGAACACGGTGTCGAGGTATTTCTCGCCGCCGTCGCAGACAATGGTGACCACGGCCGATCCGGCCGGGAAGTCGTCGAGTCGCCGCAGGGCCGCGAATACCGAACCGCCCGCGGAGCCGCCGATCATGAGGCCGAGCTTGGCGGCCAGGACCCGCGCGGTGGCGAACGCCTCCACATCGGAGACCTTGACGCCCTCCTTCAGCAGGCCCAGGTCCTCGGCGACGATCTTGCCCGGATCGGCTCCCTCCGGGGTGCCGGTGCCGGACTGCCAGTAGGGGCCGGCCGGTCCGCCGAAGGCGATGGAGCCGACCGGCTCCACCCCGTAGAGCAGCGGTTCGATTCCGCGCTCGCGCAGGCGGCGCGCGGTGCCGAACATGGAGCCTCCGGTGCCGACGGCGGAAATCAACACATCCACCCGCCCGAGTTCATCGAGCAACTCGTCGGCCAGCGCGTAGTAACCGAGCGCATTGGCGTCGTTGTTGTGCTGTTCGGTGAAGTACGCATTCGGCGCTGTTCCGGCGCCGAGTGCGGCCTCGCATTCCTCGCGCGCCATTTTCTCGGCGAGTTCCTCACGTGCCGAGGTGGAAAGGCTGTCATCGCCTTCCTCCGCTACGAACACCAGTTCGGCACCCATCGCTTTCATCGCGCGCAACTTGTCCCTACAGGCGTGGTGGTCGACCACCGCGGTAAAGCGATACCCACGCTCAGCCGCTACAACCGCCAGGCCGAGTCCGGTATTTCCGGAGGTCGACTCGATGATGTGGCCGCCGGGGGAGAGCAGGCCGCGGTGTTCGGCATCGTCCACCATGGCGCGGGCCATGCGAATCTTCGCCGCGCCGGTGGGATTGAGATTCTCCAGTTTCAGATACAGCCTGGTGCCGGTGTCAGTGGCGGCCAGTTCGAACAGCGGGGTGTGTCCGATCAGGTCTGTCACACGGGTGACAACCGACATCGCGGGATTCTCCTCAGGATCGGGTAGGGCATGGATGGATTCGAGCGCGGCCGACCGGCCTGAAACGCTAGGTAAGCCTAAGCGTTGATGGTGGAGTTGTCAGCACCACCGCGGCCTGAGTTTCGGCTACCGTTCGGTAATTCGGGATTCCACCGACCATTCGTAGGAATCGCCCGGAATGTCCCGGAGAACGACCTTCGGTGGAATGGCGAGATCGTGGAAGGCGGACTCGTTGGAGTCCATTTGATAACCGGCGGTATTGGGGTAGATCAGCAGATCGCCGGTGCGGGCGGCGCGCGGCAGCGGAATGCGCCGCCTGCTGATCATGTCGTCCTCGAGGCAGGACGCGCCGCCCACCGCCGTCGGCGTCACCGTGCCCGGCTCCGGCGGCCACAGCGCCGGATCGGGCAGGAATTCGCTGCCGAACCACTGCTCGGACAGACTGAGGCTGGTGCCGTTAGCGGTCAGCATCAGGTACGAATGTCCGTGTGCGACAAGTTCTTTCACGCCCTGCACGCCGAAAACCGTACTCCCGGCGCGATCCAGCAGCGCGCGCCCCGGCTCGACCGCCAGTCCGATGCCCTCGCGGCGCAACCGCTGCGCCAGGCCGTCGTGTTCGAGCACCCGGGTCAGCATGCGTGGTCCGGGATGCGGGAAGTGGTAGGGGTAGAGGTCTTTCGGCTCCCAATCGCCGTGGAACCAGTGCGGACTCAGCCGGGTCCGGAAGGCCGTCCACGCCGCCTCGGGTACGTAGTCGACACCGAAGCCGCCGCCGATCGAGATGGTCGTGATCGGGTGCCCCCAGCCCCGGGCCTCCCGGCAGCGCTCGAGCAGTGCCGCCGCCAGCTCCGCGCGGGGCCGGTAGTCGTAGCCGCTGAGATGGAAACTGAAGCCCTCCAGCCGAATCGTCTGCGGGTCGGTCTGCGCCACGGCGAGGTCGAGTTGATCGCCGCGCAGGCCGAAGCGGCTGTCGGATCCCGGGGGGAGCGCGCGCAACAGCACCCGCGCCGGACCGCCGAGCGCGGTCAGGCGATCGAGTTCGGAGAGCGCGTCGATGGCGATGACGGCGCGCGCACGCACCGCCAGCCGCAGCAGCTCATCGGATTTGGCCGGTCCGGTGACCATGAGGTCCCCGCCGTCGACTCCTCCGGCCAGGGCGGCGTGCAGTTCGGCGGTGCTCGAAACATCCACGCCCGCACCGTGCGCCGCGCACTCGGCGACCACGCAGTCGGCCTTGTTGGCCTTCTTGCCGTAGTAGATCGTGCCCACCACACCGGCGGTGGCGAACGCTTGGCGGAAGGCGCGGATATTGTGCCCGACGCGGGCCGGGTACATGACGTGGAAGGGGCCGCCGATCTCGGTCGCCATCTCGCGCAACAGGTTCGGGTGAGCCAGCAGCCTTCGCTCCCATGGGTCGCGGTGGGCGGGCAGCGGCGCGGCGGTGATGTCATCGCGAGTGATGCCATCGTGGTCGGTGTGCGGGTCGGTGGTGTGCGAGTCGGCACCGTTGGTATCCGCCACCGCGGTCAGGGTTTTCGTGAAGTCCGTCAGCGTTCTCCCCTTTCGCTGTCGCACCCGGTCAGTCCCACAACGGCACCTCCGTGCCGCGCCCCTCGGCGATCGCGAGCGTTGCCAGTGCGTGCGCCACCGCGATATCGGTGAGCACGAGACCGCTGTTGTAGACGAAGATGCGTTGGTCGTCGGATAGTCGTCCGGTCGCGCGGCGGCTGAGGATCTGGGGTAGCTCCGCGTCGACCGGACGTAGTCGGCCGTCGGCATCGGCCATATCGGTGCCGGTCAGGGCCATCTGCTCGGCATTGGTGGCGATCACGCGATCGGCCCGGCCGAGCGTGGAGGGGGCCAACCCGTAACCGACCAGCACCGCCACCGCGCCGGGCGCGAGATCATCGGCCTCCACCGCGACCTTGGTGCCCGGCCCGGCGGTGGCCAGCACGACGTCGGCGTCGCGGGCGGCCGCCCGCGGGTCGGAGACGATCTCCAGTTCCGCACGCGGCTGGTGGCGCAGCAGCTCGCGCTGGACGGCCTCGAGCCCCTCGGGATGGGTGCCGTAGAGCATGAGCCGGTCCAGCTGTGGATTGGCGGCCAGCAGATGCGGCAGGGCGTTGCGGCCCTGGGTGCCGGTGCCGATCAGCAGCACGCTGCGCGCACCCGGCCGGACGGTCTCGCGCACCAGCAGCGCCGAGACCGCGGGTGTGCGCAGCGCGCCGACCCGGGCACAGTCCATCATGGCGATGGGCAGCCCGGTGGCGTCGTCGTAGAGCGTGATGGTGGTGTAGTACCGCTTGGTGCTGCGATCGTGGTGCGGATCGAACTTGTAGGACGTCTTCATGGCGACCACGCGACGGCGACCGTCGCGGCCGAGCATGGCGTAAGCCACCGACCAGCCGTCCGGATGCGCAACGCTGAGCTTGCGCGGGTTATCCGAATTCCCCTCCGCGAAGGCGAGGTACGCGTCTTCGACGGCGCGCACCACCTCGCCCGGACTGATCGGGACATCGGCCAGATCGCTGCGGCTGAGCACTCGCAGCGGGGTGGATCGGGTATTCACCTGCTAATTCCTCGGGTCGTAGCGGAACGGCGACACCGTGCGCTGGCCGTACCCGTTCTCGGTGCTCTCGGCCTCGGCGCGACGCCGCCCGGGCAGTCGGATGTTCACCCGCTTGAGCCAGCGGTCGGTGCCGTCGTACCGGGGTTTGAACGGCACCCGGCCGTGCACCACAACGTCATTGTCCACCAGCAGCAGTTCTCCCGGGGTCAAAGCCGCGGTGATGCACACCCTTTCGAGCTCCAGCGCCAAATGATCGTAGGCGGCCCGGAATTCGGCGTCCGCCTCGTCGAGCGGGGTGTAGGCCGGATCGAAGCGCAGGGTGAGCGCGTCCGCGTCACTGCCCAGGGTGGCCACGGCGGGCGCGGGGCTGGCGGGAAATTCGCTGCCGTAGGACAGATCCGGATGGATGGGCAGCAGCGCGCGCTCCAATCGTGCCCGCTGCCAGGACTCCAGCCGCACCCGCCGCACCGACGACACTGTGGTGCCGACCCGGTCCGGATTGCGCAGGCAGCCGAGCATGAGCAGGTTCGCGCGCTCCGGGTGGAAGGCGTCCTCGGTGTGCGGGGCGAGCAGGGTGGTGCTGCTGGCCCCGGTCTGTTCCTGCTCGTGGCCCGGACTGGGCACGATGTTGTTGACCAGCCGCCCCGCCTGCTGGCCCTGCCAGCCGAACGGCTCGCCGGCACAGCGCGCCAGCAGCAGCATGGCGATGTCGAGTTCGAAGGAGGCGGCGCAGCGGACCGGATCGCCCGCCCAGGCCGCCGCCTGCCGCCAGTCGATGGGGGTGGGGCCGAGTTCGGCGTCGGCCACGGGCAGTTCGCCGATGATGGTGACACCCGCGGCGGTGGCGGGCGCGCGCATGGCCTCGTGTACGGCCTCGGGCAATTCCCGATAGCGGGTGTCGACCGTGTCGATCAGCGTCGAATGTGCGAGGGTGGTGGATATCGCCGGATCATGTCCGAGTGTGACGGCGATCTCATGGGCGAGGTCGCGGATGGATCGTGACGCCGCCGCGGGCAGCGCGCGTCGTTCGATATCGGCGGGGTGAAGCGAGTTACGTTCGAAGAGAACGCTTTTCACCGAGGGTTGTCCCTTCTTCGCATCGTTGGTGCGCGGACGTTCGATGGTGAAAAGTACACGGCTTACTGAGGTTAGGCTAGCCTGTGCTTAGCGTCCGGCGTGTCGCAGAGAAATAGCGGGTTGGCATGGAAGGGTAGTGCTGAAAGGTTGCCGGCACCCCGGATTCGGCCGATTCGGCACGGGCGCGTCGGCACATCGTGGCCGATGCGCCGCTTCGTCTGGATGATGAATAACGTGCGTTTCGTGAAGGCCGGCGCTGGCGCCGTCATCTCCCGCGCCGGCCTGCTGGGCACGGCCTGCGCCCTCGTGCTGCTAACCGGTTGCGGGGCAGTGGATCTCACGCCCATTCCGGAGGGTATCCCGCCCGGTCCGGGTGCGCCGCTGCCCGTCATCGACATCGACGCGCCCGGCCGCACCGCGGCGCAGCTGCGCGGCTGGGCCGAGGAACAGTCCGACGCCCTGGGCATTCCGGTGGTGTCGCTGGAGGCGTACGGCTATGCCGCCGCCGTCATGGCGCGCGCCCGGCCGGACTGCGGCATCGCCTGGACCACCATCGCGGGCATCGCGAGCGTCGAGAGTCGGCACGGCACCCACCGCGGCGCCGACGTCGCCGCGGACGGCACCGTGTCGCCGCCGATTCGCGGGATCCCCCTGGACGGTTCGCCCGGCGTCGCGCGCATCGAGGACACCGACGGCGGCAGGCTCGACGGTGACACCGTCTACGACCGCGCCCTCGGCCCGATGCAGTTCATCCCGGAGACCTGGCAGCGCTGGGGCGTGGACGCCAATGGCGACGGCATCGCCGATCCGGACAGCATCGACGACGCGGCCCTGACCGCCGCCCGCTACCTGTGCGCCAGCGGCGGCGACCTCACCGGCCCCGAGGGCTGGCAGCGGGCGCTGCTCACCTACAACCAGTCCAACGTCTACATGCACACCGTGCGCGACCGCGCGGCGGCCTACAGCGTGGGGCGCAGAGCCTGAGCGCGGTCCGCCGGGCCGAACGCGTCCGGCGGAAACCACCGGTCACCGGCCGCGGTCTGCTTGCGCCGGTCGGGCGGACCGGCTGGCGGGGCGAGCGGCCGGGCAACCTTGCGTTAGGCTCGGCACCGCACGGGAATGCCGTGCGACCTGCCGAGCAAGCAGCCGAAGGAGTGTCGTTTCGTGGCCATCATCGAACAGGTCGGAGCTCGCGAGATCCTGGATTCTCGTGGTAACCCCACCGTCGAGGTCGAGATCGCTCTCGACGACGGCACCCTCACCCGGGCGGCGGTGCCGTCCGGCGCGTCGACCGGCGAGCACGAGGCCGTCGAGCTCCGCGACGGCGGAGACCGCTACCAGGGCAAGGGCGTGCAGAAGGCCGTCGAGGGCGTGCTGGACGAGATCGCCCCGGCCGTGATCGGCCTGGACGCGGTCGAGCAGCGCACCGTCGATCAGACCCTGCTGGACCTGGACGGCACCCCCGACAAGTCGCGCCTCGGCGCGAACGCCCTGCTGGGCGT
This sequence comes from Nocardia sp. CC213A, assembly GCF_030766805.1. Taxonomy (NCBI): domain Bacteria; kingdom Bacillati; phylum Actinomycetota; class Actinomycetes; order Mycobacteriales; family Nocardiaceae; genus Nocardia; species Nocardia sp. CC213A. The sequence goes on from NZ_JASFXA010000018.1 coordinate 53,404, forward strand.
GTCGCTGGCGGTGGCCCGCGCCGCCGCCGAATCCTCCGGCCTGGAGCTGTTCCGCTACATCGGCGGTCCCAACGCCCACGTGCTGCCGGTGCCCATGATGAACATCGTCAACGGTGGCGCGCACGCCGACACCGGCGTGGACGTGCAGGAATTCATGATCGCCCCGATCGGCGCGCCGACCTTCAAGGAGTCGCTGCGCTGGGGTGCGGAGGTCTACCACTCGCTCAAGTCGGTGCTGAAGTCGCAGGGCCTGTCCACCGGTCTGGGCGACGAGGGCGGTTTCGCCCCCGACGTCGCGGGCACCCGCGCCGCGCTGGACCTCATCGCCTCCGCCATCGAGAAGGCGGGCTACAAGCTGGGCACCGATGTGGCGCTGGCCCTGGACGTGGCCGCCACCGAGTTCTACACCGCCGGTGAGGGTTACAAGTTCGAGGGCAGCGTGCGCAGCGCCGCCCAGATGAACGAGTTCTACAGCGAACTGCTGTCGGCATACCCGATCGTCTCGATCGAGGACCCGCTGTCCGAAGACGACTGGGACGGCTGGGTCGCGCTGACCGACGCCATCGGCGACAAGGTGCAGCTGGTCGGCGACGACCTGTTCGTCACCAACCCGGAGCGCCTGGAGGAGGGCATCGCCAAGGGCGCCGCCAACGCGCTGCTGGTGAAGGTCAACCAGATCGGCACCCTCACCGAGACCCTGGACGCCGTGGACCTGGCGCACCGCAACGGCTACAAGACCATGATGAGCCACCGGTCCGGCGAGACCGAGGACACCACCATCGCCGATCTGGCCGTGGCCGTCGGCTCCGGTCAGATCAAGACCGGCGCACCGGCCCGCTCGGAGCGCGTGGCCAAGTACAACCAGCTGCTGCGCATCGAGGACGCCCTGGGCGACTCGGCGCGCTACGCCGGTGACGTCGCCTTCCCGCGTTTCGCGTTCGAAGGCTGAATAATCGGGCTCGGGAAATCGGTAGCCCGGGGGTCGCACGGCCCCCGGGTGTCGAATCGGCTGAGTTTCGAGGTGTGAGATGACGGAGCGGCGAGCGCGCGGTACCAGTCCGGCCGGACGCGGGGACCGCCGCTCGTCGCGATCCGCCAGATCGCGACCGGCGGCCAGCGGTAAGGGCCGCACCACCGCCGGAGCGCGGGCCGCCGCCCGGCGTGCCGCCAAATCCGCGAAACCCGCACGGTCCGAACACAAGATCCTCGGCCTGTCCACCGGGCGGGCGGTGCTGCTGGCCGCGGTGGTCGCCGCGCTGGCCCTCACCCTCGCGGTGCCGCTGCGCACCTATTTCAGCCAGCGTGCCGAGGCCCAGCAGCTCGCCGCCGAGCGGGCGCAGCTGGAGGCCGAGGTGGCGGAGCTGCGCGATCGCCGTGCGCAGCAACAGGATCCGGCCTACACCCGGGCCGAGGCACGAGACCGGCTGCGGCTGGTGATGCCCGGCGAAACCCCCTACATCGTGCAGGTGCCCGGTATCGAACAACCCGCGGTGCCGAGCCCGACCAGCACACCGCGGGAACCCGACCCCTGGTACACCGAGCTGTGGCGCAGTATCGCCGAGCCGCAGCCCACACCCACGCAGGAAGGAGCACCCGGGTGACGTACGAAGAGCCCACCGACCGGGATCTCGAGATCGTCGCCGAGCAGCTGGGGCGCGCCCCGCGCGGGGTGCTCGCCATCGCCTACCGCACGCCCGACGGTGTGCCCGCCGTCGTGAAGACGGCCCCGAAGCTGCCCGACGGCACCCCGTTCCCGACGCTGTTCTATCTGACCGATCCGCGGCTCACCGCCGAGGCCAGCCGGTTGGAGACCACCGGCCTCATGCGCGAGATGACCGAGCGGCTGGGACGCGACACCGAACTGGCCGCCGCCTACCGCGCGGCCTACGAGGGGTATCTCGCCGAACGCGACGCCATCGAATCGCTGGGCACCGATTTCGCCGGTGGCGGCATGCCCGATCGGGTGAAATGCCTGCACGTGCTGATCGCGCACTCGCTGGCCAAGGGGCCGGGAGTGAATCCGCTCGGCGACGAAGCGGTGGCGCTGGCCGCCGACCACGGCCTGCGCGGCACCGCGATTCCCGCGGACTGGCCGAAATACGAAGCGTACGGGACCGATTCGGCCGCCGCGGAGTAGCCGGAGGAGTATTCGAGGAGTAGTTCATGACCGACCGGATCGCCGCCGTCGACTGCGGCACCAATTCCATCCGACTACTGATCGCCGATGTCGCCCCGGCCGGGGAGGCGTCGGCGACGCCGCATCTGACCGATGTGCACCGTGAGATGCGCATCGTGCGGCTCGGGCAGGGCGTGGACGCGACCGGCTCGCTGCACCCCGAGGCCATCGAGCGCACCCGCGCCGCCCTGCACGACTACGTGGATCTCATGCTCGACGCCGGGGTCTCGCGGGTGCGCATGGTCGCCACCTCCGCCACCCGCGACGCGAGCAATCGCGAGGACTTCTTCGCCATGACCCGCGCGGAGCTCGGGCGCGTGGTGCCGGGTGCGCAGGCCGAGGTGATCACCGGGGACGAGGAGGCGCGGCTGTCCTTCGCCGGGGCCGTTGGCGAATTATCCAGTGCCGACGGGCCTTTCGTGGTGGTCGACCTCGGCGGCGGGTCCACCGAGGTGGTGCTGGGCGACAGTTCCGGTGTGCAGGCGGCCTATTCGGCCGATATCGGTTGTGTGCGGATCACCGAACGCTGCCTGCGCGGCGATCCGCCGACGCCGGAGGAGGTGGCGTCCGGGCGGTTCTTCGCCTCCGAACGGCTGGCGCAGGCGTTCGGCGTGGTGCCGGTGGAGCGCGCCCGCACCTGGGTCGGCGTTGCCGGGACCGTGACCACGCTGGCGGCCGTCGCCCTCGACCTGCCCGAATACGATTCGGAGAAGGTACATCTCACGCGCCTGACGCTGCCGGAGGTGCGCGCCGTCTGCGATCGGCTGATCGGCATGACGCACGACGAGCGGGCGGCGCTGGGTCCCATGCATCCGGGCCGGGTGGACGTCATCGGCGGTGGCGCGGTGATCACCGAGGTGCTGGCGGACGAGCTGGCGCGCCGCGCCGGAATCGACGCGCTCATCGTCAGCGAGCACGACATCCTGGACGGCATCGCGCTGTCGGTCGCACCCCGGCGATAGGATCGGCGCATGGCCGCGACAACCCAGGTCACGGCCCGTTTGTGCGGTTGAACAAGCGGTGACGGGAGTGCGTCCCCGATGTTGCTGTTCAATTGCCCAATATGGGAGGGTGACGCACATGACAGCTACACCTCTCGCGAAGGAGGGGGCCGAACGCACCCTGTTCGGGCACCCCATCGGCCTCGCGAATCTGTTCGGCGTGGAGCTCTGGGAACGTTTCTCGTTCTACGGCATGCTCACGATCCTGGGCTACTACCTGTACTACTCGACCACCGAGGGTGGTCTCGCCATGCCGCAGGCCACCGCCACCGGCATCGTCGGGGCGTACGGCGGTCTCGTCTATCTGTCCACGGTGCTGGGCGGCTGGCTCGCCGACCGGGTGCTCGGGATGGAGCGCACCGTCTTCTACGGCGGCGTGGTCGTCATGGCGGGCCATATCGCGCTGGCGATCATCCCGGACCTGGCGGGCGTCGCGGTCGGCCTGGTGCTGGTGGCGCTCGGTTCCGGTGCGCTCAAGGCCAATGCCTCCTCGCTGCTGGGCACCCTGTACGCCAAGGGCGACGCGCGCGCGGACGGCGGGTTCACCCTGTTCTATCTGGGCATCAACCTGGGCGCCTTCGCCGGTCCGCTCATCACCGGCCTGCTGCAATCGCATGTCGGCTTCCACTACGGCTTCGGCGCGGCCGCCATCGGCATGGCGCTGGGCCTGACGCAGTACGTGGTGTTCCGCCGCAATCTCGGCGACCACGGCCGCGAGGTGCCGAACCCGCTGCCGCGCCCCGAGATTCCGCGCACGGTGGCCGCGGTGGCCGGTTTCGGCGTGGTGGTCGTACTCGCATGGATGACCGGACTGCTCACCCTGGAGAATCTGCCCGACGTCACCACCGGGGTGATCGTGCTGGCCTCCATCGCCTACTTCGTCATCATGCTCACCAGCGCCAAGGTGGAGCCCATCGAGCGGGTGCGGGTGCGGGCCTATATTCCGCTGTTCATCGCGAACGCGGTGTTCTGGTCGCTGTTCCAGCAGATCTTCACCGTGCTGGCGGTGTACTCCGATGAACGCATCGACTGGAATGTGTTCGGCTGGACCGCGCCGTCGAACTGGATCGGCTCCATGGAGCCGGTGTGGATCATCGCGCTGTCGCCGCTGTTCGCCGTCATGTGGACGCGGCTGGGGAACCGCGCGCCGAGTACGCCGCGCAAGTTCGCCATCGGCGTGATCGGGATGGGCGCGGCCTTCATGCTCTTCACCGTGTTCTCCGGAACCGAGGGCAAGTCCGTACCGATCCTGTTCGTCTTCGTGGTGCTGGGCGCGTTCGCCGTCTCCGAGCTGATGCTCTCGCCCATCGGCCTGTCGGTGACGACGAAGCTGGCCCCGAACGCCTTCCGCGCGCAGATGATGGCCCTGTACTTCTTCTCGGTGGGCATGGGCACCTCCATGTCCGGCGTGCTGTCGAAGTACTACGACCCCGCGCATGAACTGGCCTACTTCGGCATCACCGGCCTGGTGACCATCGCCGTGGGTGTGTCCGTCTGGTTCATCGCGCCTCGGGTGAGCCGCCTCATGGAGGGCGTGCACTGACCGATCCGGCTCCGGAGGTGACGGCCGCTGTCGTCACCTCCGGCCAAACGGATTGTTAATACCTTCGCAAAGCACTTTCGCGGAAAGCCTGAAGTTCGCTACGGTCGTTTCGGCCGTCGGCTGGGCGTGGATTTCCGCAGCGTCGCGATCCACGCGGTGTGGATGATGATCCGCTGCGTGCGGAGAACCGAGCAAGGAGTGTGGCCTTGTCGTTGCGAGCAACTGGGCTTCGGCGTGGAACGCGAGCTATTCGTCTGGCCGGTGTCGCCGTCGCGGCCGCGGTGGCGGCGGGCATGGTGTGGGCGACCGGCGCACCCCGCGCGGACGCCGCGCCGGGTGATTGCCCCGCCCTGAACGTGGTGGCGGTGCCAGGCACCTGGGAGACCTCCCGGGACGATCCGAAACAGGGCATGTTGTCCCTGGTGACCAATGGTCTGCCCGGCAGCGTGCGCACCGATTACGTCAGCTACGCGGCCACCGCCCTGCCCTGGGAGGGCGAGGTCTACGGCCGCTCCAAGCGCGAGGCCGTCAATGCCGCCCGCGGCCTGATCGCCGATATGGCGGCCCGCTGCGGCGCAACACGTTTCGCCCTGGTCGGCTACAGCCAGGGTGCCGACGCCGCCGGTGACCTGGCCGCCGAGATCGGCACCGGCCTCGGTGTGGTCCCGCCCGACCGCGTGCTCGCCGTCGGCCTGCTCTCCGACCCCCGCCGCTCACCCACCGACATCCTGGTCGGCCCGCCCGTCCCCGGCGCCGGTGCGGGCGGCGCGCGAGTAGGCGGCTTCGGCTGGCTCGCCCCCAAGGTCCGAACCATCTGCGCCGCAGGCGATCTCTACTGCTCGGTCCCCACCGACGATCTGGCGGGCCGCTTCGCCGGCTTCCTCACCCAACTCTCCGCCCCCGACCCCCTCCAGTTCGGCAACTACGCCCTCACCCTCCAAGCCATCCTCGGTGAGGCCCTCACTCCCGGCTGGAACGCCATCCTCACCGCCCCCGCCGACGACCCCGCCAGCGAACAGTGGGCCCGCCAGGTGGAGGAGTTCTACCGCTCCGGAGTCCACCAGTCCTACCCCGGCTACGTGGTGGACGCCAACGGCACCACCGCCACCACCTGGCTCCGCAACTGGCTCGCGGGCATCGCCCGCACCGCCTGACCCGCCGGGCCGGGTACCAGCCCCGACCAGTCGGCACCCGGCCCGACCACCGCATCCCAGGCCGTCCCCCCGCGGCGCACCTGTGACACCCACCCGAATCCACCCCCGGAAGATTCCGGCACAACCGTACGGCTCGGTAGGCTGACCCCCGCGCCCCCGTAGCCCAATTGGCAGAGGCAGCGGACTTAAAATCCGCCCAGTGTCGGTTCGATCCCGACCGGGGGCACTCAGGAAACCGCTGGTAGATCATCATTTCCCGTGATCTCCTGCTGAGCGTTATCGATCTTGGTCCGCAATTCGTCCGCAGCAGTCAGCGCGCCCGCGTTCATCACCGCCGCCACCGTGTCCAGATCGTCCGGAAACAGGTGGCCGTACAGATCCAGGGTCAAGGTTGCGGTGTTGTGCCCGAGCATCCGCTGTACCACCTTGATATTGGTGCCCGCGCTGATGGCGAGCGACGCGGCGGTATGGCAAGGAACCGATCCGCGGTGCACCGCCCCCCGAGCGTGCGATGGTCAATTCCATCTCACGGGCCTGCGTCGATTACTCGTAGTGGAAGCGGCACGCGATGATGACAACTACGTCGGTGTCGATCGCGTACACCAGCCGATGCTCTCCGTTTATGCGGCGTGACCAATATCCTGCGAGGCTGTGCTTCAACGGTTCCGGCTTCCCGATGCCCTCATGACCGTTGCGCTTGATGTCCGCAATCAATGCGTTGATCCGCCGCAACACCTGCTTGTTGTTCGCCAGCCACCACTGATAGTCATCCCAGGCCGGATCGGTGAACGTCAGCTTCACTTAGTCACCTTGGGCTTTCCGGCACTGGACGCGGCAGGTCCGGGATCGGGAGACTCCGGTTCCTGCTCGGGCTCGGTCGAATGGGACCTATACAGGATGCGAAGGAGTTCTGCCACCTTCGATGATTCGCCCATGTCTGGCATCTCGCGGAACAAGCCATCCGCTCGCGCATCTTCGGCGGCACGAAGGGCGGCTACCAATTCGTCTACCTCTTCGCGAGTGTCGTCGCCCGGACGCGCGCTGTTGATAAGAAATGCCCCCGTCTTTCCGCTGCTCACGTAAGCGATCAGTCGGCCGGACGGGAAAGCGGCGTTCGCACTCGCTGATGCGGGCAGTCCATAGATCCGCAGCGGCGTCCTGGGAGTGGGAGCGTCGGCGGGAGCACTCCCGTCGATGTCCACCAGCTCCCGAGGAGAAGCGCCGCCGGCACGGTGCTCGGCGATAGAGCGTTCCAGGTGCCCGGCATTGGCCGGATTGCCCAGCAGGTGGGCAGTCTCCTTCAGCGCTTCATACTCGCTGAGCGCGACGACTACCGCAGGCTGGTGGCCGGAACGAGTGATCACCACCTCTTCGAGATCTTCGGTGGCGCTGCTTAGAACCGACGCGAGGTTCGCTCGCGCCTCGGTGTAGTTCATCGGCTTCATTTCTTCACTGTACAGGATTCTGTACAGATTGCTGGGCGGCTGGCTTGCTTCCGTGATCACGGATGTTCAGCCCTCTAGGCGATCGAACGTTTGTGCCGTGAGCCTCCTCTGCGGGGCCTGCCAAATCCGGATCATCTCTGCTATGACAGATTCCCGTACGGCGTCCACATACGTCGCTGTCCCCAATCGTCTGACGAACTTCAACCGCGAACGAGATGCGGCAATCACTCGACATGTCGAAGCCGAGCTGGCGAAGGCCGGAGAGCACCTCGCGCACCTCGATATCGGGTCGGGCTACCCGGTGGCTGACAGCGATTACACGAATTGGTGGGTCGAGTACACGACCGGACCGGCCGCCCATGGGTCGTGGGAGTAGTGATTGCGGAGTCCGCAGCCAGTCCGTAGGAGTTTCGATCGCACCCAATCGCGCCAGCAATGCCAACGCACAAACAGTCGCTCATTGGCTGTATCTCGCTGCGCACCAACACTATCCATCGGCATGCAAACGTCGAGAGCTGCCATCTTAAAATGGTTGCGTCCAGCAGGATGGTGTAGCAGCTCGTAGCTCGGCCGGTGAGTACCGAACCCCGGACATGAGGGTGGTCACCGCGTGATCCTTCAAGAGACCGACAAAGTCACTGAAGGAAGAAGTCCACGCGATGACCAGTGTCCAGCCTATCGACCCGAGAAAGCCCTTCACCGAACAATTCGCCACCACCAGCCCGGACCTGCTGCGCGAGATGGTCTCGGCGTTCGTGCAGACCCTGATGAGCGCCGAGGCCGACGCCGCCTGCGGCGCCGGCTACGGCGAACGCAGCGACGACCGCGTCAACCACCGCAACGGCTACCGCCACCGCGACTTCGACACCCGCGTCGGTACCATCGACGTCGCGATCCCGAAACTCCGCTCCGGCAGCTATTTCCCGGACTGGCTACTCGAACGCCGCAAACGCGCCGAACGGGCGCTGACCAGCGTGGTCGCGACCTGCTACCTGCTCGGTGTCTCGACGCGGCGGATGGAGAAACTCGTCGAATCCCTCGGCATCACGAGCCTTTCCAAGTCGCAGGTGTCGATGATGGCCCGCGATCTCGACGCCCAGGTCGAAGCGTTCCGCACCCGGCCCTTGGATCAGAGCCCCTACACGTTCGTCGCCGCGGACGCGCTCGTGCTGAAGGTCCGCGAGAACGGGCGCGTGGTCAATGTCCACGCTCTGATCGCCACCGGCGTCAACGCCGACGGCTACCGGGAAATCCTTGGGCTGCAGGTGACTTCGGGAGAGGACGGCGCGGGCTGGCTGGCGTTCTTCCGGGACCTGGTCGCGCGCGGGCTGGCCGGGGTGAAGTTGGTGACCTCCGACGCCCACGCCGGTCTGGTCGCGGCCATCGGCGCGACCCTGCCCGGCGCGGCCTGGCAGCGTTGCCGCACCCACTACACGGTCAATCTGATGAGCGTCTGCCCGAAATCGTCCTGGCCGTGGGTCCGCACCCTGCTGCATTCGGTACTCGATCAAGCAGACCCGGACTCTGTTGCCGCTCAATATGATCGGATGCTCGACGCGTTGGCCGAGAAACTGCCCAAGGTCGCTGATCACCTCGACACCGCACGCGCGGATCTGCTGGCGTTCACCGCGTTCTCGAAACAGATCTGGCGGCAGATCTGGTCGAACAACCCGCAAGAACGGCTGAACAAGGAGATCCGCCGCCGCACCGACGTCGTCGGGATCTTCCCCGACCGCGGCTCGATCATCCGCCTGGTCGGCGCGGTCCTGGCCGAACAACACGACGAATGGATCGAGGGCCGCCGCTACCTCGGCCTCGACGTCCTGGCCCGCTCCCGCGGGCTCACCACCGACGAACAGGAGGACACCACACCCGCAGAACTCACCGCCTGACCGACAATTCGGATCATGCGGTGACCACCCCAGTTACACCACGCCCCGGGACTTGACCCTTAAATCCGCCCAGTGTCGGTTCGAGCCCGACCCTGGGGGCACGACTTCGACATCTCGGAACGTTTTGATCTCGCAACAGATAGTCGGGCACGGCCCAGCCGTGGGTCAATCGTGGTTGCGCTTTGACGGCGTGGATCGGCTCCGCAGCCTTCGCATGGACCGACTGCGGACGAAGGCTGTGGTCGGGGTCCGCGTGCCGCCGTGTAGCGCCGGAATCGACGTGAGGGCCAGAGAAGACGTGGCCACGGAGATCCGGCCTGGAGACGGTAGGTCAGGCTATGACCGTGACGGCGGGGACGACGGTAAGGCCGATGATCAGCGTGGTGCCGTCGATGTGTCTGGGTATTTCCCAGTGCTGGCATTGATGAACTCCTTCTGGTCCGATCGGTCCGCGGCTGGGAGCTGTCGGTGGAAGGTGGATGGCTCATCACCGTCGAGGGTGTGGCGTGTCGGGGACGGGAATGCGCTGGTCATGGCGGATCGGTCGTCTAGGGTGTGCGCGGGGTTTGCCGTGTCCGGCTCGTTGTCGAGGATCTGAGACAGGAGAGTGTGGCGTGCTCGTTGACGGTGGTGGCATCCGGCCGGTGGTCGGTGCGGGATGCCTGGCCCTGGCGGTGGTGTTGGCCGGTGTCGGCTCTGGGGCCGGTGCCGCGCTGGCGGAGGGCACCCCCGACAAGTCGCGGACGGTGACCACCGCCGACGGTTGGGATATCACCGTCACCAAGTCCCGGGAGAATCTGGAGCGGTGGCCGATCGCGTTGAATGCCGCCGCGTTCTCCCGTGAAGGTTTCTTGTCGGTGATGGCTGTCGGGGAGATCGGCGGTCAGGGGCGTTCGCCGGTGCGGTCCGCGACGATCGCGGTCGGGTTGATGATCGGCTGCAATACGGATGTGTCCTCGGGGATGACCCTCGGGATGGCCGGTACGCTGGGTGCCAACCTCGGCGTGCTCGGTAGCGGCACCGCGTCCCAGTATCCTTCCGGAACCCTCGGTGGTAACGCCGGTCTCAATGCCGGGATCACGCCGAGCGTGCAAGTCACGTTGCGGCCCGGATCCATCACCACTGTCGCTCTGGGGTCCAAGCCCCTTGCGGCCGCGACCGGCTATCTGGCCCTCTACGACGTCGCCTTGCGTGTGGACTCCTGCGTGGGGCAGGTCGCGTTGCGGTCGGTCGCGGCGTTGACCGTCTCGACCGCTGCCGCCGACGACACCATTACCGTGTTCGGCGATCCGCTCTCGTTCTGACCGCCCCCCTGGTGATCGGGCGGTCGCGTCGACTCGGCTGAGCGTGACCGAATTGTCGCCATCGAATCGGTGTTGTTGCTGGTCATCGACGGTTACGATCCCAATGGTTCTGATCTTGATCAGGTCTTCGCGCGTGGGCACCGCTTTCTCCGTGTTCTCTGGTTCAGCGTTCTCTGGTTCAGCGAAATCCGCAGTACAGCAGAGGAAGGAACTCCGCCCCATGGGCACCGCCGCGACGCAGTCGCCCGGGCAACACACCGACGACACCGCCCCGCCGCAGTCGTCGGGCTCGCTGGCGCGGCCGGTCGCCGCCGTGGTGGTTGGCCTGGTTCTGTTGATCGCGGCTTTTGCAGTGCTGGGCCGTATCCCGCAGTGGGCCGACCGGTACGGCGCGATCTGGGTGTATCTGGGCTTCTTCGTGGTCATGTCGATCGCGGGCCGACTGTTCTGGCAGGGCGCGGACAAACTGGTGGAGCGGATGCGGTCCGGCGGCAGCACCTCGACCCCAGCCCGGTGACCATCATGCCGACACGGCGACCCACCGTGCGGCGGATCACCGCCGCAGCCGGGCTGCTCACCCTCACCGGTGCCGCGACCGCCGCCCTGTGGGCGGCACCGACTCCGGTGGCGGCGCAACCGATCTGCATCCCCAACCCCATGCTGGGCATCTCCTGCCCGCCCCCACCACCTCCCCCGCCCGGACAACCCGGGATGCCGACCACCGCCGCCCCACCCACCCCGGGCATCCCCTCCCTGCCCGACCAGCCCGGCACTGGCGGTGGCCCCAACGGTGGCGCGTTCGTCCCACCCGCGGCACCTCCGTACGACGGCACCCCGCTGATCCCGGTGCCGGGCGCGACCGAACCCGTCCTCCCCGGCAACATCCCACCGGCACCGACCGCACCCCCACCTGCCCCAGGACAGCCACCTACCGGGGAAGTGCCTACACCACCGCCACCCGCGGAGGGTGAGGACCTCGTGGCGCAACTGGAACGCGCGGCGCGCCTGCACGAGCAGGGCGTGCTGTCGGATCAGGAATTCGCCGACCTCAAACAACGCTTACTCCGCAGCGACATGCCACCAGCACCGTCCGCTGACCGGCCGGGGTCGCCGTCCACTGATCGACCACCCGCACCGGTGCCCGAACCAGCCGAGCGCGACGGATTCGACCCGCGCACAGTAGCGCTCATTGTGGCCGGTGCAGCGGCGTTCACCGCTGCGGCTAGACGCAGCGGTGGCAGTACGTCGTTGGGCTCTCTGCTTCGATCCGGGCTGGCCACGACTGCCGTGCGCCGCGCTCCCGGTGAAGATGGCGGCAATCCGTGGGACGACGTGCCCGGTCCCCACCCCCAACCGGGCCAGATCAACGCCGATTCCGCGCGCGCCCACATTCTCTACGGAGACGGGGAGGGGTCGGGCGGGCATATGTCCGGCTCCGCCACAGATCCAGGTAAAACGGAGTTCCCGGAGGACTGGGGACCGGACCGCATCATGCGGGCCGTCGAACAGGTCGCCAACAACCCCGACCAGCCCCCTGAATGGCAGGAAGACAAGGGCACATGGTTGGTGAAGGGCACCGTCGATGGCGTCGCAATCGAGGTAGCCATCATGCCGGACGGCACTGTCGTCACTGCGTATCCGACTGGGGGGCCGGGAGTGACCCAGCTCGATGAGAACGGTGACCCGCAACCGATGTCGGAGGACAACGGTGAGGGTGGGGGGAATGACGGTGGCTCGCAAGGATCCGACGAGTCGGACTCGCAGGGAACCGGTGAGTCGGATTCGGGCGAATCGGGACCGGCCGCGACATACGAATCGCCGCAGCCGGATGCCGACGAGTCGGGTGCCGGGCAGGATTCTCCGCCGTTGCGGACTCAACCCGACCCCGACAGAAGGGTGCCGCAGCACGGACTACCCGAGCCGCCCCCCGGCTACCACTGGGCGCCCGGCGCGGCAGACAACCCCATGCTCGACAACCCAGATTCGTGGGTACTGGTCCCCGACGATCCCGATGGACCGCCGCCATCGGAATTTCCCGAAGCCCCACCGAACTGGAGGTGGAGCAGTATCAATACCGACGGGACTCCACAGCTGATCCCCGAGCCGCAGCCCAACGGAATGCCCGAACCACCCGAGGGCTACACCTGGGGAGGCTACGGCCCGGGCGGATTGATCCTCGTGCCCGAGGACCCTGCCGCCCCCGAAACACCGCCGGAACTGCCGACCTTGCCGCCCGGTTGGGTGTGGCAGGAGGGTGCCGATGGACCGGTCGCGACCGTCGATCCAGCATTCAACCCGCCGAGCGGCCCCGCCCCATCGGGCGATCAGGCACCATCGAGTTCGGGTGGGGGTGACGGTTCGGAGGGTGGTGGCGGGCTGAATCCTCCGCCCGCAGTTCCGGGCGTCGGGCAACGACCCGGCGACCGACCGGCACCTGGACGCGAACAGCCGGCACCAGGAAACTCCGAACCAGGGCGCGGAGGTCTCGGCGGCCGCGGCGGATCTGGTGGCGGCTGACCTCACCCGGTCGACAGTGATCGCCCAGCGAAGTGACGTGGCTTTGGAGGAGAATCTGCTTGAACGCGACATCTGGTTTGCGTCCGGACATGCCAGCTCTACCCGTTGATGGCGGTGTCCGTGGTGGTCCCAACGGGCAAGGACTGGGCCGCCTGCGGCGGAATCGAAACTCGATATTCCCGAAGACAGCCCCGCGGTATGGGGCCGTGGGCCGGACTACGCGACCACTGACACCGATCGCACTGATTGAGCAGGCAGAACGGAGGCGCTCATGACGGAGAAGTCCTGGCGCGATGAGGAAGGGCGATGGCACCTCACGCCCGAAGACCGCGCCGAAAGGATCAAACGCGGCAACGAAAGGCGGCGAGTCGGCCAAGCTCTACTGGATGCCCTGACCGGCCGGGTACCACAGAAGGTACTCGCCCAGCTACGAACCTTCCACTCCGTCGGCGAGTACCCGATGCTGTTCAGCAACCTTGCCGCAGCGCTGGTCAACCACAACATTCCGATCACCAGCGAGGAGCGCGACCTGCTTTGTGAGATGCTGTACTCCATCGAACCGACCATTCCCGACGCGTACCCATCGATCCGCGATCGCGATCAGGTGATGGTCTCGCTCAACGTGGTACAGGCCGACGGTGCTGCCGGGGTATAGCAGCGGCATCTTCTGGACTGCTCCAGGGACAGCGATTGGCCGCGCTCGCCGACTATGAGCCCGTAGAACGGGCATGACAGTTCCAGGGCGGCGCTTTCGTCGCGCCCACGGCACGCCGTACGACGGCACTCGCTGATCCCGGTGCCGGGCGCGACCGAACCCGTCCTCCCCGGCAACCAGCCAGCCCATCCCGCACTTGGCGGGCCTCCGGAGGGGGAGCCCCGCACTCGACACTTCCGGCACCGGGCCGCAGGTCAGGCACTGCCAATCCGGCCGCGAACGCGCCGCTTCACCCCGACGTCGGCAGATATCCGCAGTTCACCGCGGGTGGGTGTTTGTGTGGATGCTGTACGTGCCGCCCCGGGGGCACGTACAGCATGGACACAACCCAATGCACGGCCCAGGCCCGCGCGCCTGAACCGTGCATACGGCCTATCGTTCCCTGTAGATATACCCCATTGCGCTGCGGCGGCCGTCCGTCGTAACCGCCACACATGGCAGCGCTGCCATCGTCGACCCCCTGCGGGCGTTCAGCATTGAGAACCCGGCTGATCTATCAGGTGCGGCATCCCGAGGAATCCCCGCTCTGGGGGCCGGCCATCCTCATGCTCTACAACGCGGCTAATTCGCAGCAGCGCTGCACCCTTTTCAGTCGTTGGTCGTGGCGGCGGGGACGTGGCCGAGGTAGCGGTCCTCGAGCCGGTAGCTGTCGCCCTCGAGCGAGATGACTTCGGCGTGGTGGACTGGGCGGTCGATCATGGTCGGCGGATCGACCTGTGCTCAGAGACCTCGGTGCCCCGAGTGGTCGACGACGTGAATCGCCAGGTCATGGAGGTGAAGAACACCAACGACATCGCCCGCTACAGCGACCAGATCGTCATCCAGGAGCAGTGGGCACGTGAACGTGGTTACACACCGACGTTGGTGGTCGATCACCGGACACAGATCGACGACCCTGTAATCGCAGACAAGATCCGAACCGGCCAGATCCAGCTGTTGCGAAAAGAACTGGATGACAACAATGACCCCTGAGCACGCCCTCATCACCTACAAACACATGCCCGCTGGCAGCGAAAACGGTGGCACGGATTGGATGAACAACGTGCCGGCCCGGTACGTCCACGGTCAACACGGTTTCGACCGACGGATCATGGAGGAACTCGCGGCCGTGAATGTGCCGTGCTACACCCTCGACGATCTGTCCAACGGTCCGAGAACATCCCACAGGGCATCCCCATCTTCATCGACTGGCTTGCCCACCTCGAGACCCGAATCCCCGGTCCCGAAACCGAGCACCGCTCCATCATTCGATCCGGACTCATCCGCAACCTCATCGACCCCGCCGCTCGCGGCAACCAGCAAGCCATCGACCTCCTCATCGCCCAGGTACGGCACCAACCACCTCTACCGACCCAGCACCGGGAATGGGCATGCGCCGGCCTGGGGGTGATTGCCGCCAAGCAGAACTTTGCACAGATCGCCGACCTGCTCGCCAACTTGCCGGAGGGCACCCCCAAGAGCGCGCTCGTCGAGTACCTCGGCAAGGTCAAAACACCGGAAGCACGCGATCTCGCAGTCAGCTAACTCGGCACTGGTCCGCGTGAAGCTGCGATCAAAGCACTAGTCCAGATGAAAGCAACCGGCGTCCGCCACCTGATCGAACCACTGCTGGACCATCCGTATGCCTCCATCCGCAAGCAGGCGAAACGCGCTTTGGAAAAGCTGCCATCCTAGACAAGCCCAGCGTGCGAAGCACCGAATATTGGTCCGTTCCAACGACTTCTGACTGGATGACCTTTTCGTGGGAACCCGCCCCGGCTGCACCGCCCTCGAAGCGGGCAACGGCACCGCCCATCGATTGCGGTTATCACGTCAGCGCCCCTAATGTTGGTGGCCGATGCTCCGGACAGATCACGGGGTGCGCTTGAACGACACTCAGGGGGTCGACCATGAGTTCCGAATCGGAGCAGCGGAACGCGCGACTACACAGCGCGATCGAAGCGGGCCGGGGTCGTGCCGAGACATCCGGCGGCGCAGTAGTAGTCGAGACCGACCTGGAAGGGACGATCACCAAGCTGCACATCTCAGAGGCCGCCATGTCCGTGGAACCCGAGCGACTGGCGAAGGCCATCATGGCATGCCATGAGGCCGCACGGGAACGGGCCCGAACCGAAGCCGCCAAGCGGTACACGGAACTGCTGGAAACGCCCGGACTCCTGGATCAGAAAGCCCCCAGCCCGAACACCGCAGCGGACACGCCGGAGTGGGAAGAACTCAACCCGCTGTTCATAACACGCACAGTGTGATCAAAATCGAAACCCACGGGACGATGAGACAACCGTTGCGGTGGAATGGTTTCGGCGTGACAGCCTCCGCGACTCGATGCCGTGTACGTGCCACCCCGGGGCACGGCTTCGACATCGAAGTCGGAGGGCCGGCACACCTGTGGAGCAGAGGCAGACGGGTTCGCGCGTCCAGGACGTCCGCGCCATCTGGAGCTCTCTCGTCGGCCACTCACCGCAGGCTGCCTGCGTTGGCCCCGCACGGGCTACGGGTGCTCCGAGTCGCGGGCTTCGTGCGTGTCGAGGGCGTGCTGCAGGGTGGCGTTGAGCGCCTGCGCCTCCGCGAGCTGATCTTCCAGGATCACGATCCGGCAGGCGCCCTCCAAGGAGTTCCCTGCATCGATCAGCTCACGCACCCGCGCGGCGATCCGTAACTGATAGCGCGAGTAGCGGCGATGCCCACCCTCCGAGCGTTGCGGGGTCAACAGGCGCGCCCCATCCAGGGAGCGCAGAAACGCCTGGGTCACACCGAGGAGCTCGGCGGCGCGACCCATGCTGTAGGCGGGGAAATCCTCGTCGTCTAGTCGGTCCACCCCGCTTCTATCCGGAGTGGGAGTCATATCCGGTTGCTGCACAGCACCTCTCAATTTGCCAACGGCCAGAGGCCCCGGCGCACTGTGCGCCGGGGCCTGGGAAATACGTATACGAAAGGGTCGAGTTGCTCACCGGCCTCCAAAGGCCGATGGCATTCACAGCTCCCGAGAGCACTCGGGTCGTACAACTGGGTTTCGACTACTCAGTGGCCACCACCTCCATGCGTACGCATCTTGTCTGCGAGCCTTCTTGCTGTGCCGCCCCGCCGGCGGCGGTCCAGCAGCCAGTGGGCCAGCCGGATTCTCGCCTGCGTCGGCGGGGCGGGGTACCGCATACCAGGCAGTTCACCTGCCCAGTCACTCGATCTCTCATTTTTGACAACAGTGAAATTACCCAACAGCATATGGAATGTCTAGAGTAGCCACTGAAGATTTTCTGGTGAGTGATCGCCCATCGGAAGGATCAGTCGGCGGCACGACCTGGCGATTCCCCCGTCGAAGTGCATCGATGAGGGGTGTAAGTGGCCGCTGCTCTGATCGGGTTACCTTCGTTCGATCGGATGAGGGGCCGCGTCTGCTCGCTACGGCAAGACGAGGCAGGCGGAGCCGGTGTTGATGCCGGTGCCGACCTCGAGATTGATTGCGGGACCGCCCTCGGAGGTTTGGTAGGCGACGATCCGGTGCCAGCCGGGGTTCGTCGGGGTCCACTGCACGGTCGCCACACCATCGACCGGCTGGATGTAGTTGCTCGGTGAGAAGACTGTCGAGGGGTCGAAGTCGTAGAACGACACGGGGGCGGCGTCGTCGACGGTCGCGGTCAGTGTGTAGGTGCAATTGGTGCCGTACTGCTGGGTCGGCCCCCAGCTGAGCCCGGGTGAGGCGTGTAGGCCGGTCACCCGCGCGGCGGCATCCGGCGCGGTCACCAGGACGGAGGCCGCCACGCCGAGCAGAGCAACCGACGATCCGAGCAGTCTGCTGGTTCGTGGTGGCCGCGGTCGGTGTGCCGCACTGCGTATGTGCCCGGTCTCGGTGCGTCTCGACAGCGATAGCATCGTCGAATTCCTTTCAGTCGCCTGTCTTTACGATGCATCAACCGATCCCGAGGGCGGCAGAGCCGAAGGTCGTCAGGATGCGCGGGCTCCGCGGACGGCAGTCGCGACCTACCGGGATCGTGCTGGCCGTGGGGTGAGGTCGCGGCGCGCAATGGGCGGGAGGGCGTGAATTCCTGCTGTTCGACACCGGTCTCGCCGACCCCGGCGGGATGTATACGGCGGGCTTGGGCTGGGCATCCGACTTCCCCGGGTGACGCTCCAGCTGCTCTGGCCGATCGACCACACATGGGGTCGTGGCCAGAACACCGGCGTAGGTGGCAGCGAGCCTACGGGCAGGTTGCTGTCTTCCTCGACATCGCGGGAAACGGGTGGAATCTGCTCGGACCGCCCGCACCGACAGTGGGTTGATCAGTCGGAGTCGACGGGCCGTTGCGCGTGGGTGCGTTCACGCCAGACTGCGCTCCGGCCAGCCGGAGCATGGCGATCCCGCACTGGAAGCTGCCCCTCGGTAGCTCCGCTGATCGATCGCGAGACGCCTGCCCCGATACGGAACTGGGGCCTGCCGTGGTGGCGTAGGGTCGAGGTAACGAGGCCATCGAGGCTTCCGAACAAAGGACCAACCAGTTGTCCGACAAATCTCCGCGTAGCAAGATGTCCAAGGCTCAGGGCAAGACCCTGAAGGAGAAACGAGCGGAGAAGAAGGCCAAATCCGCCAACCCGCAGCCCGCAATCGAGGGTTTCGAGAAGAAGGGCAATAAGCACCGCTGAACTGCGGTTGGCCGCACCGGACGCGGGCCTATGCTCAGATGGGTGCATCTGGAGCTGGTGGCGATCGTGGTCGAGGAATATGACCTGGCAATCGAGTTCTTCGTCGGGGTGCTGGGCTTCGACCTGGTAGAGGACGTGCCGTCGCTGACCAACGATGGCAGACCCAAGCGGTGGGTGGTGGTTCGTCCGCCAGGTGCGCAAACCGGAATCCTGCTGGCGCGTGCGGACGGCGAGGGGCAGGCGGCCGTAGTCGGCGGTCAGGTTGCTGGTCGCGTGGGGTTCTTCCTGCGGGTCGATGACTTCCGGTCGGAATATGCTCGGCTGGTCGCAGCGGGCGTCGAATTCGTGACACAACCGCGGTCCGAGCCGTATGGCTGCGTCGCGGTCTTCGTGGACATTGCCGGCAACCGGTGGGATCTACTGGGTCCTGCCTAGTCGTGGCCTGCCGGGATCGCGCCGCAGTCCGAGATTGTCGACTAAGAAGGGTCGTCATGGAGCGTCCGGCTCGACGTCTTCGACGGATTCCGGCTCCACGTCGATGATCTCGCCATTGTGGCCCAGCAGGCTGAGAGCCCCGCTCATGTCGCGATCCGGTTTGGCCAGCTGTTCGGCGGTGATCGGCCAGCCGTCTTCGCCGACAGGCCATATCCCGTCGTCGCGATGCTGGTAGGCGACGTGGCCGCCGTCGCGGGCGGTCATGGCTCAGTCCTGATGGGCCGGTTCGAATCGGGGACGACCTTCCCGGCGTCGACCAAGGCCGACCAGGCTGCGGCCTTGGTGTGGCAGGTGTCGAGGTGGCAGTTGATATGCACCTGCATGGCGAGGCCCGGGTGTTGCCGACCCCATTCGCGGTTGTGGTGGCTGAGGCAGTCGAATCGCACGATCGCTTCCCCTCCGATGGGCGGGTGATTGGGAGGCGGCGCCACCGGGATGTCGTGGACGAACTCGACCTGGCGATGCTGCCCGACCACAGCATCTACGCCCGTCCAACCAGGATGTTGCCACGGTGGCAAAAGCGTGCCGGACGTTCGGAAGGCTAGACGTGCAACCCCGCCCGATACGCCATGCCGCGCAGCTCCCGGCCGACGGCGTCACGTTTGGCGCGGGTAAGCAACTCGGCGAGCACGGAGCGCATGAACGGGTGGCGGTGAATCCGTGCGGGGGAGATCTTCTCGGCGCGGCGCAGCATCAGAACAGCATCGGTCTGACGCTTGGGCAGTCGCGCCAGGGCGCGGCCGTACTCGCGGTAGTACGCCGACTGCCGTGCGGGTGTCAGTGCGCTCGGGTCGATAGCCTCGGCAATCCTCGCGGCCTCGGGGTGCTCGCCCGCCTCCAGGGCCACACTCATGCGCCACACGCCAACGTTGGATGGGCCGAACCCGAACCACATGGCGTTCCCGTCGCCGGTGCGGGCCGCGAGGTCATCGGCATGGTCGATCGCCGCCCGTCGTTCCCTGTCGTCCAGCTTGGCGGCCGACACGAGCGCCTGTGTAAGCGCGAGCATTCCGGCGACCTGCATCCCCGCTGCGCTGTCTGTGCTCGGCTCGGCCTCCGACAGGGTGCGGGACGCGAGGTCGAATCCGCCCGCGCTCACCAGTCCGAAGGCAGTCCCGAACGCGCTCACCGCGCTGTAGAGGGGATCTTCGAGCCGTTCGGCCGCTTGCTTGGCGGTGGCGGCTGCTTGCCAGGCCAGGTCGGTGCTTGCGCCGATGTCGGACAACCATGCTTGGGTGCCCTGAACATGGGTGAGCACTGCGAGTTTCAACAACTCCTGTTCGTCGCGGCGTGCGTCCAAGGTGGTGTGCAGATCGCGCATCAGACTGGGCAACTCGGCACCGACGAGTGCGTAGTCACACTGCCGTTGTGCTTCCAAAAGACTGGTGGTTCTCGCTTTCAATGCTTCGGTGGGCGTGATGTCGCCGCCAGGTTCTCCCATGCTGACCGACAGCAGGGACAGTCGAACATCTCCGAGCGAGCGATCCTCGTCCAGTTCGCCACTGACTCCGACCGCGCCGCGGGTGATCTCACTCGGGGCGACCTCGAGTGCCTTGGCGAGAGCAAGGATGAGCGAGCGGCGGTCCAGTGCGCGTTCGCCCGATTCCAGTCGAGACAGGTAGCTGGTGGAGATCCCGGCGAGGCCGGCGACGACTGCGAGGGACTTGCCACGCGCGTGTCGAATCTGTCGAAGCGTCTGACCCATACTCGTGCCATCCACACCCATATAGCCACGCTACGACCGGCCGGCCTGTTCATCCAGGGGTTCGGTGATAGCGACCGCGCGTAACAGCAGCGCTCGGCGTACGGCAGGACTGTCCGCCAGCCCCGCTGACTAGGCTGACCGGGTGCGGTTCACAGCGGATGTCGAGCGTGGTGGGTGGCTGCTGGCGCGGGTCGGCGAGGTCGGGGTCGGCAGTGTGGCTGGTACCGGGTTCGAGGCTTATGCGCGGATTCTGCATCCGGTCGAGGCGTTCCGCCGCGATGCCACGATCACCGACGAGTGGGGCAATCCCGCGATCGTGGCGGAGGCGATGTGGCCGTGGGCCGAGGTCGCCGCGCGCAACGGCAGGGTGATGCATCCGCTGGTGCAGTGGCGCAGGCTCACCGATGATGAGGACGAGGCGGCGATGTCGTTCGACGACGGCTGGGAGGTCGGCCAGACCGTCGAGGGGTGGTTCGATCCGAAGCTGTTGGCCGCGCTCGGCGTTCACCTTCGCGCGGCTACCGAGGCACCCGAACAGGTGACGGCTGGAGTGTGGAATGGGTTCGGCGAACTGAACACACCCTCGGACGCGGTGTTCGTCGCGGCCACCGATGGCGATCCGCAGGACGTCGAGCGTGAGCGAGCTCGCATCGACGCCGAGCTGGTTGCGTCTGTGGCACCGGAGGTCCGGCGGGCCGTCGAGGCGGGGCCTTTCCTACGCTGGCCGGGACGCGACTTCCTGCTGTTCGACACCGATCTCGCCGAACTCGCCGACCCCGGCTGGGTGTATGCGGCGGGCCTGGGCTGGACGAGCGACTTCCCCGGGGTGACGCCCCAGCTGCTCTGGCCCGCCGATCACGCATGGGTTGTGGCCAGCGAGATCGACTTCGACTCCACGATCGTCGCCGGCTCACGGGCTCTGATCGATGCGGTGTCGGCCGACAACAGTTTCGAGGTTTTCGAGATCGCCGAGGAGTCGGATCTGAGCTGGAACGGCGACGCGATCAACTGCGCGCCGCAGGGCTGACACGGACCGCCGGGCTTTCGGCTCACGTTCGCGGTGAGCAGCCGCAAAGTTCTGTCATGACGGAATCGACCGCAGGGATGGTGGTCGCTGAACGACTTCCAGAGCTGTGATGGCGCGATAGCTCTCGCGCGCCACCACGGTGCGGGCGTCACCGCCCGCACCGTAGAAGACGAATCCAACTCGTCGTGTGACAACCCCTCTACAGCACCACGAACGCCAATGTGGTCGAGGTCGCCGCAGCGAGGGATGCGGCGGCGAGGGCGAGGGGGATCTGCGTTCGTACGTGGTCCATGACGTCGCCGCCGCAGGCGAGGGCGGACAGGATCGTCGTATCCGAGATGGGGGAGGCCTGGTCGCCGAATACCGCGCCGCCGACGACGGCACCGAAGCACAGATGCAGGTAGATCGGGTTCGGGTCGATGGCGTAGGCGAGCGGCATCGCGAGCGGGAAGACGACCGCGAAGGTGCCCCACGACGAGCCGATGGAGAACGCCACCACCATGCAGATGACCATCAGGATGGCGGGCAGCAGCGGATCCACCACCCAGTTCGACGTGGTTTCGACGATGTAGTTCGCGGTGCCGAGTTGCTTGGACACATAGCCGAGCGTTACCGCCAAGGCCAGGATCAGCGCGCCGACCGTCACACCCTTGCAGCCGTCGACGAAGCCCTCGATGGCCTCGCCGAGCGGGAGGCCCTTGACCAGTGCCAGCACGATCGCGACCACCACCGCCAGGCCGAATCCTTGCGCGATCAGCACCTTTCCGGTGATGGCATAGGAGCCGACTACCACGGTGAGCAGGACGCCCATCGGAACGGCGAAGTCGGCGATGCCCGGCGAATAGTCCTTGGGCAGCTTCATGGTGACCAGCTCGTCGGAGGTGATCGGCTTGGCGGTCGGGGAGTTGAGCTGTCCGGTGGTGCGGGCGCGGTGGATGGCCTTCTTCATCGCGCCGCCGACCCACGGCAGCTTCCCCCAGGCGAACAGCAGGGTCGCCAGCAGCGCGAAGATCGCGTAGAAGTTGTACGGGATCGAGCTGATGAAGAACGCGATGCCCTGATCCTCGGTGGCGAACAGCGGGGTGGTCCCGACGATCAGGCCCGCCACGTAGAGCGGCCAGGCGTTGAACGGGAGCACGGTCGCGACCGGAGAGGCGGTGGAGTCGACGATGTAGGTCAGCTCCTCCTTCGACACCTTGTGCTTGTCGGTGAGCGGGCGCACGGTGGTTCCGGCCAGGATGGTCGAGATGGTGCCGCCCTGATGGAACAGCACGCCCACCAGCCAGCCGAAGACCCGGGCGCTGACGGGGCCGCGCACCAGGGTGCGGCCCGCCATCTCCGCGAATGCCTGCGCGCCGCCGGTGCGCGTCCACAGGCCGATCAATCCGCCCAGTGCCCACAGGTAGACCAGCAGGATGGTCGCGAACGAGACGGTGCCCAGCGACGGAAGCATGAAGCCGTCGACGATGTTGTACTCCGCGCTCACGACGCCGCCGGTGACGACGCCGAGGAACAGCGCGGCCACCACGTTCTTGGTCGCGAATACCACCACCAGCGTGACCAGGGCGGGCAGCAGGCTGAACGCTCCCACATGGTCGCCCTCGGCCGGAAGCGTGCCGGGAGAGAGGAATCCGAGGGCGATCAGGCCGACCGACAGCGCGATCACCCCGATGAGACCGCGCGACCGGCCGATGTGCCGGGCTGGGGAGACCTTGCTCTCCGACGCGTCGGTGCTCGGTCCGCCGGGCCGAGCGGAGTCCACGCTCGGTTCTCGGATCTCGGATATCGAATCGATGGATTCAGTGGACATGGCGACCTTTCCGATGCGATCCAGTGCGGAACTCCCGCTGGGAGACGGTCTCGGTCCACGGAACAAGTTGTGCCGCAGTGGTATCCGTGCCGGCGAGGCCGCGTTCGTGTTGGCGACGGCGTCGGAAACTTCCTCTTATATAATGTGCCGTCATATAGCGGCACGATACTTGGTGTAGCGACAATGGGTTCGGCCATGCTTCCCATGCGTGGGAAACCCTGTCGTGGATGTCACCCCCGTCGATCTGGGTGTCGTGCCGGGATCCGGCGCTCACTGTCGCATGCGTCCGTAATCCGGTCGATGCGGTGCGACCCGGGTAGAACGTGTTCCTTGTTATGGTCTGGCGGTGTTGGGCGTGGAGCATCGGGTTCAGTGCTCAGGGCGCGGACCAGGCGTATGCCGAGTAGCGGATCGTCGGTCCGATGCTGTCGGGAAATGTCCCCCGAACCGGTCGTGAACCGTCCGCTGTGTGGCGGCGCGGACCCTCGGCGCGGGGCGGATTCCTCCGTACCTTTCGAAGTGTCCGAAAACGGAAGCGAATCAACGGGATTCGCGCTTCCGGGATCGCTCATCGAAAGGAAGAATCATGTCTCGTCTCCCCCTCGTGCAGCCCGAACAGGCCACCGGCGTCGCCGCGGGACTGCTTGCCACGGTGCAGAAGTCGCTCGGCGTCACCCCGAATATGACCAAGGCGATGGTGAACAGCCCGGCCGTGCTGCAGGCATACCTGGGTTTCTCCGGCGCGCTGGGCGGCGGCAAGCTGCCGGCCGCGGTGCGGGAGCAGATCGCGCTGCTGGTGGCGCAGGAGAACGGGTGTGACTACTGCCTGTCGGCGCATACCTACATCGGCACCAACCTGGCGGGCCTGCAGGCGACCGATACCGAGCGGGCGCGGCGCGGGCAGGGGACCGATCCGACCGCGCAGGCCGCACTGACGCTGGCGGCGGCCGTCGTGCGCACGCGCGGCGGCATCGAGGACGCCGATGTGAAGGCCGCGCGGGAGGCGGGTCTCGGCGACGAGGAGATCGCCGAGGTGCTCGGCAATGTCGCGCTGAACGTGTTCACCAACTACTTCAACAAGGCCGGTGGCGTCGAGATCGACTGGCCGGTGGTGCGCGCCGACAGCTAGATCGACGGGGAAGTCCGCCCGGGGCGCGGATCGCGTTCCGGGGCGGGCGATCTAGCCGGTGCGGCGCAACTCGGCCGGGCTGGTGCCGTACCAGCGGTGGAAGGCGCGGCGCAGGGCGCGCACATCGCTGTAGCCGACGCGGGCGGCGATCGATTCCAGCGTCAGCGAGGCGTCGCGCAGCAACCGGGTGGCGCGCTCCTGCCGGGCGCGCTCCACCATCTCGCGCCAGCTGATCTGCTCCTCGGCGAGCCGTCGTTGCAGGCTGCGCGGGCTCATGGCGAGGCGGGCCGCGACCCGATTCAAATCCGGTGAACTCCCGTCGTCGAAGATCGCCTCGATCTCCGCGTACACCTTGTCGAGCCAGCCCAGTACCGGCCGGGCCGAGGTGATCAGCGTGGCGGCGTGATCGGTCACGATGGCGTGCAGCGCCGGATCGGAGCCGGGCAGGGCGGCGCGCGCATCGCGCTCGTCGATGAGCACCCGCGCGTGGTCGGCGCCGAAGTCGATCGCGTCGGTGCCGAAGAAGCGGCGCAGGTGATCGTAATGGCGGGGCGCGCGGCCCGGCAGCAACACCTGCCGCGGAGCGATGTCCCGGTGCAGTGCCGCGCGGGCCTGCTGGATCACCAGCCCCAGCGCGAATTCGCCGATGATCTGTTCCAACTCACTCGGTTCCGGCCCCAGATACGCGACCGACAGCGCACCGTCCTCGGTACTCACCTCCAGCCGCGACTCCGGACTGGTGACGGCCGCGAAATTGGCGGAGAGCGCGACGAATCCGCTGGCCAGGGTGTCCGATGAGGAAACGAGGTAGTCGCCCGTGCGCAGCATGCCGCGCTCCCAGCGGGACGACACCCGCACGCCGCCGCCGAGCGGTTGCAGGGCGTGAACGGCGGTGTCCCACAGGTGATGGAGGGTGGCGGTGGGGATCCGTATCCGGGGGTCGGCGGTGTCCAGGGGCACGGCCCCGAGTGTCCGGTCGATCTCGGCCTGCGGAATACCCGCCGTGCGGGCGGCATCCGCGATCAGGCGCGCGAGGTGGGCCGGAACAGTCCTGTCGATCACCGAGGCATATTAACCGCCAGAATTGTCAAGTATGTCCGGATAGTTGGCGTGGAATGTCCGCTTTCTGGCGTGTTCGGGCCGTCGGAGTCCGCCACGTTGGTGTCCTCGGACGTCGTGGTGCGGTGACCTTCTGCCCTTGGGATGGGCGTCCGCCGGGATCAGGCTGAGGTGGTCGTAAACGAATGTGTCGGCGCAGCGCCGACTTTCGAGGAGGAACGCCATGAAACCGTTGTCGGAATCGCTGCTGGAGCTGTCGGATCGGGTCAAGCGGATCGAGGAGGCGTCGGCGGCGGCGCGGGAGCAGAACCGGGCCGCGGTGCGGGCGCGGCGGGAGGAGTTCGAGTCCGCGGTCGAGCGGGAGGGTAAGGAGTTCGAGCACACCGCCACCGAGATGCGGGAGGCGACGCAGCGCTGGTGGGCCGAGGCCAAGAACGCGCTGGAGCGCCAGTTCGAGGCCATGCGAGCCGATTTCGAGCAGTGGCAGGCCGATGCGCACGGTGCGGCGGCGGGGAAGGCTTCGCCGCGAGCGGTGCAGAGCGCCGAGGATGTCGCGGAGGTCGCCGTCGTCCTGGCCCGCTACTGCCTCGACGCCGCCGAATGGGCCGTCGCCCGGGCGCAGCGGGCCCTCGGCGACACCGAGGACAAGGCCGACACCCCGACCGAGCAGCCGGTACGACAGGGCTGACCTGCGCGGACACAACCGCCATCGTCATGGCTCGAACGCTCGCGACCACGGCGCGAGCGATGGCGGCCGGTGGTGTGCCCGCTGCGCCCCTGGCAGCGCACTCAGACCGCGGCCGGTACCGGGATGGGCAGGGTGCGCGCCCACGCGCGCGCCATGTCCCTGGCTCGTACCTCGGTCGAGGCGTCGTGGCGGCCGTGCTCGCCGACCTGGGTCGCGCCGCACGCGGCCAGCTTCTCGGCCGCGATCTCGCCGCCGCGGTTGTAGGTGTCGCCGTAGACGGTGTCGCCGAGTCCGAAGACCGCGAAGCGCAGCCCGGTCAGGTCGGGCGTGGTGGCGTCGAGCCGGTCGAAGAAGGGTTCCGCGCCGGTGGGCAGGTCGCCGTCGCCGTAGGTCGAGCAGACGACGATGTGGAAGTCGTCGGCGGTCAGGTCGCCGGGGTCGAAGTCGGTCATGTCGTAGACCGAGACGTCGTAGGCCGACAGTTCATCGGCGACGCACTCCGCGACCGCCTCGGAAGTGCCCATTTCGGAACCGAACAGAATGACGACGCGCACCACGTCTCCCTTCTCGAACAAGTTAGCCTAGCCTAGGCTAACTTACCCGATGGGAGCCTTTCGTCGACGCAGCAGGAAGGGCAGACTCGCCAACCCGACCGGAATGAGCAGGACCAGGATCGAATCCCGGAAGGCGGAGACGAACACCGTCCCGGCCAGACTCTCCGAGGACTCGCGGACCGCCGCCGCCACCTGCTCGCGCAGGGCCGAATTGCCCTGCTGCTGTGAAGATTCGGAGTGATCGCAGCCCGCCGGAGTGCGCTCCGGCGTGGATGACTGGAGTTGCAGCGTCGCACACCGGGAGAATTCGCCTGCAATGGTGGGAGCGAAGGGCGTCACCGCCGTCAGCCGCTGCTGCAATTGGTCCCGTTCGGTGTTCACCGCCGCCGGTGCGCCGGTGGCGACGGAGTGGAAGAACAGAATGCCGATCAGCGCCACCCCCAGCGAGTTCCCGACCTGCTGCGCGGTGGGCACCAGCCCGGACGCGGAATCGATCGAGCGCGGCGGCACCGCCGCCACCACCGCGATCTGCAAGCGGGCCGCCGCCACCCCGACACCGAAGCCGCCGAGCAGCAGCGGCACCAGCAGCACCGGCCACGACAGCCCGGCCGGAGACGGATCCAGTGCCAGCAGCCAGCCCACCAGCAGCACCCCGAACAGCACACACCCCACGCCGACCATCCGATTGCCCAGCGCCCGAGCGAATTTCGGTGCGATCAATGCCCCGGCCACCGCACCGGCCGAGAACGGCAGCGTGGTCACACCGGTGCGCAGCGCGGTGTACCCGAGCCCGAACTGGAGCGATACCGACATGGTGAACAGGTAGGCCGCGAACACCCCGTACACCACCAGGCAGGCCACGATCCAGTACGCGAAGCGCGCCGAGACGAACAGGCCCGGATCGACCAGCGGTGAACCACCCCGCGCGGCCGTCCGGCGTTCATGGGCGACGAAGGCGGCCAGCACCGCCGCCGACGCCGCCAGCATGACGAGAATCGGTGTCGACCAACTGTGTTCGCGCCCGATCGACAGGCCGTACACGAGGAGGAAGAGGCCGATCGCCGCCAGTAGCGCACCGCCGACGTCCACGGCACAGCGCTCGGACACCACCGAGCCGCGCAACTGCCGGGCGGCCAGCACCAGCGCCACCGCTCCGGGAATCAGATTCACCAGGAAGATCGACCGCCACGACAGGTCCAGCGGATTCGCGCCCAGCAGCAGCCCGCCGGCCAGCGGTCCGAGCATGGCCGCCGTACCCGCGGTCGCACCGTAGAGCGCGAAGGCCAGATTGCGACGGCCGGTATCGGCGAACCGGGCACTGATGATCGCGATGGGCTGGGCGGAGACGGCTCCGGCGGCCGCGCCCTGGAGCACGCGCGCCGCGATGAGCGTGAGCGGGGTGGGCGCGATTCCGCAGAGCACCGACGCCCCCACGAAGACCGCGAGCGCGGCGGTGAAGAAGCCACCGCGCCCCCACCGCATTCCCAGCCGCGCGCTCGGCAGCAGCGAGCAGGCCAGCGCGACGGTGTAACCCGTGAGCATCAGCGAGGATTCGGCCGAACTCGCGCCGAGTTCGCGCACGATGTCCGGGATCGCGACCGTCACGATGGTCGCGTCCAGCATCTGCATGAACACGGCGATGAAGACGGCCGTCACCGCGAGCCAGGCGGAGGAGTGCGGCGCGGGGGCGGCGGTGTCCCGCGATACGCGCAGTGCGCTCATGGGCCGCCCCTACGCGACATCGAGTGAGAGCGGGCTGGTCCCGGAGTGCGTGATCGACTCCATGACCTCGGTCAGCGCATCGCAGTAGCGGGCCATCGAGCGGGCGGCGATATCGGTCTCCGGGAACAGCGATGCCATCCAGATCATGTCGTGCGTGCGCTGCACCCAGGAGTACACCTCCTCGGAGGTGCCGCGGCTGCCGAAGAAGGAGAAGTTGAGCGCGGTGAACAGCTCGGCGCCCGGCAGCTTGCGCATATCCAGGAACGACAGCATCGGGGCGACCCACCCGCGCCGGACCTCGAATCCCTCCCGGGCTTCCAGCAATTCGACGACCCGGTGCAGCGACACCTCCGACAGGCAGCGGCCGTCGGTGAAGGCGGCGTCGGCGCGCCGGGCGGTGTCGGCGAAGCTCTCCGCGGGGTCGAAGTCGAAGGCGATCGGGATCAGGCTCGCGTACCAGCCCACCGAACGGCGTTCGGCCGCGCTGACCCGGGTGTTCTTCGGCGACAGGTTGAAATACCAGGTGCGCCCGGACAATTCGTATTCGGCACGGGCCGCGGCGGCGAAGATGCCGGACACCAGGCGCACCCCCGCACGTTCGCATTCGGCCTCGAAGCGGTCGGCGGCGTCGCCGGACAGCAGCACCCGGCGGTCCGAGGCGGCCGACGCCGACTCCCGCGTACCGGGATCGCGCAGCGGCAGCGGGAAGCTGGGCAGCCTGCCGCCATTGGCCATGATCCGATCGGCCCAGGCCACGATCTGCGGTGACCGCGCGTCCAGCGCCGCGGCCCGGGAACGCTCCCGGCCGCTGTGCTCGCGGTAGCTCGCCGCGGGCACGGCGTCCAGGTGCTGCGCACCGCTCGGGTCGTAATAGAGCTGCACGAGTTCACCGCTGATGATCCCGCCGGAGACGGCATCGCAGTTGATGTGGTCGGAGGCCACCACGAAGGTGAACGAGGTGCCGTGGTCGATCACCGCGAAGGTGAAGCAGTCCCAGCTGGTCGGCCCCGGGGTGATCCGCTGGAGAATGCGGCTCACCAGCGGGCCGTCGATCTCGCCCCAGGAGTCGGCGGTGAGCTGGATGTCCTCGGGCGCGAGCACGCGGCGCTGGATTCCGGCTGCACCGTCGATCTCGAACCAGCTGTGGAAGGAATCGTGTCGCCGCACGATCGCGGTCGTGGCGCGGACCAGCGCCGGAATATCGGGTGCGCCGTCGAGGGTGAACGCGCACAGCACCAGGCGATCGAACCGGCGACCCGACAGTTTCGCGGTGCGCGCCATTTCCAGGTACGCGTCCTGCTGAAAGGACGGTGGGGTGGCATCGGCGCGGGCGCGAAAAGCCGCCGCCCGCGAGGTTTCGCTGGGACGGATGACGGTCAACTGGCCGCCTTTCGGCCGCCAATCGTCGATGAGTCCGCTCTGCATCATGGCAAGAAGTCCTCTGAAATGGTGGAAGTCGAATTCAGGACGCGATTTTCAACAGCGATCCGATGGGCGGCCGCTGTTGCGCGTGCAGGTCGAATTCGCGGGGTACGAATCCGTCTACGCCGAGTGGGAACTGGACGATTCCGGCGCCGGAATCGGGGAGCCCGCAGCGTCCGAGCGCCGTCGCGACGATCTGTCGGCTCATCACCCCGAGTTCGTGCAGCGGCCGGTTGCGGTGCTTGCGCACGCCGAGGTCGACCTGCCCGATGCCCTCCGCGCCGTACTGGTCGAAGACGTCGATCAGCAGCCCGATCTCCACGCCGTAGTGCGGCGCGAAGGCAAGCCGCTCGAGCGCCTGCCGGGTGGCGGCATATTCCCCGCCCAGCGGTTGCACCACGTGGCGCAGCCCCGGTCGCAGCGCGGCCAGCAGCGGGCGGGCCACGAGTTCGGTGACCCGGCCACCGCCGGATTCGTCGAACGACTCACCCACCAGCAGCGGCCGACGATAGTAGCCCTTGCAGAAGACCAGGCTCGGGTCCAGCAGGAGCGGGCCGATGAGCTTGGGGACGAACTGCGGATCGGGATCGATGAGATCGGAATCCATGAACATCACGATGTCGCCGGAGGCGACGGCGAGGGAGCGCCACAGCACCTCGCCCTTTCCCGGGACGGGGGGATGGTCGGGAAGTACCGATTCCCGGCTGACCACGGTGGCGCCGGCTTCGGCGGCGACGCGCATGGTGGCATCCGTGGATCCGGAATCCATGACGATCAACTCGTCGACCAGGCCGACCGGCAGGCGCCGCACGGCCCGGACCACCTCACCCACGGTGGCTTCCTCGTTCAGCGCGGGAAGCACTACGGAGACGGTCCGTCCGTCCTTGGCGGCGATCAGGTCGCGCGCCGTCCACTCCGGGGTTGCCCAGGTGCGGATGCCCTCATCAGATTTCGCGAACAGACCGGTCATATCGACCACCTCTTCTGGTGCTCGGAATGCGTTGACACTGCGAATCGCGGCGTTGCGATGAGGAGAAGCTACAACGCCGCTGAGCGACTGACCAGATTTAAGTAATAGGTTTCAGGCGGTGGTAACCGAGCATTAACTTATTTACGGTTAGACCAGGCAAATCGGGCATGTGCGGTATGGAATAATCGTGACCGCAGTCGCATTTCAATAATGTAGTGACGGGGGTCGCTGTAAGGCAAGTTCTTTCAGCTGGTAATTCCGCTGTTTTGAATCATAGTGCAAGAATTGCTTATTGTGCCAAACGACGCGACGGGGCGTATTGATATATTAGCTGAGAGATTGCTAGCGCAATAGTTCGCGAGCTCCGGCGCCGTACGTGTCCGGATCCTCGAGTTGCGGATAGTGGCCGAGGCCGGTCAGTTCCACCACTCGCGCCCCGGGCCGCAGTGCGCGCAGCCCATCCAGCACCGCCGTGGTGGCCACCGGATCCGCGGTGCCCCACAGCAGCCCCAGCGGCTTGTCCCAGTCCCGCACCGCGCCGTGCCAGCGCTGCGCGTGGGTGACGCGCTCGTCGAGATAGGCGGTCAGCAGATGGGCGATGCGATGGCCGCCCGCCCGCGACAGCAGCGCCCACTGCGCGGTCGCCTCCGCGCTGTTCAGCGGGTGCGCCGCCGAGAACAGTCGGGAGAACTCGCGAGTGAAGACGATCCGGTTGGCCAGGCGCGCCGCGACCGGTCCCAACGGGCCGCGCAGAATCTTCTGGATGGGTCGCAGGGTGGCCTTCTCCAGGATCACGCTGCCGTTGCTCAGTACCGCGCGGTCGAGTTCGAACGGAAGCGTGCCCTCGATCTCACGGGCGAGTAATTCGGTGGCGACCGAGGTACCCATGTCGTGGGCCAGCACGGCGATCGGGCCCGAGATACCGGTCAGCGCGAGTACCTCGGCCACGGTGTCGGCGTGCTCGAACAGGCTGTAGCGGTGCGGGCGGGGCTTGTCGGAGAGACCGAAGCCGGGGAAATCGAGCGTGATCCACGCCCGGCCGTCGAGCCGGTCCACGATGTGGCGGAAATCGAAAGAGCTGGAAGGGTATCCGTGCAACAGCAGGACCGTGGGACCCGAACCCGGGGCCGAACGGACGAACACCGAACCCGCCCGGCGGCGCAGCATCCGTCCGCCCGCGCGCCAGTCCCGAACCGCCTGTGGCATCACGACCCAGCACACTACGGGTCCCGCCGGGCCGGGGAAACCCGCGGTCGACGCATGCGTTCCGGGCGGGTCGCGATTCCCCCTTGCGGCGCGCCCGTTATCGAAATGTAACGTGGAGAGAGGACCGAGACGCCAAGGCAAGGAGTCCTGACACCTTGGAAGACGTATTGCGGCCGCTCATAGTCTTCGGCGGCACCCTCGCCGTCAGCATCATGGCCGGACTGTTGATCGACCGGGTACTGCGGTACAGCGCGAACCGACACCCCGGGTCGTCGCTGGCCACCCTGCTGCGCCGGATACAGCTGCCCCTGCAGGCGCTACTCGCCAGCGCCGGACTGCATTTCACGTATCCGCTCGCGGAACTGGAACTCCAGCAGGACGCCGTGATCCGCAATGTGCTGGCCACCCTGGCGATACTCGCCACCGCGTGGCTGGCCATGCGCGCCGCCGACACCGTGGCCGGGAACACCCTGGACAAGTACGCCAACCGGACCGCCGACACCGCGCGGGTGCGGCGGCTGCACACCCAGCTCGGCATGGTGCGCCGGATCGTCACCACGGTGCTGGTCGTGACCACGGCCGCGGTGGCGATGCTGATCCTGTTCCCCAATCTGCGCACCCTCGGCACCTCGCTGCTGGCCTCGGCCGGTGTCATCGGCATCATCGCCGGTGTGGCGGCCCAGTCCACGCTCGGCAATCTGATGGCCGGGTTGCAGATCGCGTTCGGCGATTCGGTGAAGATCGGCGACACCGTGGTGGTCGAGGGCGAGTGGGGCACCGTCGAGGAGATCACCCTGGCCTTCCTCACCGTGCGCATCTGGGACGACCGCCGCCTCACCATGCCCATCTCGTACTTCAACAGCAAGCCCTACGAGAACTGGTCCAAGGGCGGTCCGCAGATCACCGGCACCGTCTTCCTGTACCTGGACCACAGCACCCCGGTGCCGGAACTGCGCCAGCACCTGCACGAATTCCTGCGCGGCCGCAAGGACTGGGACGGCCGTAAGTGGAACCTGCTGGTCACCGACAGCACCCCGACCGCCATCGTGGTCCGCGCCTCCATGTCGGCCCGCAATGCCGACGACGTCTGGGATCTGCGCTGCGCGGTACGCGAGGAACTGCTCGGCTGGCTCGCCCGCTACCACCCGTACGCCCTCCCGAAGATCCCGACCGCCATGGTGAGCGGCGGCACGCCCGCCATGGCTGAGTAGCCTCGCCCGGCCGTCACGAATCGAGAGGTCGGCTGTTCGGTCGACCGTGGCGGTCGACGGCCTCGGGATTTCTCGGCCAGGAGACGACCCGCCGGGTTCGGAGCCGGTGCTCACTCGTTGGCTCGGGCGCTGGCACCGACGGAGCGTGGAGTCGGTCACGCGGCCTCACCACCTGACATTCATGGTTGGGACAGCTGGCTTTACAGACGGTCACGCGGATGCCATGTGCGCGTCATCACACCGGCAAACTCCCGGGCGCACACTGGATTCCGCGCACCGCTCGTCGCTCGGAGGTCCCGATGTTCGAATCCTGCCGTTCCCCACACGAATCCGCCCATCTGCTGCGCGTGCGCTACGGACTTCCCGTGGAGCTGTTCGCCGACCGGCCCTACCTCACGGTGGGCCGGGCGGTGGAGGCCATCGGGCTGCCGCAGCGGCTGGGCCGCCATGTCCGAGATCAGTTGGCGGGATTGCCCGCAACGCCCGCGGTAGCCGATCCGCGCGGGCGGAACTGGTGGTTTCTCGTCGCTCCACCGACGCCGTATCACGCTGTGCCGCAGCGGCTTCTCGGTCGGCTGCGGGCGCACGGCGTGACCGTGCCCGATGTCGGCGGCAAGGTGATGCTGCCGGTCTCAGATTATCGGCTCGGTTGGCACTGGGCCTGTGAACCCGAGCCCGGCCGCCTGGCCCTGCCGCACCGGGCGATGGTGCTGAACGCGGCGCGTTCGGCCATTCTGCGCGGAGCCGACCATGTTCCCGCGTGAGCGCGCGGTCGCGGTCGCGGCGCGGGAGCCGCTGCCGAGATGGCAGGAGCTGCTGGCCGCGTTCGGCGGCGCCGACACGGACCGGGGGACTGGGCATCCGCTGCTCGACGCCGCCGCGGCACTGGCCGAACTGCACCGGCTGCGCCGCTCGCAGCCCGGCCACGCCGCCGAGATCGACTGCCGTCGCGCCGAATTGGCCGCCGTCATCGACGGCTGGGTGAGCGTGGAGCCGCAGTCGCACCGCCCGCGTTCGGAATCGGTCGGCGGCTTCGTCGACCGGATGGCCGCCGCCCACGCCCACGCCGACCGCCTGCTGCACTCCGATATCGACATCGCCGACGACCGGGTGCACGCCGCCTGGCACCGGCTGGCCGCCCTCGCCGACGCCTGGACCGATCTGACCGGGCAGGACACCGTGACCCGCCGCTGACGGCCGCGAAGCACGAATCCCCGCACCCATGAGGGGGTGCGGGGATTCGTGCCGCGCGCGGTTGCGCACGTCGGGCCCGGCGACACGGACATCGTCGTGCGTGCCGACCACCGTCGGCGTGGCCGGGCGGTACGTCCGATCGGAGGGTGTCCCGGTGGCCGCCCGGAGGAGTCCGGATACGCCTGGCGCCCGGCACCGAGCGGGCCGGTCGGGTACCGGTCCGCTCGGCACCTGGTGTCGAGCACGCCGTTCGCAGGCGGTGGCGTGAGCCGGCCGGAGCGCGCCAGGCTGCTCGGTACCCGCCGGTTCAGTCCTTGACCAGCAGGGGCGCGGCCGTCACCGCTGCCTCCGTCTCGTCCCGGGCGTGCTCGCCCGTCCCGTCCGGGGCGGGTGCC
The DNA here is from genome assembly GCF_030766805.1 of Nocardia sp. CC213A. Lineage (NCBI taxonomy): Bacteria > Bacillati > Actinomycetota > Actinomycetes > Mycobacteriales > Nocardiaceae > Nocardia > Nocardia sp. CC213A. Next base: position 88,373 of record NZ_JASFXA010000018.1, read on the forward strand.
CGGTTCGGGAGCAGGATCGCCGTCACGATGACGAGTACCGACAGGGCCGCGGACACGGCGAAGGCCAGGCGCATGCCGTCGAGTTGGGCGGTCACCGGTTCGGTGCCGGTCTCCACGAGCTGGGTCATGCGCGCGGACATGACCGTCACCACCAGGGCGGTGCCGAACGCGGCCGCGACCTGCTGCAGCGTGCCCAGCATGGAGCTGCCGTGCGAATACAGGTGCGGCGGCAGCGCACCCAGGCCCAGCGTGAACACCGGAGTGAACAGGCCCGCGAGCGAGATCATCAGCAGGATGTGCAGGGCCAGCAGCTGCCAGTACGGCATGGACATGGAGATCTGGGTGAAACCGGCCAGCGCCACGGTGACGCCGACAGCGCCGGGAATCACCAGCGGTCGCCCGCCGAAGCGGTCGAAGAGGCGGCCGACCGTCGGACCCAGCAGCCCCATGGCCAGGCCGCCGGGCATGACCAGCAGACCCGTCTCCAGCGGCGACAGGTGGCGCAGGTTCTGCAGGTACAGCGGCAGCAGGATCATCGAGCCGAGCATGGCCAGGAAGGCCACCGACATGAGGATGAGCGCCTTGGTGTAGGTGCCCGACAACAGGATTCGCAGATCCAGCAGCGGCACCCCGGAACGCTGCAGCCGCAGCTGCCGGAACGCGAACACCGCGATGAGCGCCAGTCCGGCGGCGACCAGCAGGGCCGGAACCGCGACGTGATCGGTCTCGAACTTGCTCAGGCCGTACACCAGGCCGCCGAAGCCGAAGGCCGCGAACGCCACACTGAGCCAGTCGATATCGCCGGTCTGCGGCTCCCCGATATTGTCCAGGCGACGCAGGCCCAACCAGGTGACCGTACCGGCGATCGGCAGCACCAGCACGAAGAGCCAACGCCACGAACCGGCTTGGAGCACCAGCCCGGAAATGACCGGACCCATGGCGGGAGCCACCGAGATGGCCAGGGTGACATTGCCCATGACCCGGCCGCGATCCTGTTCGGGGACCACCGTCATGAGCGTGGTCATCAGCAGCGGCATCATGACCGCGGTGCCACCGGCCTGGATGACGCGGCCCACCAGCAGCACCGCGAAGGTCGGCGCGACGGCGGAGAGGGCGGTACCCGCGAGGAAGACGCCCATGGCGATGGCATACGCCTGCCGGGTGCTCACCCGCTGCAGGAACCAGCCCGTCACGGGGATGACCGCCGCCATGGTGAGCATGAACGCGGTGGACACCCACTGCGCCGCGCGCTCGGTGACGTCGAGATCGTGCATGAGGCGCGGAATCGCGTTGATCATGATGGTCTCGTTCAGGATCACCACGAAGGTCGCGAGCACCAGCAGCCGGATGACCGTCGGCGTCCTACCCCCCGTCGGGGCCGGTCCGCGCGACGGCGGTGCGGATATGTCGGCGGGCATACGGGTACCTCCGGGCGTTCGTGAGCGAAAGACGGTGCGGCCGGATGTCGAGACGGCGTCGTCCGGGCGCTACGCCTGATCAGACGAGAACAGTCGGCACAACTCATCGGCCGGGCGTCAGTATTCCTGCCGGCACCGCGACGATTCATCCGATTATTCGTGTCCGCGACTCCGCTCGCGCCGCGAAATTCCCTGATTACCAGGCGTTTTCGCAAGCGCGACCGGCACTGTGACCCTGGTCACGCCGCTGTGGAATTTCAGGCGGACGGCGTTCGCGACAGGAATTCCACCACTGCCTCGAAGGCGTCGTCCACGCGGGCGCGATCCCCGGTGGTGATCAGATCCAATTGCAGTCCGCGCACCTGCGCCAGGATCAGGGTGGCGGTCCGGGAGATGCTGTCCGGCGGCCAGCCGTACCGCGCCAGCTGGCGTTCGATCACCGTCAGCCAGTCGGTGACCAGCCGGGCGTCGGGATGGTTCGGTGTGCGCGCGGCGGTGGCGACCAATTCGAACAGGACCAGGAATTGTCGCTGTTCGCGCGGCTGGCACAGATGCCGCCACGCCGCCCGCAGCAGGTCGACCGCCGACTCGACGCGCAGGATCTCCGCGGAGAGGATGCGCTGTTCGAAATCGGCGCGGATATGTTCGAGCACCTCCGCCAGCAGGGCGTCCTTGGTGGCGAAATGTCGAATGAGGGTGGCGTGGCTGACGCCGACGGCCTGCGCGGCCCGACGCAGCGTGAGGTCGCGTACGCCATTGTCGAGGACGTACTCGGTGGCGGCGGCGAGCAGCTCCGGGCGGCGATGCTGAAACCGCAGCGTCCGGCCGTCGATCCTCTTCTCGCTCATCGCGGGCAGCCTATCGGTTTCCACCATGAGCAAATTTTACCGTTCCAAGTGGTTACGTAACCGGTTGGTACGCCTACTATCGACGGGGGAGGCCCGGGACGGCCCTCGGAAGGAGACGAGTATGCGATTCGACGAATACCGCGCCCACGACGCGGTCGGCCTGGCCGCCCTGGTCGAGCGCGGGGAGATACACCCGACCGAGCTGCTGGAGTTGGCGCTCGACCGCTGCGCCGCGATCGATCCGGTGATCAACGCCGTGAGCCTGCTGATGGAACGCACCGGCCGAGAGCGCGCCGCCGGTCCGCTCGACGGCACGCTGGCCGGAGTGCCGTTCCTCATCAAGGACCTCGGGCAGGACTACGCCGGGTACCCCACCTCCGGCGGTACCGGACCGCTGCGCAAGGTCAGCGCCGAACGGCACAGCACGGTCGTACAGCGCTGGCTCGACGCCGGTCTCGTCATCTTCGGCAAGACCACCACCTCGGAATTCGGCAGCAAGGCCGTCGTGGAGACCCGCACCTTCGGGTCCACCCGCAATCCGTGGGACCCCACCCGCACCCCCGGCGGCTCCTCCGGCGGCTCGGCGGCGGCGGTGGCGGCGGGCATCGTCCCGGTCGCCGGGGCCAGCGACGGCGGTGGTTCGATCCGCATCCCCGCCGCCTGCACCGGACTGTTCGGGCTCAAGGCGGGTCGCGGGCTCATCTCCAGCGGACCGCTCTACGGAGACCTGCTGTTCGGCGCGGTCACCGACGGCGTCGTAGCGCGCAGCGTGCGTGATTCGGCGGTCATGCTCGACATCCTGAGCCAGCCCGATCCCGGTGCGCCGTACCCGGTGGCGCGACCCGATCGGCCCTACCGCGACGCGGTCGCCGAACCGCCACGCCGCCTGCGCATCGGCTGCACCTGCGAATCGCCTACGGGCTCACCGGTAGACGCCGAGGCGGTGCGCGCCGTGGAGGACGCCGCACGCCTGCTGGAGAGTCTGGGGCACACCGTCGAACCGGCCGCGCCCGCCATCGACGGCACGCGAATGGCCATGGACTTCATGACCGTTTGGACCGCCATGGCCGCCGCGGAACTGGCGGTCGCGTGCGAGGTGAGCGGGGCGTCCCCGACGGAGTTCGATATCGACACCCAGGTGCTCGCCGCCGTCGGCCGCGCTGTCACCGGTCCGGAACTCATGGCGGCACACGCGCGCTGGAACACCTATACCCGCGCTCTCGCTGCCTTCCACGACACCCACGACCTGTTGCTCACCCCCACCCTGGCCGCGCCGCCGCTGCGGATCGGGCAGTACCGCACGCCCGCGCTCGCCGATACGGTGCTGCCGCCGCTGTTGCGCCTCGGCGCGGGAAAGCTGCTCTCCCGCACCGATTTCTATGTCGATCTGGTGACCTCGAACCTGTCCGCGGTGCCGTTCACGCAGCTGTCCAACATCACCGGCCGACCCGCCATGAGCGTGCCCACGCATTGGACGGAAACCGGCGTACCGCTGGGTGTCCAATTCGTCGGACCCTCGGGGGCCGAATATCTGCTGCTCCAGCTGGCGGCCGAAATCGAAACCGCCCGACCGTGGTTCGACCGGCACCCGGACACTCTCGGTGTGGTGGCCGCGGATTAGCCGCGCGCGCTCACCGGCGCTGGACCGGATCCTCGCGCTCGAGATCGGGAACGACGGTGTGCGGGAAGACATATCGGCGCATGGCCCACCAGCGGAACACCGTGGCGAGCAGGGTGCCGATAATCGAGGCGCTGATGAAATCGGCGATGTTCTCCACCAGCAGGGAGACGTGCGGGGTGCGCAGCTGGAACACATAGCTGGACACCGCCAGCGGCAACTGGTTGATCACCATGCCGATGCCGGCCACCAGGAAGAACAGCGCCGCCTCGTGGCGGCGCTCCCGGCCGCCCCGCGCGGTGAAGGCCCATTCGCGGTTGAGGATGTAGGACAGCACGGTGGCGAGCAGCACCGCGATCACATTCGCGGTGACCGGCTTCTCCTGTAGGACGGTCCACTTCAGGCCGAAGAACAGCACGACCGTGGTGACGAAGGCGATCCCGCCGACGGTCAGGAATTTCAGCAGCTCCGCGTGGCGAATGAACAGCGACAGCATTCGGCTCGGCACGCGTGCGACGACAGCCTGGACCAGGAACACGCCGCCAGGCTAGCCGACGATCCGCGCGGTCGCTCGGCCGATGCCGATCCGCCGGGGTCGATTCGATGCGGGGACGCCGACCGCCGGGAGCTGAGTCATCGTGAGACGGCAGTGCGGTACTGAAACCTGTTCTAGACAGAATACTCAATATGTCTTACCGTCGATTCATGAGTTCAATGGCGTCTCAGGAAGTCCGATTCGAACTGATGTCGGGGGAGAGCTGGCGCGATCCCTGGCCGATGTACGCCGCACTGCGGGAACACGATCCCGTGCACCGGGTGCGCCCGGCTGGGCGCGCCTCGGAGGACTTCTACGTGCTCTCGCGGCACGCGGATGTGTACGCGGCGGCCCGTGACCCGGAGACCTACTCGTCCGCCTCCGGGCTGACCGTGGACTATATGAACCTCGAGGCGGCGGGCATTCCGATCAAGCCGTTCGTCTTCATGGATCCACCCGAGCACACCGACTTCCGGCGCCGCGTCGCGGGCGGATTCACACCGCGCCAGGTCAATTCGGTGGAGCCCGCGGTGCGGGCGTTCGTGGTGGAACGGATCGAGCGCCTGCGCGCGGCCGGATTCGGGGATATCGTCGCCGAACTGTTCAAACCGCTGCCGACCATGGTGGTCGCCCACTATCTCGGTGTGCCGGAGGCGGATCGGGAGAAGTTCGACGAGTGGACCCACGCCATCGTCGGCGGCGCGGTGGACGGCGCGAAGCTCGCCGCGGGTGCCGAAATGCCCTCGGCGCTGGGTGAAATGGTGGGCTACTTCGCCGAACTCATCGCCCGCCGCCGCAGCCGACCCGAGGACGACACCATCTCACACCTGTTGGCCTCCGGGCTGGGCGCGGAGGGCGACGACGAAGGCATCCTCGCGATTCTCGGCTTCGCCTTCACCATGATCACCGGCGGCAACGACACCACCACCGGCAACCTCGGCGGGGCCGTACAACTGCTGCACCGGTATCCCGAACAGCGCGCACGACTGGCGGCGAATCCCGGGCTCATTCCCGACGCGGTGGAGGAATTCCTCCGGATGACCTCGCCCGTACAGGGTTTGGCCCGCACCACCACCCGGGACGTCGAACTGCACGACACCACCATTCCGGCCGGACGGAAAGTGCTGCTGCTCTACGCGTCCGCCAATCACGACGAGCGTGAATTCGGGCCCACCGCGGGCGAACTCGACATCCACCGGCAGCCCAAACGCATTCTGACCTTCAGCCACGGCCACCACCACTGCCTCGGCGCGGCCGCCGCGCGCATGCAGGCCCGGGTCGCGCTCGAGGAACTGCTGGCGCGCTGCCCGGAGTTCCGCGTCGACCTGGACGGGGTGCGGTGGTCGGATGGGAATTACGTGCGCTGGCCGGTCAGCGTGCCGTTCCGCGCGGCGTGACCGGGCGGTGCCCATGAGCGATCGCATACCCTCGGCGGCTATGGCGAAGGACAAGCGTGGAGGTCGGGACTGGCTGGCGGAGCAGCGGGCCGATCTGGCGGCCGAGCGCATACTCGACGCCGCGGCGCGACTGTTCGCCGAACGGGGGCCGGGGGCCGTGGGCATGGGGGACATCGCCACGGCGGCCGGATGCTCGCGAGCCACCCTGTACCGGTACTTCGAGAATCGGCAGGCGGTGCGCCTGGCCTTCGTGCACCGGGAGGCGCGCCGGATCGCCGCGCGGGTGTTCGCGCAGGTGAAGACGGTCGAGGACGCACCCGAACGGGTCGTCACCGCCATGCTGACGGCGGTGCGGGAGGTGCGGTCGGATCCGGTGCTGATGGCGTGGTTCCGGCCCGGGGAGTCCGGTTCCACCGGTCGGATCAGCCAGGATTCCGAGGTGATCGAGGCCATCGCCGGTGGGCTGTTCGCGACCTCGGTCGTCGATCGCGAGGAGCGCGGGCGGTTGGCACGCTGGCTGACCCGGGTGATCGTGTCGCTGTTGGCCGCGCCCGGCCGGGACGAGGCCGATGAGCAGGCCATGCTCGAGGAATTCGTGGCCCCGCTGGTGAGTCGCGCGGGCGTGGGGCATTAGGGTCGCCCTCCGTGTCCGATTTCGAATCGCTCGATCAGGTCCGTGCTCGCATCGACGCGCTCGACGGGGAACTGATCGGGTTGCTCGCCGAACGTCAGCGGCTGGTGCGAGCCGCCGCGCGTTTCAAAACCGACGAACAGGCCGTGCGCGCGCCCGACCGGGTGGAGCGGGTGGTGGGGTTGGCGCGGGAGCGGGCGCGGGCGGGTGGTCTCGCACCCGAGGTCGCGGAGGCGGTGTGGCGGGCCATGATCGGGGCGTTCATCGAGTTGGAGCTCGGGGAGCATGCGGAGATCGCCGGGCACGCCCGGGGCATGGAGTAGGTGCTCGGTTGGAGTGTGCCGCGCTTGCCCACCCCGCGCCCCTGGCGCGGACTGCCCAAGCGCAGCGGTCCGGACAGGGCGTGTGGCCGGTTGCCTGAGCTGGTGTTGCTCGCGCGGGTGGGAAGTACGGTGCGGCAGCGGAATCGGTATCGAGTCGGAGTCCGGTGAGTATGCGGAGATCGCCGGGCGTGGTGCGGGAGCGGAGTAGGCGGTCGGCTGGAGTGTGCTGCGCTTGCCCACCCCGGGCCCCTGGCGCAGACTGCCCGAGCGCAGCAGTCCGGATAGGGCGTGTGGCCGGTTGCCTGTGCTGGCGTTGCTCGCGCGGGCGCTTGCTCGCGGCGGTGGCGCGCTCGGTGTGGCGGGGGCCGGTACGGGCTGCGCCGGTGGTTCAGTGCCGACTCATCGCGGGGGTCAGTAGGTAGTCGGTTGGGGCGGGTGTGCGGCGGATGAGTTTCTCGTAGGCTCCGGGGCTTCCGGGCCACAGTTCGGGGAGGCCGTCCGCGCCGAGGTACCAGCTTCGGCAGCCGGTGGTCCAGACCGTGCCGGGTGCGGCGGCACGCAGGCCGGCGTTGTAGCGGTCGGTGGCCGCCGGAGTCGGGGCGACGGTGGTGAATTCGCCTGCGCGCCAGCGGCGCAGCCAGTGCACGATGCGGTGGGATTGCGCTTCGGCGACCGCGGTGAGCGGGTGGTTCGCGACGGGGCTGTGCGGGCCGATGAGCATGAACAGGTTCGGGAAGTCGGGCAGCATCATGCCCTCGAAGGCGCGCGGGCCGTGCGCCCAGACCTGGTCCAGGGTGCGTCCGCCGAGGCCGGTGATCGCCATCGGGCGCATATAGGCGTGGGAGTCGAATCCCGTTGCCAGCACCAGGATGTCGAGGCGGTGTTCGACGCTGTCGGTGGTGCGCACGCCGTCCGGAAGAATCCGGTCGATACCGGCGGTGACCAGGTCGACATCCGCCCGCTGCACGGCCGTGTAGAAGCGGTCGGAGACCACCAGGCGCTTGCACATGGCCTGGTAGCCGGGGGTCAGCCGGCGTCGCAGTTCCGGATCGCGCACCGTGCGCAGATTGCGCGCCACCACCCACTGGACCAACCGCCGCACCGGACCCGGCCGCACCAGTCCGCGGGAGAACAGCGCGAAGGCGGCGCGATTGCCGCCGTAGGCCAGCCTGCCGAGTGCGGGTACGCGCCGGTACACGGCCTTGGCCACCGCCGAGTACTCGCGGTTCACGGTCGGCAGAATCCACTGCGGGGTGCGCTGGAACAGCACCACCCGAGGCACCTGTCCGGCCAGCGCGCTCACCAACTGGGTTCCGGTGGAGCCGGTTCCGATCACCCCGACGTGCTTGCCGGTCAGCTCGACATCGTGATCCCAGCGCGCCGAATGCATGACGGTTCCGGTGAAGGAGTCCAGACCCGGGATGTCCGGCACGTGCGGATCGCGCAGGAATCCGGTGGCGCACAGCACGAAATCGCAGTGCTCCACCTCGCCGGTCGAGAGCGTGACCCGCCAGCCCGTCCCGGTGTACTCCGCGCCCACCACCTCGACACCGAATCGGGTGCGGCGGAGCAGGTCTCGTTCCCGCGCCACGCGGCACAGGTATGCCTTGATCTCCGCGCCCGTCGAATACAGCCGCGTCCATTCGGGATTCATGGCGAAGGTGAACTGGTAGTACCGCGACGGCACGTCGCACACCAGGCCCGGATAGGTGTTGTCGCGCCAGGTGCCGCCGTAGTCGGTGCCCTTCTCGTAGAGGGTGAAGTCCTCGAATCCGGCCCGCCGCAGCGCCACGGCGGTGGCGATACCGGATATCCCGGCCCCGACGATGGCGACGCGTGGAGTGGCAGAAGCCTGGTCGACAAGGTGTTTCGGCACGTAGACACTCCTCGCTGGACACCGAGTCATTCGCTGGACGCAGTGTATAGCGAATGCTACGGTGTGCGCCAGATCACGCTCGAAACTCCGAAGGAATCACCATGCGAGCACTGCAGTGGACCGGCCCCGAAACCGTGGCCGTCCGCGATATCCCCGTCCCCGAGATCGGCCCGGGCGATCTGCTGCTGCGCGTCGGCGCGGCGGGGGTCTGCCATTCGGACCTGACCCTGGTGAACTTCCCGGTCCCACTGCGCGAGGAGCCGCTCACCCTCGGGCACGAGATCGCGGGCGCCATCGAGGCCGTCGGCGCGGACGTCGCCGGTCGTGAGCTCGGTGAGCGCGGCGTGGTGTACCTGTTCTGGACCTGTGGCGTATGCCGGGAATGCGTGAGCGGCAACGAGAATGTGTGCCTGGCCGCCGGACGGACCGCCATGCCGCCGTGCCCGGGGCTCACCGTCGAGGGCGGCATGGCGGAATACGTTCGGGTACCGGCGACCTCGTTCGTTCCCATCGGAGATCTCGACTTCGTGCAGGCCGCACCGGTGGCCGACGCCGCCCTCACCGCGTATCACGCCATCCGGGGCGCACGGGAGCAACTGCGGCCCGGCGGAACGGCGGTCGCCATCGGCATCGGCGGGCTCGGGCACGTTGCGGTGCAGATCCTGCGGGCGGTCAGCGGAGTGCGGGTGGTCGCCGTCGACGTGGCGAAGGAGAAACTGGAACTGGCCGCCGACTGCGGCGCCGATATCGGCATCCTCGCCGAAGACGATGCCGCCCAACAGATTCTCGACCTCACCGGCGGTCGCGGCGCGGACGCGGTCTTCGACTTCGTCGGCGCCGACGCGACCGCCACGCTCGCGGTGCGGACCGTCGCGCCCAATGGTGCGTATCGGATGGTCGGCATCGGCGACGGCGCACCGGAGATCACCGCCGGACCGGCGGGCGGACCCGGCTGGCCCTGGGGCGCCTCGGTGCGCAAGTCCCTGGGCGGCACCCGCCGCGACCTCTACGACTGCGTCGCGCTCGCGCAGGCGGGCAAGCTCCGCATGGAGGTCGAGCGCTTCGACCTCACCGACGGTTCGGAGGCGCTGCGGCGCTTGGACGCCGGGCAGATTCGAGGCCGTGCGGTCCTGGTGCCGTAGCGACTCGGTTCGGCTTCCGACGCCGCACGTGTGCCGGGCGGGGGTCGGCTTCGCGCTCGTGACGCCACGCCCGCGCCGGGCGGGGATCGGCTTCGCGCTCGTGACGTCACACCCGCGCCGGGCGGGGATCGGCTTCGCGCTCGTGACGTCACACCCGCGCCGGGCGGGGGATCTGCTCCCGACTCGCGAGAACGGGTGCATGCCGGGTGAGCCGACGGGTAGTCCGGTCGCGCGAGTTCGCGCAACTTGTGTGTTGGGGGCTGGGAGCATGGGTCGGCAATCGCGGCGCGATGTCGTCACCGCTGCGGGGCCGGTGCGTCCGCGAGGGGATACGTTCGCGACGATTGCATCACCGCGCCCGCGCCGGGTCGCTCCCGGCCGACCATGCTGCGGCCCGTGCCGTAGACCAGCTCATGTTGCCTCGGCGGTTGCTGCACTGGTACGTACCAGCCAGTGCTACCGTTCCGTGTGACGCCGACAACTCTTGTCTCGCCCCGAGACCGGAAGCAGCGATCGGGGCATGACCGGCAGTTGTGCCCTCAGGTCGCGGTGAAGGCGAACGACACAGGCATCGGGCGGTCACCCGCCCGGTGCCGAACTGCATTGTTGCCGAGAAGCCAGACATAGGAGAGACCATGGCGCTATCGGGCCCTGATCGGAACACGACCGGGCAGGGGGCGGGCCGCGGCAGCGGACTGTTCCGCACCAAATCGGTCGAACAATCCATCCGTGACACCGATGAACCCGATGCGAAACTCCGCAAGGACCTGACCGCCTGGGACCTCACCATCTTCGGCGTGGCCGTGGTGGTGGGCGCGGGTATCTTCACCCTCACCGCGCGCACCGCGGGCAACCTCGCCGGACCCTCGGTCTCACTGGCCTTCGTGCTCGCCGCCGTCGCCTGCGGCCTGGCCGCGCTCTGCTACGCCGAATTCGCCTCCACCGTGCCGGTGGCGGGCAGCGCCTACACCTTCTCCTACGCCACCTTCGGCGAACTCGCCGCCTGGATCATCGGCTGGGACCTCATCCTGGAATTCGCGCTGGCCGCCGCCGTGGTCGCCAAGGGCTGGTCGCAGTACCTCGGCGTGGTGCTGGGCGGACACACCCCGGTGGTCGATCTCGGACCGGTCACCTTCGACTGGGGCGCGGTGCTGCTCATCGCCATCCTGGGCATCCTGCTGGCGCGCGGCACCAAGCTGTCCTCGCGGGTGTCGGCGGTGGCCGTGGCCATCAAACTGGCCGTCATCGCCCTGGTGATCGTGGTGGGCGCGACCTACTTCGACAAGGCCAACCTCACCCCCTACATTCCGCCGTCGCAGGACGGTGAGGCCGCCAACGAGGGCCTGCGCCAGTCGCTGTTCTCCTTCGTCACCGGCGCGGGCCACAGCACCTTCGGCTGGTACGGCCTGCTCGCCGCCGCCTCCATCGTGTTCTTCGCCTTCATCGGCTTCGACGTGGTCGCCACCGCCGCCGAGGAGACCAAGGACCCGCAGCGCAATGTCCCGCGCGGCATCCTGGGCTCGCTGGTCATCGTGACCGTGCTGTACGTGGGCGTCTCGCTGGTGCTCACCGGCATGGTTCCCTACACCGAGCTGGAGGGGAACTCCACCCTGGCCACCGCCTTCGCGGTGCACGGCGTCGACTGGGCCAAGAACCTCATCTCCATCGGCGCGCTGGCCGGTCTGACCACGGTCGTCATGGTCATGTACCTGGGGCAGACCCGCGTGCTGTTCGCCATGGCGCGCGACGGGCTGCTGCCCCGCCAGCTGGCGCACACCGGAACGCAGGGCACGCCGGTGCGGCTGACCGCCATCGTCGGCGTGGTGTGCGCGGTGCTGGCCGGCTTCGTCGACTTCGGCACGCTCGAGGAAATGGTGAACATCGGCACGCTGTTCGCGTTCGTGCTGGTGTCGCTGGGTGTGATCGTGCTGCGCCGCAGCCGGCCGGACCTGCCGCGCGGCTTCAAGGTGCCGCTGGTGCCGCTGCTGCCGATCCTGTCGGTGCTGGCCTGCGCCTGGCTCATGTTCAACCTGTCGGTGGAGACCTGGCTGCGGTTCGTGGTCTGGATGGCGATCGGATTCGTCGTGTACTTCCTCTACGGTCGTCGCCACTCCCTGTTGGGGAAGGCTGCTACCGATAAGTAGCTAACTTCCGGTTCCGGCTCCGAGGTCGCGGTGGTGGTGTGTCGTCATGACGCCACCACCGCGTGTGATGTTCAATGGCTCTGATAATCGAGATAAGCGTCACATGCCACACCAGCATCACCTCAGCATCCGAGAGGAACCGATTGTGAGCATGCTTCTCGCCGCCGTACACGACACGTATACGACGGTCTTCGCGCAGGTCGGCAACCCGACGCCGGAAACGCCGCCGGTCGCCGACAAACTCATGAAGCTGGTCCGCTATTTCAACTGGTTCGTGCTGCTGTCGGGCGTCACCGCCATCACCTACGGCGGCGGCCGGTTCGCCTGGGAGAAGTGGAGCGGTGGCGGACTCGAATCCCCGAAGATGGTGGCCGGGGCCATGATCGGCGGCGCCACCGCCACCAGTGCGGGCACCATCATGAACTCGGTCATCGGGACGTAGCGCCCGGGGCGAGTGCAACCCTTCAGGGCGGGCGGGTCGACATCGACCCGCCCGCCGCGTGTTGTCCAGGCGCACCGCCGGTACCTCGGGCTGTGGACTGGTGTTGGTGGTACGTGGGCCGCGCGCTCGGGCACTTCCCACCCCGCGCCCCGCTGCGGTCAGGCAGCGAGGCGCTGACCACCTACTGCGCCAGCATCCCCCGCATCTGGTCGATCTCGGTACGCTGGGCCGTGATGATCGCCTGCGCCAACTGCTTGGCCTCGGCGTTCACGCCCTGGGCGAGTTCGGTCTCCGCCATGGCGATCGCGCCCTGATGGTGCTCGATCATCATGGTCACCCACTTCTCGTCGAAGGCGTCGCCGCTGGCCAGTTCCAGCGCCACCATCTGCTCCGGCGACATCATGCCCGGCATGCCGCCGTGCCCCGCGTGACCGCCGTCCTCGGTGGGCGCGGGTTCGCCGAAGCTCACCAGCAGCGTGGAGATCTGCCGCATCTCGGGAGCCTGCGCCTGCTCCACGGCCTGCGCGAGCGCGATGAGCTCCGGATTCTCCGTGCGGCCCGGCACCAGCTTCGCCATCTCCACGGCCTGGGCGTGATGCGGATACATCATCTGGAGGAATTCCACGTCGGCGGCATTGAAGTCGCTGCGGGTGGCGCCCGCGGCGGAGGTGGTGGTGTCGCCGCCCACCGCCTGGACCGTCGAGGTCTCGTCGCCGCACCCGGCGGCGATGAGGGCCACCGACGAGACGCCGGTGATGAGGGCGAGCTTGATCCGGCTGGATTCGAACATGTCTGTACTCCTTGATAATTGGCGTGTGAATGTGATGCGGGCAGAGGTGATCGCGCTTCCGCGCTCGGGTTGGCGGAAGCGGGCGCTGCCCATCAGATTCGGAGAATCGCCAATTCGGCCAAGGTGAGAACCGTCCACGGGGGTGGGCGGGCGCGTCGCCCGCCCCACCGGTGCGGGCGGGGTCCGGTGAACTCGGGTCTCGTCCAGCCCACCCAGTACAGGGCCGCGAGTGCCAGTGCCAGCGCGAGTGCCGTCAGCACGAAGACGCAGCCGTGCGATACGGCGTGGTTCGGAGTGCAGTCGCCGCTCGTACAGGACGGTGTGGTCGCGGCGGTCTCGGACGCGCCGATGGTCGTGTCGTGTGCGCCGATGGTCGTGTCGTGCGTGTTGACAGCCGTGCCACGTGCACTGATGGCTGTGCCGTGTGTGCTGAGGCCCGCTGTGGATTCGTGCCGATCGCCTGTGGGCGCGACGTGGTCCGGACGATCGTGGGCTGCGCTCGTCGCGGCGGACGTGCCGGATGCGGCGGGGGCAAAGGTCTGCGTGGCGACGGCCACCGCCATCGCCGCGGACGAAGGAAGCATCCCGGGTGCGGCCTGCGGTGAGGTGTCGGCGCTGTGGGTGAGCAGTCGCGGTGCTCCCGGTGCGGTTGCCCCGTGGTGGCCGCCGCCGCTCGGGGCGAAGGCCGCCGAATGCATGATGACCACCCCGACCAGCAGGACGAACAGGGCCAGCGCGCGAGCGTACCCGGCGGCGCGCGGCGTTTGCTGATCGTCCACGCGGCCAGTCTAGCCTCGTCGCCACGCCGTCCATCTATACCCCCTGCCCGTATTTCGAGCGGGCGTTCCGACGTCGTGTTCCCCGGCGTGGCGGAACCGGTGGCCGGAACGCGCGGGGTGCTCCGACTCGGGTTCGGCGGCCATAGACGGTAGCGTGACGCGCGTGTCACAGCGCGAACTGGTCATTCTCGGAACCGCGAGCCAGGTGCCGACCAAACAGCGCAACCACAACGGCTATCTGCTGAGGTGGGATGGGGAAGGGGTGCTGTTCGACCCAGGGGAGGGCACGCAGCGGCAGATGATCTACGCGGGACTGTCGGCCACCGACATCACCCGCATCGGCATCACGCACTTCCACGGGGACCACAGTCTGGGGCTGGCCGGTGTGGTGCAGCGCATCAGCCTGGACCGGGTGCCGCACGCGGTGGACGTGTACTACCCGGCCTCCGGGGAACGGTTCTATCAACGGCTGTGCGATTCCACCGCCTACCGCCACCACGCCGAACTCCGCCCGCGCCCCATTGCCGCCGCGGGCGAATTGCCCGCCCCCGACGCCGGTTTCACGCTGCGCACGGAACCGCTGTCGCATCCGGTCGAAGCCTTCGGCTACCGCATCGACGAGCCCGACGGGCGGCGCATCGTCCCGGACCTGCTGCGCGAATACGGCCTGGCCGGACCCATCGTCGGCGAGTTGCAGCATGCCGGGAGCATCGAGATCGACGGCCGCACAATCGGTCTCGACCAGGTGAGCGAACCGCGTCCGGGCCAGAGCTTCGCCTTCGTCATGGACACCCGCCTGTGCGACGGCGTGTACGCCCTCGCCGAAGGGGTGGACATGCTGGTCATCGAGGCCACCTTCCTCGACGCGGAGATCGACCTCGCCGAGGAGTACGGCCACCTCACCGCCGGTCAGGCGGGCAAGGTGGCCGCCGCCGCGGGCGTGCGCACCCTGGTGCTCACCCACTTCTCCCAGCGCTACGGCACCCTCGACGACCACCTCGACCAGGCGCGCGCCAATTTCGACGGGGAGATCGTCGTGGCGGAGGACCTGGCGCGGATTCCGGTGCCGCCCAGGCGATGACGGGTCCCGGACGCTGGTGTCCGAGCACAACGCGGGCCAGCCGTCGGGCGTGTTCGCGAGCGCCTGGAGTCTGCGGTCGCGACACGGCTGCGTTGGATTCGTGCGGGGGTTTCCGAGGCGCTTGTGGCCGGGGGCCTCGTCCCCGTGAGGTCACCGTGTGTCCGGCGTGGCCAGTGCACCGGGAGACGCGTCCGAAACTCTGCCGTGCCGGTGGGTGGGTGTGCGGCATCATGATTCGCATGGACGCACACGACGAGCTGATCGAGCTGGCGGACCGCTTCTGGGATGCGTTCCTGGAATCCTCACCGAGTGAGGCAACTCTGTTGGGGGACAGGCGCTTCGACGACCGCATCGAGGATCTCTCCGCGGCGGCCGACGCCCGGCTGCTCGCCACCTGGCAGGCCCTGCTGGGTGAGGTGGACGCCCTCGATCCGGGACGGCTGTCCGATACCGACCGCATCACCCGCAGCCTGCTGCGCACCGAACTCACCTCCGCCATCGACCAGCTGGGCTGGCGGCCCGCAGAGATGGCCTCCGATCAGATGACGGGCGTGCACGCGGCCATGCTCACCATGGCTCCGCAGCTCAACGCACCGCGACCGGAGAACGCGGCGGGACTGCTCGAGCGCTACCGGCAGTTCGGTGACCTGATGGCGCAGGCGGTGCAGCGCTTCCGCGACGGGGTGGCCGCCGGGCGCACCCCCGCCCGCATCACCATCGAGCGTTCGCTCAACCAGCTCGACGGTTACCTGGCCTCCGATCTCGCCGCCGACCCCTTCGTCACCTTCCCGGGCCCGCCCGACTGGGACGGCGAATCCGCGTGGCGCGCACAGCTCGCCGAGGTGGCACGCGATGTCATCCGCCCCGCGTTCGCCGCCTACCGCGCGGCGCTCGCCACCGAGCTGCTGCCGGTGGCGCGCCCCGACGACCGCCCCGGCCTGTCCTGGCTGGGCGACGATGGATCCGATATCTACGCCCGCCTGCTGCGCCACCACACCACGCTGCCCGACCTGGGCGCGGAGGAGATCCACGAACTCGGCTTGGCCGAATTGGCCACGCTGCGCACCGAATACGGCGAGGTAGGCGCACGACTGTTCGGCACCGACGACCTCGGTGAAATCTTCACCAGGCTGCGGGAGGATCCGGAGCTGCGCTACCGCGACGGCGACGAGATAATGGCCGACGCCCGGCGCTGCCTGGCGGCGGCCGGTGCGGTGATGGGGGACTGGTTCGGCAGGCTGCCCCGGCAGTCCTGCGATATCCTCCCCGTCCCCGAATTCCTGGCCGCGGACGCGCCCGCCGCGTACTACTTCCCGCCCGCCGCCGACGGCTCCCGCAATGGGGCGTATTACGTCAACCAGTACGACGCCAAGGGCCGCAACCGGTACGAGACCGCCGCGGTCGCCTTCCACGAGGCCATCCCGGGGCATCATCTCCAGCTCACCATCGGCAATGAGCTCGAGCACCTGCCGCGCTTCCAGCGCCAGTCCTTCTCCAATACCGCCTTCGTGGAGGGCTGGGCGCTCTACGCCGAACGCCTGGCCGACGAGATGGGACTCTACCCGGACGACCTCGGCCGGATCGGGATGCTGGCCGGTGACTCCTGGCGTTCCTGCCGCCTGGTGGTCGACACCGGACTGCATGCCAAGGGCTGGACGCGGCAGCAGGCCATCGACTTCATGGTGGCGAACGCGCCGGTCGGTGTGGAGGAGATTCGCACCGAGGTGGATCGCTATATCGCCATGCCGGGGCAGGCGGTCGCCTACAAGATCGGACAGCTCGAGATCCAGCGGCAGCGTGAGCAGGTGCGGCAGCGGCTCGGGGCCGCCTTCGACATCAAGGCGTTCCACGATGTGGTGCTCGGTTCGGGTTCGGTGAGCCTGCCGGTGCTGCGGGAGCTGGTCGCGACGCTGTAGCCGGAAACCCGGTGAGGGAATAGCGGCCCCTCGAATATGTTCGACCCAGTTGATAAGTCGAGCTAACGAGAAGAGGATGCCGATGACAGCCACCGAGGTGCGTCCCGACATCGGCTTCCGGTCCGAGCGGGGGCCGCTGCTCGCCTCCCTCATGCTGGCGACCTCGCTGGTGGCGCTGGATTCCACCATCATCGCCACCGCCGTGCTCACCATCACCGATCAACTCGGCGGATTCGCGCAGTTCCCGTGGCTGTTCTCCATCTACCTGCTGGCGCAGGCGGTGACCGTGCCGATCTACGGCAAGCTCGCCGACATGCTCGGCCGCAAACCGGTCATGCTGTTCGGCATCGCGGTCTTCGCGCTCGGGTCGCTGCTGTGCGGGCTGGCCACCAGCATGGTGGCGCTCATCGCCTTCCGGGCCGTGCAGGGCATCGGCGCGGGCGCGGTGGCGCCCATGTCCATGACCATCGCCGGGGATGTGTACACCGTCGCCGAACGCGCCAAGGTGCAGGGCTACCTGGCCAGTGTGTGGGCCGCCTCCTCGGTGCTCGGACCGGTACTGGGCGGCGTCTTCGCCGAGTACGTGAGCTGGCGCTGGATCTTCCTGATCAATCTGCCGCTCGCCGCGCTGGCCGCGTGGATGCTGGCACGCCACTTCACCGAAAGGGCGACCCGGCAGACGCATCGCATCGACTATCTGGGCGCGGCCCTGCTCACGGTGGGTGCGGGCGCGCTCATTCTCGCCCTGCTCGAGGGCGGGCACGCCTGGGCCTGGGGTGCGCCGACGAGTCTGGCGCTCTTCGGCGGCGGGGCGCTGGCGCTCGTGCTGTTCGGCCTGGTCGAGCGTCGGGCCGCCAATCCGATTCTGCCGCTGTGGGTTTTCACTCGTCGCGTGGTGGTGGCGAGCAGCACGGTGTCGCTGCTCATCGGCGCGGTGATACTCGGATTGACCTCGTATGTGCCGACTTTCGCCCAGGGTGTGCTCGGTACGGGCGCGCTGGCGGCGGGGCTCACCGTCGGTGCGCTCACCATGGGCTGGCCGCTGGCGGCCTCCCAGGCCGGAAAGGTGTACCTGCGCATCGGCTTCCGGCGCACCGCCCTCATCGGCAGCACGCTCGGATCGTTCGGGGCGGCGACGCTGCTGCTCGTCGACGCCGATTCCGGTCTGCTCCGGGTGGCGGTCGGCTGCTTCATCGTCGGCACCGGCATGGGCCTGGTGGCGACGCCGACCCTGATCGCCGCGCAGTCCGCCGTCGACTGGACCGAGCGCGGGGTGGTGACCGCGACCAATATGTTCGCCCGTTCGCTCGGGAGTGCCGTCGGCGTGGCGGTGTTCGGCGCGCTGGTGAACTCCCGGGTCGGCGGCAGCGATCATCCCGCGCCGGAGGTGCTGTCCCCGGCCATCCATCTGGTATTCCTCGCCGTCGCCGGGATGGCGGTGGTCATGGTCGCCGCCTCGGCCATGATGCCGCGGGTGCGCGAAGCCTCAGCAACCCAGTGATTCGCAATTTCACTGCGGTAGTTGCGAGTGGTTTGCGAGGTATTGCCGGGTGGTGCAGGCGATCTCGTAACGAGATAGCACAATGAACCGGCCGAATGGGACAGCGTGGCAATGATCTAGCACACTGTAGGTGTGGTTGAGGTCGAGGATGTGTTGAGCCGGTTGCGGCGGTATCCGGATGTGGAGGCGGAGAACCTCTACGCGGTGGACGCCGCCGACCGGCTGATGCTGGATGTAGCGGCGAACTCCCTCGCGGCAGCGGGGGACGGGCGGGTCGCCGTGATCGACGACGGCTACGGTGCGCTCACCCTCGGGGCCATCGCCGCGCATGATCTACGCGGCGTGCGGGTGCATCAGGATCTGCTCACCGGGGAGCAGGCCCTGGCCCACAATGCCCGCGTCGTCGGACTCGCGGACCGCTACGCGGCGCACGAACTCGGCCGCCGCCTGCTCGCGGATGTGCGGGTGGTGCTGCTGCGCCTGCCGCGCGCCCTGTCCGGGCTGGCCGAGATCGCCGACGCCGTCGCCCGCTACGCCGATCCGGAGGTGGAGGTGTTCGCGGGCGGCCGCGACAAGTACCTGACCCCCGCCATGAACGACGTGCTGGGTGAGTCCTTCGGCTCGGTGCGGGCCAGCCGCGGTCGGCAGAAGTCCCGCATTCTCACCGCCACGGATCCCAAACCCGTTGGCGATCCGCCGTTTCCGGTGTGCAACCGGATCGACGACCCTGAGCTCGAGGTGGTGGCGCACGGGGCGGCCTTCTCCGGGCCGCGCCTCGATATCGGCACTCGGTACCTGCTGGAGTTCCTGAAGCGCATGAAACCGGATGCCCGCGAGGCCATCGACCTCGGTTGCGGCACCGGCATTCTCGCGGTGGCGCTGGCCAAAGCCCGTCCGGGACTGCGGGTCACGGCCACCGACCAGTCCGCCGCCGCGGTCGCCTCCAGCCGGGCCACCGCGGCCGTCAACGCGGTCGCCGACCGGGTCACCGTGCTGCGTGACGACGCTATGTCCAACGCGCCCGACAACAGCGCCGATCTGGTGCTCTGCAATCCGCCCTTCCACGTGGGCGCGGCCGTGCACACCGGCTCGGCCATCAAGATGTTCCAGCAGACCGGGCGGGTGCTGCGGCCGGGCGGTGAGCTGTGGACGGTCTACAACTCGCACCTGAACTATCGCGGGGTGATGGAGCGCATGGTCGGCAAGACCGACGTGATCGGGCGCAACCGGAAGTTCACCGTCACGCGGTCGGTGCGCGGCCTGCACGACAGCGGCCGGTAAATCGACCGAACAGTCCTCGGAGCACAATGGACCGCATGGCCCGAATCGATCTTCGAATCTTCACCGAACCGCAGCAGGGCGCGTCCTACGACACCCTCCTCACCGTGGCCAAGGCCACCGAGGACCTGGGCTACGACGCCTTCTTCCGCTCCGACCACTACCTGAAGATGGGCGACGCCGACGGCCTGCCCGGCCCCACCGACGCCTGGACCACCCTCGCCGGACTGGCCCGCGAAACCTCCCGCATCCGGCTCGGCACCCTCATGACCTCGGCCACCTTCCGCCACCCGGGCGTGCTCGCCATCCAGGTCGCCCAGGTGGACGCCATGTCCAATGGTCGCGTCGAATTCGGTTTCGGCGCAGGCTGGTTCGCCGAGGAACACACCGCCTACGGCATCCCGTTCCCGGCCGACAAGTTCCCGCGCTTCGAGGAGCAGCTCGCCGTGCTCACCGGCCTGTGGGGCACCCCGGCGGGGGAGACGTTCAACTTCACCGGCGAGCACTACACCCTGGTGGACTCGCCCGCCCTCCCCAAGCCGGTCCAGCCCAAGATCCCCGTCATCATCGGCGGCCACGGAGCCAAGCGCACCCCGCGCCTCACCGCCCGCTACGCCGACGAATTCAACATGCCCTTCTCCTCGATCGACGACACCGCCGCCCAGTTCGAGCGCGTCCGCGCCGCCGCCAAGGACGCCGGCCGCGACCCGGCCGAGCTGGTCTACTCCAACGCCCTCATCGCCTGCGTCGGCCGCGACGACGCCGAGGTGTCCCGCCGTGCCGCCGCCATCGGCCGCGAGGTGGACGAACTGAAGACCAACGGCCTGGCGGGCAGCCCGGACGAGGTGGTCGACAAGCTCGGCCGATACGCCGACGAGGCGGGCACCAGCCGGGTGTACCTCCAGATCTTGGATCTGGAGGACCTGGACCATCTGGAGCTGATCGCGGACAAGGTCATGAGCCAGCTGTAGTCGGCTTGCTCACGGTTGGTTGGTGGTGTCCGGCTCCGCCGATGGCAGGCGCCACCACCAATGGCTCGACGGAATCCCTTCAGGTATTAACCGGCTTGGCAGTGGCGCTATATCAGGGGCCCGGTCTCGCAGCCATTCATCCATTTCTTCCACAGTCTCGCGATCCTCGGAATCGAATACCTCGGCGGATGGCGGATAGTCATCTATCAGTAGCTGAATGGCAGATCGGCGTACGCACGGCTCGTGCCAACCGTCGACACGGGCGCGGATCGCATAGTCCATGGACATGTAGAGGTAGGAGAAAAGACTTCTACTACTTCTACTCATCAGGGATGCTACCTGAGACCGGAAGCGGTTGAAGTCATCAGGTGAAGACAACTCGTTGCGCACGATACCTGCGTTTACGCCGATCAACATAGACATCGCGTTGGCAAATAACGAGGTCCGTAACGAGTCTTCTTCCGATCCTGACTCATCGATCGCCAGTGCCTTTTGAAAGTCTCTCAAAGCGACTGCCATGCACTGCTTTGCGTCTGGGTAGGATGTGATCACTGAGGGGACACCGCCTTGGGGCTCCCATATGTTGCTATACGGGCTACGCCGCTGGAGTCAACGATCACGATTGTTTCTGTCACGATAGATTTGCCATCCTCTGAGATCTCCCTGTGGAATACAAGCTTAGAACTGCCATCCGCCTTCTCCTCGTAGGAAACTAGTTTACCTTCGCGTACCGTCCGTGCGGCGCTCTCCTGGTACGCTCTGATTACTGATTTGCCAGCTTGCTCTGTTGTTGGTACTTCATCGATGTGCTTCGGGGCATGATAGGCCGCAGCCACTGCATCTCCGAATCCGAGCTTCTCCGATCGTTGCACGGCATTCGCGAGGGCGGTGCCCTTGAGGTTTTGATCGATGGTAATTGGACCCCGTCCGGCGGCTAGGACGGTCTCAACATCGCGGGCTAGATCAGCCGCAACCGCTGAATCGTCGAACTCTCTAGCTACGACTGCATATTTCGACTGGTTCGGATGCAGGCTTGGATTAAAACTTTTGATAGCTTCGCTAAACTTCGTCTTGTAGTATTCATACGCATTGGCGAAGCGCCACGGATTTCCTCTGCCGCCATGATTCAACGCGAATTCGTAGGCTCGGCGATCCATGCCAGGAGACTTCTTGCTGAACGGATTATTTACGACAACATTAGCAACTCGATCACGTCCCGCGTGGTCTGTTGGTAATGGCCCGTAGATATCATCGGGATTTACCCCAGCCCGCTGTAGTCGACTATCGGCGTTGGCGAGTAGCCTGGCTCGGGCAGTCGCCTCATCGCGTGCATTCTGCGCCGCGTCCTGTGCTTCGCGTGCACTGGGACCGCCTTCCACCCGAGTCTCGGATTCTAGTTCGACGGCGCGGTTGCCGGTCGCAGGGTTGTCGGCAGGTCCGGGTTGACCGTTCTGAGGACTGGTTGTGCGGCCCTCGGTTTCGGAGCCGCGGGGTCCGCCATTCGATCCTGTCCGGGGCACACTGTTATCGGTGTTCGATCCCTGTTGGAGTTGTGGCCGCTGGGGCCGGCCGAAGGGGGAGCGACTGCTGAGGCGGGCGAGTCGTCCAGCTCCGCCTGAGGCGATTCCGTCGACGAGTAGCTGAAGTCCGATATTGAGGGCGAGTTGGGAGAAGGTGGGTGCGTTGTTGACTTGGTGGAATCCGTTGTCGTCTTGGACGATGAGGTCGCCGTTGGGGGTACGGAAGTATGCTTTGGCGGGGCCGCCATTCGGGGCATGTATTCGAGTAAGGGGCTCGATCACCTCTCTTTCGTCGGGCGTGAGCCAGAACGCCCAGAATCGGTAGCCGTTACTCCGTACGGGTTCGTCGGCGTCGGCGTCCCGGACCGAGACGCCGTCGGTGCCGGTGGCGCGGTAGTTGCCATCGGCGTCGAAGGGGACGAGCTTGCCGTCTGCTATGCCGATCTGGTTGCCGTTGCTGTCCCACAGAGTGCCGTCGGGTCGAATGTGGTACGTGGCGGGATTGCCCCACTTGTCGACAGCGGTGTGGTCGATGACGCGGGTGATTCCGTCGACGTCGGTGCTTTTATCCAGCAGCGGTGTGCGGTCGCTGAGCCGCTGGATGTTCACGTAGGTGAACGGTTTTCCAGTGGCCGGGTCGATGGTGGTGATCGTGTCGACTCGCCGATCGTTGGTCCAATCCTCATGCCGGTTGAACTCAATGCCTGCCGCGTCGGTCCATGAGTACTCGCTACTGAGGTCGAAGCCGGTGCGTGTGGCGTTGGTGCTGGTCGTGAACACGCGGCTCGGCAGGGCGGTTGGATCCACGTTCGGTTTGAACTGAGTGGTGAGCACCCACGGTCGGTCCGCTCCATCGCTGCCGCCGTGGTGTTCTTCCAGTCCGAGGTCCCCGCCGGGGAACCGCAGATCGCGTAGCTCCGTGTCGGCGGTCGTTTCGACGTTCACCGTAACGCCGGTGGTGTCGTATGTATCCTCGCGAGGCGTCGCCTCTCCAGGCTCGGTGATAGTAGTGTGCGTCCACGGCCGGTCGCCGCCGTCACTGCCACCACCCTGGGTAACGTCGATGATCACGCCGTTGGTCTGCACGAACCGCCAATACCGTTGGCCTAATTCGTCGATGCGCAGTGATGCCTGGGTGCCATTGTTCTCGACCCAGTACACGGCAGGGCCGCCACGCTGCGGGGCCTCGAGCCCTTCGGGCAGGATCAGCTCGACCCGGTCGGCGTCCAGTTCAGCTGGCGTCGGCGCGGGGCTGGGCGTCGGTACGTGCGTGACTCCAGGATCAGGGTTCGGTTGAGGGGCTTCGGCGGGACTGGCCGGCTCTGGTTCAGGGCGGAGGTGGGCACCCGGGTTGGGGACGGTGCCCGGCTGTGGCCGTACGAATCCGTCCTCGTCGAGTTCGGAGAAGGCTTCGGGATCGGAGATCTGTGTCGCCTGCGGGATCGTCGGCGCGGGTGTGGGCTGCTGGGTTGGTGCGAAAGACTGTGCTGGGCGGGGGCTTTCGGGCTGTGGGCGGGGCTGGTTGGTGAATGCGGCGGCGATCAGGTCTTCCCCGGCGAGGATGCGGTGCAGGATGCGGGCCGCTTCGGCTTCGTTTTTCACGGTGAAGTTGTGAATCCGGTGTGTGACCGGCCCGGCTTCGCCTGCTGGGGTGTGGTCGGCGGGAGCGCCGGGTGTCCAGTTCAGCCATGTCGGGGTGGTGGGGGCGTGCATTATGACCTCCTCCCGGCAGTCGCAGCGACGCGGTGTGCGGTAGACGTTGACGTGGGGTGCGGAGGGTTGTGTCGGTGATCGGGGCGGGTGGGTGCAGATCGTTTGTTGTCGGGCATGGGAATTGACGGGCTTTCCGGGTGTGGGCATGAAAAATCCCAAGCCGGGTGCCTGGCTTGGGATGAAGGGGTGGGGTTGATCAGCGCGCGGTGCGGCGGATCGGAGCCCGCTCGCCGTAGGGCGACGCGGGCAGTGCGGTATGGGCGGCGCGGTCCTGCTAGCGAGAGGCCGCGTTGAATGTGTTCAGCCCCTTAGAGTTTCGACTCCGAGGGGCTGTGATCGGTCGCGACGGCTGTTCGCCGGGCGTCGCACGCGGTGCACACAACCTACGGAGAGGAGGCGGGTGTGATGCGCTGCGGAGGGCGCCGATGATGGTGGCGGGGAAGAAGACTCGGTACCGTCGGCGTTGCGGAGACGTAGTTGTGCCGCCAGCAAAAGTGTTACTTAAGCGATCGCCGGTGTCAAGATCGCAGGGTAATTTCCCCAGAAGTAGCACGTCACAGGGTTATTGCCGGCCCGATCGCGGTTGTCCGGGTGGTCGAGTTCACGGCGTGTGTGGATTGCGGCGGGTCGCCTCCGCCAAGCGGGTGAACACTGTACCTGGGTCCAACCCCATCTCGGTGAGTTCCCGGATAGGGATCGCGGACGGGTCGCACAGCATGTGCAGCAGCAGATGTTCCGCGCCCATGCGCGTGGCTCCCTCGGCGGCGGCCAGCCTCAGCCCGTGGTGCAGCAGTTCCCACAGCCGGTGGCCGCACTCGACGGCACCCGCGACACGGTCGCTCTCCATCTCGTAGTAGCGGCGTACGCGGGCGAGGCGGTCCTGTTCCCATTCCTCGTCGGTCATGCGCGGTTCCGGTTGGAGTCCGGGACGAGCTTGCCCGCGTCCACCAGCGCCCAGTAGGCGGCGGCCTTGGTGGCGCAGATGTCGGGGTGGCAGTCGATATGGACTTGCATGGCGAGGTTGGGGCGGCTGCGTCCCCACTCGTGGTTGTCGTGGCGCAGGTAGTCCAGGCTCACGACGGCCACCCCCGCGACGGCAGGTAGGTGCGCTGCGCTTCGGTTTCCAGGCGGGCTTGGATGTCGGCGAACGACAGACCGTGACGGTGCCGGTTGGCACGCCGGGTTGGGAAGGGCGGATGGAGCGGATGGTCCAAGACCTTCGCATCGAGTTGGAGACTTCTCGGCGGTCTGGCGAGGCAACGCCCTGTGGATAACCGTCCAGTGATGGCTGTGGCGACGATTTGGGGCATCCGACGGCAATCGCGGCTAGGGTCGTGGGCCAAGTGTGATCGGCTCTGCCGTGAGTCGGTCAACAGACCGACCACGCGGTAAAGTCCGATTTGTCTGAAACGCGGTGGGTGTCGGGAACTGACAGTCGCCGCCGGACGTTGGAGACTGTAGAACGAGGCCACGAGTGTCGTGAGCCACGACTCCAGAAAGGGACGCGCCTTGCGCACCACAAGCAACCCGGTCTTCCGGAACCTGTCGCCGCAACAGCAGCAGGGCGGCGGCTACGCCGGATTTGGTTCGGCGGCCGCTGGAGCCGGACAGTTCGCACAGCAGCAGCCGTACGGGTACGGCCAGCCTCCGGGCGGCTACCCGCCGCAGGGCTACCAGCAGATGCCGGTGCCGACCACTCGGCCGATGACCATCGACGATGTGGTCACCAAGACCGGCATCACGCTGGGCGTGGTCACCCTCGGCGCGGTCCTGTCGTACGGCCTCACCTCCTACAACCACAACCTGGCCCCGCTGTTCGTCATCGTCGGCGGCCTGGTGGGCCTGGGTCTGGTGCTGGTCGCCAGCTTCGGGCGCAAGCAGGACAACCCGGCCATCGTGCTGAGCTACGCGGCGTTCGAGGGCCTGTTCCTCGGTGCGCTGTCGTACATGTTCACCGGCGTCGAATTCGGCGGCGTGGGCGGTGCGGGCATGATCGCGCAGGCGGTGCTCGGCACCTTCGGCGTGTTCTTCGGCATGCTGGTCGTCTACAAGACCGGAGCCATCCGGGTCACCCCGCGCTTCACCCGCATGATCGTCGGCGCCATGATCGGCATCCTGGTACTGGTGCTGGGCAACTTCATCGCCGCGTTCTTCACCCCCGGCGGCTTCGGCCTGCGCGACGGTGGCCCCATCGCCATCATCTTCAGCCTGGTGGTCATCGCCATCGCCGCGTTCAGCTTCCTGCTGGACTTCGACGCCGCCGACCAGCTCATCCGCGCCAACGCCCCGGCGAAGGCGGCCTGGGGCGTCGCCCTCGGCCTGACCGTCACCCTGGTGTGGCTGTACATCGAGATCCTGCGCCTGCTGTCGTACTTCCAGAACGACTAGCGGCCCGATAGCCGAATGCGGGGCGGGCACCGGAGCACGGTGCCCGCCCCGCAGTGCGTCTGGACTCTCCCCTTACGGGAGGGCGCATGCTGGAGCGGCCGCGCGAGCGATGCCCATTACCCGGCGGGTAATCGCCTTCGCGGCCCGCACCGGGAATTATCGGGTGCGGTAACTGAAATCTCCTCCAGGAGCCCGCCATGACCGCCTACGCCGTCGCCCACATTCACGACCTGGACCTCAATGCCGACATCGTCGAGTACCTCGAGCGGATCGACGAAACCCTCGCCCCCTTCGGCGGCCGCTTTCTGGTGCACGGCGGCCGTCAGCAGGCCACGGAGGGCCCGGAGGAGGCTTTCATCGTCATCCTCGAATTCCCGGAGTACGACCGGGCCGTGCAGTGGTACAACTCCCCGGCCTACCAGGCGATCCTTCCGCTCCGCCTGAAGAACTCCGTCAGCGTGGCGGTACTCGCCGACGGCTGCCGCGCTGACCACCGCTCCACCGATCTGCTCACCGAGTTAGGTCTTCGCTGACCCGTCCGGCCGCACATCGACCGCCCGCGCGGCGTGCATGCCCGCGCGGCGGCCGGAGAAGACGCAGTCCGCGATCGACAGTCCGCTGACGTAGCCGTTCGAGCAGACGCCGACGGCGGCGCGGCCCGCGGCGAACAGCCCCGGGACGGGTGCGCCGGTGTCGGTGAGCACCGCGCCGGTGGATTCGTCGACGCGGACGCCGCCCAGGGTGAGCATCGGCGTCGGATAGGTGAGCGCCGCACGGATCGAGATGTCCAGCAGTGTGAACGGCCCCCGCTGGATCGGGCGGCGGATATCGGCAGGCTTGCCCATCGGATCGGGGCGGTCGGCGGCGATGGCGGCATTGTGCGCGTCCACGGTGCGCCGCAGCCCAGTCGGGTCGATACCGGCCCGCGCGGCGATCTCCTCGAGCGAACCGCCGGTGATCCGGCCGAACCGCAGCAGTCGTTCGGCCTGCATGCGCTGGAACCACACCGACTGCGTGGCGAGCTGCCCGCGGGCCTCGGCGAGCAGGTCGGCGTCGAGCACCAGCCACGCCCGCTGGCCGGGCCGGGTGACGATGGCACCGCCGAGCGCCGCGCCGTAGCGGGACTCGTCGATCATGCGTTCACCGTTGACGTCCACCGCGAGCGCGCTGAAGAAGGCGCTGGACGGCGCGATGAACCGCCAGGTCGAGATGGTGCCCATCTTGTCGGTGGCGGCACCGAGTTCCTGCGCCATGCGGATGCCGCTGCCGTCGTCGGCCGCCGTGCCCAGTGGCAGACCGGAGGCCCAGGGATACTCGGGTGCGTGCCGTCGTACCATCTCGCCGTCGGCGATGAAACCACCGGTGGCCATGATGACGGCGGAATCGGCGCGCAGCCGCGTCACGGTGCCGTAGCGCTGTTCGATGCGGTCGAGACGGCGCTGCACCATGCGTCGCAAACCCGGGTGGTACACACCGGGTTTCGCCGAGATCCGCGCCAGCGCCGCGAACTGCCGCCGCACCGCGCGGGGTGCGTGCGCGAGCGTCACGGCCTCCACACCGACGACGCGCCCGTCCTCCTCGACGAATCGCGTTGCCCTGGTGGCGGTTCGCACGTCCACGCCATGTGCCGCGGCCGACGCGGCCAGCGGCGCGAACACCTTCTTGCCCGAGACGCCCGGCCCGTGGGCGCGATGCCCGCGCTGCGCCGGAGCGGCCAATTCCCGGAAACCACCGGCGATTTCGCTGCCCGAGTAGTACAGGTAGTGGTTGTCGGTCGGATACGAGGTCTTGTACGGGCACAGTGACGCCTCGAAGGGCACACCGTGCTCGGTCAGCCAGTCGATCATCGCCGGTGACTCCTCGCAGAACCGGCGCAGCGTCGCCTCGCCCACCGCGTCGCCGACCTCGGCACGCAGGTACGCGTACATGGCATCGACGTCATCGACGACCCCGGCCGCCCGCTGCACCCACGTCCCGCCCCCGGCGTAGATGATGCCCCCGGACAGCGCGGTCGCACCCCCACCAGCGAACCGATCGATCGCCAACACCCCCGCCCCGGCCTCCCGCGCCGCGAGCGCCGCCGCGACCCCCGCCCCGCCGTACCCGACGACCAGCACGTCCGCCGCCTCGTCCCAGGTCCGCACCATTGCTGTCACCCTCCCACGCCGGTCCCCCGGCCGCTCGGAACACGTGGGGCAGACTATAACGCGTTCTAGTTTGGGGTGCGTTTCGGGCGCGAGAGCCGAGACTACGGCGGATACTCGTCCTCTCCCCGGAACGGCGGAAGGCCCGCCCGACGGTCAGTCGGGCGGGCCTTCCGGCTTTGCGGAGACGGTTCGATCGGGTGCGGCTCAGCTGAGGCGTTCGATGATCATCGCCATGCCCTGGCCGCCGCCAACGCACATGGTCTCCAGGCCGAACTGCTTGTCCTGGGTCTGGAGGTTGTTGATCAGGGTGGCGGTGATGCGGGCGCCGGTCATGCCGAAGGGGTGGCCGAGGGCGATGGCGCCGCCGGAGATGTTCAGCTTGTCCAGGTCCATGTTCAGTTCGCGGGCCGAACCGAGCACCTGCACCGCGAACGCCTCGTTGATCTCGTACAGATCGAGGTCGTCGATGGTCATGTTGGCGGTCTTCAGGGTCTTGCGCACCGCCTCGATCGGGCCGAGGCCCATGATCTCGGGCGACAGGCCCGAGACGCCGGTCGCCACGATGCGGGCCAGCGGGGTCAGGCCGAGCTCGCGGGCCTTGGTGTCGCTCATGACCACCAGCGCCGCCGCACCGTCGTTGAGCGGACAGGCGTTACCGGCGGTAATGGTGCCGTCGGGGCGGAAGACCGGCTTCAGCTGCGAGATCTTCTCGTAGGTGGTGCCGGGGCGGGGGCCGTCGTCGGTCGAGACCACGGTGCCGTCGGGCAGCGTCACCGGGGTGATCTCACGCTCGAAGAAACCGGACTTGATGGCCTCCTCGGCCCGGTTCTGCGACCGCACACCCCAGTGGTCCTGCTCCTCGCGGGAGATGCCGGTGAACTGGGCGACGTTCTCGGCGGTCTGGCCCATGGCGATGTAGACGTCGGGCAGGATGTCGTTCTCGCGCGGGTCGGTCCACACCTGCGCCCCGCCCTCGGCGCGCTTGGCGGTACGCGCCTCGGCGTCGGCGAACAGCGGGTTGTGGGTGTCGGGCCAGCCGTCGGCGGTGCCCTTCGGGAAGCGCGACACCGTCTCCACACCGGCGGAGATGAACACATCGCCCTCACCGGCCTTGATGGCGTGGAAGGCCATCCGGGTGGTCTGCAGCGAGGACGAGCAGTAGCGGTTGAGGGTGACGCCGGGCAGGGTGTCGTAACCCAGCTGCACGGCGACCGAGCGGGCCATATTGAAGCCGCCCTCACCGGCGGGCTGACCGCAGCCCAGGATCAGATCGTCGATATCGGTCGGCGCGAGGGCGGGCACCTTGTCCAGGGCCGCGCGCACCATCTGCGCCGTGAGGTCGTCGGGGCGCATGCTCACCAGCGAACCCTTGCCTGCGCGGCCGATAGGTGAACGGGCGAACGAAACGATGACGGCCTCTGGCATGAGGACTCCTTACTCGCAGGGGTGGAACCGCATTCGAATCTACGACGGCCGTGTGAGCGGGGAAACATCCGGTATGCCGGTATCCCGTTCAGTGACGGTGGGATTTCTCACTGCTCGTCGGGCTCGGCGGGCGGCGGGGGCGGTGCGGGAACGACGAAACTGCCGTGCTGCGGCACATTCGGCATGTCCGTGAAGATCGTCACGTCGACCCGTCCCGGCCCGGTGTCCTGGAACTGCGCGTACTGGATGCTGCCGTAGATCCCCGCCACCACGGTGACCCGGTACTCGCCCGCCGCGCCGGTGTCCACATTCCGCCAGGCGACCGTGGTGACCGTCTCGCACAGCGGTGCGGCCGAATACGTGCCCGGCCCCAGCCCGCCGATCGGCAGCGCCTGCACATTGATGATCGCCCGGCCCGGATACTCCGGCCCGGTCTCCGCCCAGCTGCGGATCGCGCCTCCGCAGTATCCGTTCCGCATCAGGCTCGGCACCTGCGGGAATTCGACGGCCGCCGCGGCCGCGGGCGTGGCCGCGAACACCGTTGCGGCACAGGCGAGACTTCCGAACACCGCGGCACTGCGAACGCTCGTCGGCGACGTCATAGCTGCCCAGGGTAGTGTGGCGCGCCCCGCCATCGGCCGATGTGCGCGCAGGCCCCGATCTCCTTTCTGCAACGATGGGGGGCATGCGCATTGCTGACCATGTCGTCGATCTGATCGGAAACACCCCGCTGGTCCGGCTGAACTCCGTGGTGGGTCCGAACTCGGGACTGGTGGCCGCGAAGGTCGAGTACCTCAATCCCGGCGGCAGTTCCAAGGACCGCATCGCCGTCAAGATGATCGACGCCGCCGAGCAGGCCGGGCTGCTACGGCCGGGCGGCACGATCGTCGAACCCACCTCCGGCAATACCGGCGTGGGTCTGGCGCTGGTCGCGCAGCAGCGCGGCTACAAGTGCGTGTTCGTCTGCCCGGACAAGGTGAGCGAGGACAAGCGCAACGTCCTGCGTGCCTACGGCGCCGAGGTCGTGGTGTGCCCGACCGCCGTCGCGCCCGAGGACCCGCAGAGCTACTACAACGTCTCCGACCGCCTGGTGCGCGAGATCCCGGGCGCGTGGAAGCCGGACCAGTACTCCAACCCGGGCGGTCCGGACTCGCACTACGAGACCACCGGCCCGGAGATCTGGCGCGACACCGAGGGCAAGGTCACCCACTTCGTGGCGGGCGTCGGCACCGGCGGCACCATCACCGGCACCGGTCGGTACCTCAAGGAGGTCTCCGGCGGCACGGTGAAGATCATCGGCGCGGATCCGGAGGGTTCGGTGTACTCCGGCGGCACCGGCCGCCCCTACCTGGTCGAGGGGGTGGGCGAGGACTTCTGGCCCAGCGCCTACGACCCGGCCGTCCCGGACGAGATCATCGCCGTCTCCGACGCCGACTCCTTCGATATGACCCGTCGCCTGGCCCGCGAGGAGGGGCTGCTGGTCGGCGGCTCCTGCGGTATGGCCGTGGTGGCGGCGCTGCGGGTGGCCGAGCGCGATCCGGACGCGGTGGTCGTGGTGCTGCTGCCCGACGGCGGCCGCGGCTACCTGTCGAAGATCTTCAACGACGACTGGATGAGCTCGTACGGCTTCCTGCGCTCGCGCCTGGACGGTTCCACCGCCACCGAACCGCTCGTCGGCGACGTGCTGCGCGGCAAGTCCGGCGCGCTGCCCGATCTGGTGCACACCCACCCGCAGGAGACGCTGCGCGACGCCATCGAGATCCTGCGCGAATACGGTGTCTCGCAGATGCCGGTGGTCGGCGCGGAGCCGCCCGTCATGGCGGGGGAGGTCGCGGGCAGCGTGTCCGAACGCGATCTGCTGTCCGCGGTGTTCGAGGGTCGTGCCCACCTCACCGATTCGGTCAAGCAGCATATGAGCCCCGCGTTCCCGCTGATCGGTTCGGGTGAACCGGTGTCCGCCGCCACCAAGGCGCTGGAGGAGACCGACGCCCTCATGGTGGTCGAGGACGGCAAGCCGGTCGGGGTGATCACCCGCCACGATCTGCTCGGCTTCCTGAGCACGGGAGCCCTCGGGCACTGAGCCCGCGGCACGGTCGCCGAAGCCCGTCCGACCGGGAGGTCGGGCGGGCTTCTTCGTGTCGCAAGGGAATAGCTGTGCGGCGAAACGAATCTCGTCGCCACAATGCCCGCGCACAATGAAGCGATCGAGCTAAATGATCGAAATCCCGAGGTGGAGGTCACATTTCGGGATATCGGCCGGGGTCGTGATCGGGGTGCGACTCGAATCACCGTGGCGTGTCACAGGCGATAACTACCGTGTTACTGCTTGTTCATACTCGGCGAGAACGATCAGCACGCATGAGCCGGTGGCAGGTGGTTTCGTGGGCGGCCCTTCTGGGCACGGTGCTCGGTCTCGCCGAGCTGCTGGAACGCGTCCGGTTCCCCGCGCCGCAGATGATCGTGGCGATCGTCATCGGAGCCGGGTTGGCGTTGCTGGGTCGGCTGCCCGCGCCGCTGCCCCGGGAGGTGTCGCTCGGCGTGCAGGCCATGCTGGGTGTGCTCATGGGCAGCTATCTCGAAGTCTCGCTGCTGGTTTCGATCGGATGGGATCTGCTGCCGGTGCTGGCGGTGACCGCCGCGACGGTGCTGGTGAGCATTCTCATCGCGCTGGTGTTCGCGCGAATTGCCAAGGTGGAGTTGCCGACTGCGACGCTGGGACTGCTGGCGGGCGGGTCGGCGGCGGTGGTGTCGGTGGCCGACGAGTTGGAGGCCGACCCGCGGCGGGTGGCGTTCATGCAGTATCTGCGGGTCGCCCTGGTGGCGTTGACCGCGCCCGCGCTGGCGGCGTTCCTGGACGACGGCGAGCGCGGCAGCTACGGGGCGGCGGTGCTGGGCGGCGCGGTCACCGATCCCGATCTGCCGTCCTGGATGATCGTCGGCCGCGGCGATCAGGTCGCCGGGCTGTCCATAGCGATCATGTTGTGCCTCATCGGTCTTCGGCTCGGACGTTGGCTGCGGCTGCCGAGCCCGGCGCTCATCGGCCCCATGCTCGTCACCGCCGTGCTCACCGCGCTCGGCATCAGCCACGGCTACGCGCCCACCAACCTGTTGAAGGAGTTGCTGTTCGTCCTCATCGGCTTCGAGGTCGGCACCCGCTTCACCCGCGCCGTGGTGGTCGAGATGGCGCGCATGATCCCCGGCATGACGGCCGCCATCGTGGCGCTGTCCGGACTGGTCGCGGCGTTGGCGTTCGGATTGGCGTGGGTGGTCGACCTGGAGCTGTCCGACCTCTACCTGGCCACCACTCCGGGCGGCATCAACGCCGTCCTGGCCACCGGAGAGGGGATGGACGCGAACATGCCCCTCATCACCAGCGTGCAGAGCGTGCGCCTGCTGCTCATGGTGCTGCTGCTCCCGCTGATCATGCGCGTGCTGCGCCGCCGCGCCGATCCGGAACCCGAGCGGGCGGTGGTGCTGCCCGAGCCGGTCCGGATGGCCGCGTGAACCTGGACCGTGGCCCACGCCTGGCCGTCGCGCGCGACCCGGCGATTCCGCGCTGCTTGCGGCCCGCTTGCCGGTGAGACCGTGCCGGGCACCGGTGTGGCGTGCTCGCGCATACGGTGAGTTACCGCGGGTTCGCGGGGTGAACCGCGGCTGTCGGCCCTTGCCATCGGCCCGGTAGCGGCGCGGTGCGCCCCGGCCCTGCGGCTCGGCGTAGGCGACTACGACCGGCTCGGAATCGAGACGTTGCCCCCGCGCGACCGTGGCCCGGCGTCGTCCGAACCGTTAGCCAAACGATCGCGACACGCCGAGAATCCGGCGATTCGGGCTCATGTCCAGCGCGATGCGATAACTTTCTAAGTGAGCTGCATCACTTTCAGTTTGGAACAGGATGACCAGGTCAGGGCTGGAATTCGAGCAGGTGAGCGAGACTTACACTCGCGTGGTTCACCTGTAGTTCAACTGTGGTTCAGGCAGTGTTCATGTAGCGCAATCAGGCTGTGACCTTGTCAGAAACAGACCACAAGTCTGATCGACGCGAGGAGTTCCAACGCCTATGCGGAAAACGAATATGACGCCGGCGCCGGGAGGCGCCACGGCCGCAGCGGCCGCCCGCGTCCCGCACTGAACGCCTCGCGCACGCTGCACAGGAATTGATTCCTCTTCGCCCGCAACGGGTTTGAACGCAGCTCCCACAACAGACCGATAGCGCGTCCGACGAGCGCCGCCCCGGCGCTCGCCCGGTGTGGCGCGCTGTCTTCCAGGCCAAGCGACGGCCGAGACCGAATAGGAATCCAACTTCGCCATGCCCACCAACACCCTGACCGCTCTGCGCTGCCCGCATAAACGTAGCAAGGTGGTTGCCGCCGCCCGCACCGCGAGTGCCGCCGTGCTCGCCGTGGGCGTCTTCGGCGCCATCGCCACCGCGGGCGGCAACGCCAGCTCCTCCGAGATCCAGAAGGTCTCGCTCGCCGAGACCCTCGCGGCCACCGCGGAGCCCGCCGCTCCGGCCGAAAAGGCCGCCGAAGCGCCCGCTCCCGCGCCGATGCCCGCCCCCGAACTTCCGGCCCCGGCTCCCGAGCCCGCGCCGGCCCCCGCCCCGGTGTACGAGAACAATCTCGACGGCTGGATCCGCGAAGCGCTGGACATCATGCGCGCGCACGGCATCCCGGGCAGCTACGAGGGCATCTACCGCAACATCATCCGGGAGTCGAGCGGCAATCCGCAGGCCATCAACCTGTACGACTCCAATGCGGCCATGGGCATCCCGTCCAAGGGCCTGCTGCAGGTGATCGACCCCACCTTCGCCGCCTACCACGTCCCCGGCACCCCGTACGACGTGTGGGATCCGGTCGCGAACATCGTGGCGGCCTGCAACTACGCCGCCGCCCGCTACGGATCGATGGACAACGTCTTCGGCGC
Source organism: Nocardia sp. CC213A (assembly GCF_030766805.1). NCBI lineage: Bacteria > Bacillati > Actinomycetota > Actinomycetes > Mycobacteriales > Nocardiaceae > Nocardia > Nocardia sp. CC213A. The sequence goes on from NZ_JASFXA010000018.1 coordinate 123,179, forward strand.
GTACTGACAACTCGCCGTCGCGGCCCTCGAACACCCTATTTGGCAACTTTTTCGCAAACTGCCATTTAGGGTGTTCGTTCAGGGGTATAACCCCCCTTGGAGCGAAGTTCTGGCAACCCGGCTGGAACAGATAGCGAAGGGATGGGGTTTGATGAACTCCTCGAGTCTGGCTATCGATATCCAGGGTGGGCTTTCCGACGCCTGGAGTTCCGTCGCCACGTTCGTGCCCAAACTCGCCGGCTTCCTGGTCATCCTGGTCGTCGGCTGGCTGGTGGCCAAGGTGGTCGCCAAGCTGGTGTCACGAATACTGCACCGGATCGGTTTCGACCGGATGGTGGAGCGCGGCGGCATCAATCGGATGCTCGAGAACAGCAGCTACGACGCGGTCGATATCCTCGCCAAACTGGCGTACTACGCGATCCTGCTGATCACGCTGCAACTCGGCTTCGGCGCCTTCGGGCCGAACCCGGTCAGCGATATGCTCAACGGCATCGTGGCCTGGCTGCCGCGGGCCTTCGTCGCCATCGTCATCGTGTGCATCGCCGGCGCGATCGCGAGCGCGGTCAAGGATCTGGTCTCCAATATGCTCAGCGGGCTCGAATACGGGCGCATGCTGGGCCGGGTCGCGGCCGTCTTCATCTGGGGCATCGGCATCATCGCCGCCCTGAACCAGATCGGGGTCGGCACCTCGGTGACCATGCCGATTCTCATCACCGTGCTCGCCACCATCGGCGGCGTGCTGGTGGTCGGCTTCGGCGGCGGTCTGGTGCGGCCCATGCAGCAGCGCTGGGATCGCTGGCTGAACACCATCGAGGGCGAGATGCCCGAACTCAAGGGACACGCGCAGGCGTACCAGCGCGGCCGGGAGGACGCCGCCCGGCAGCGGGAGGCCGCGCGGCAGCGGTCCACGTCCGGGCAGCAGATGCCGCCCGGTAAGTGGGCAGACCAGCCGGTCGGTGCGTCGGGCTACGGCGCGCAGCCGGGATACGGTGGTGCGCAACCGAGTTCGGGCGGATCCGAACAGCGCGGCTACGGCGGGCAGTCCGGCCAGGGCGGCGGGCAGTCCGGATACGGCGGCGGTCAGCTGGGGTCCGGCGGTGAGCGGATGGATTACAGCGGCGGACAGTACGGCGGCGGTGATGTGTCCGGCTGGCACCGCCAGGATCCGCCGATGGGCGGCCGGGGGCGCTACTCCGGCCCGGCCGGTGGCGATACCGGCTGGGACGATCCTTCCGTCGACCGCTGAGGACACTGCCCGCAGCGGCTTCGTACGGGCGGCTCGCACAGCTCGAAATACACGGTCCGAAAGCATCGGCCGCGCACCTTCCGTGCGCGGCCGATGCGCTGCCGGGAAGGAATCGAGCGATCCGGAGGAGTGGTCGGGCCGTGCGCAAATGCCCGGCAGCCGACCGTTGGGACAAGTCGGCGCGGTGGCGTGGACGCTGCCAGCACACGGCGCGGGCGGCGGTGGAGAGGCATCGCGGGGGCGGTGGCGGCGGTGGAGAGGCATCGCGGGGGCGGTGGCGGCCGTGGAGAGGCAGACTCCCACGTCGTCGGCGACGAGTGTCGTGGTCGCTGGATCGGTTGCCGCGGCAGCGGGCGGCGGCCCGCCGGGCGGGTGCGGGACCAGGGCGAACGATTCGGCCGGGCGGGCGTTCTCCGATACCGGAGAGTGGGCGGCGGTGGTCTCAGGCGCTGTGCGCGAGCTGACACACGCCCGCGAGCCGCAGGTGCAGCCAGTCGGCCGCGATCCAGTCGTGCGGCGTGGCGGGGGCTCCGCTCAGTTCGCGGAAATTGTCCAGCAGACCGCGCGCATAGCCCGCGAGCAGGACGCTCACCGGCACATTGCCGGAATTCTCCACACCCAGGTCGATGATGTCGCGGACGGCGGCGGCGTGCTGGTCGACCAGCGCCGAGACCGCCGGGTAGGCGGAAGCGGCCAGGGTCGCCGGAGCTCCGTGCGTCCGGTGCAGGCTTTTCAGAGTCTTGCGCGCCGACACTTCGAGCAACGCGGAGCCGAGCAAAAACACCCGCTCATGCTAGCAATCGGCGGGCATTCGCCACTGTGAGTTTCCGCGCACCGACCGATTCCGCACGAAGGTGCCGGAGGCGCGTTTCGACGACGGTCCTGGCGATGGGCGGCTGTGTCGGGGTGTCCGGTCGCGTCAGCGGAAGGCTTTGGACCCCGTGAGCGCCTCGCCGAGCACCAGTTGATGCACCTCCGCCGTGCCCTCGTAGGTGAGCACCGACTCCAGGTTGTTGGCGTGCCGCAGCACCGGATACTCCAGGGTGATGCCGTTCGCGCCGAGGATGGTGCGGCATTCGCGGGCGATGGCGATGGCTACCCGGGTGCTGTTGAGCTTGCCCGCACTGATCTGCTCGGGGCGGATCTCGTGGCGGTCCTTGAGTCGGCCCAGGTGCAGGGCGAGCAGTTGGCCGGTGCCGAGCTCGACGGCCATATCCGCCAGCTTGGCCTGGGTGAGCTGGTAGGCGGCCAGGGGTTTGTCGAAGACCTCCCGGGTGCGCGCGTAATCGATTGCGGCGGAGAGGCAGTCGCGGGCCGCGCCGAGTGCGCCGAAGACGATGCCGAACCGGGCCTCGCTCAGGCAGCCGAGCGGTCCGGCCAGGCCGCGCGCCTCCGGCAGCAGTGCGTCGGCGGGCAGACGGACGCCGTCCAGGGACAGTTCCGCGGTGATCGAGGCACGCAGCGACAGCTTGCGATGCATCTCGCGGGCGCTGAAACCCGGTGTGTCCGTGGGGACTACGAACCCGCGGACGACCTGTCGCTCACCCTCCTGCGTCTGCGCCCAGACGATCGCCACGTCGGCCACCGAGCCATTGGTGATCCACATCTTGGCGCCGTCGAGAATCCAGTCGTCCCCATCGCGCCGGGCCCGGGTCCGCATACCGCCCGGGTTGGACCCGAAATCCGGCTCGGTCAATCCGAAGCAGCCGATGAGCTGACCGGACGCCATCCCCGGCAGCCACCGCTGCTTCTGCTCCTCCGACCCGTACTTGTGGATGGCGGTCATGGCCAGCGACCCCTGCACCGAAACCATGCTCCGCACACCGGAATCCACGGCCTCCAGCTCCATGCAGGCCAGTCCGTACGCCGTCGCGGAGGTACCCGCGCACCCGTACCCGTCCAGGTGCATGCCGAGCAGCCCCAGCTTCCCGAGCTCGGGCGCGATCTCCCGAACCGGGAAGGTGCCCGCCTCGAACCAGTCCGCCACATTCGGCCGCAGCCGCTCCGCCGCGAAGGCCCGCACGGTATCCCGAATGTCGGTCTCCTCGGCGGACAGCAGGGACTCGATCGCGAACAGCTCGTCTACGGTGACCATTGCGCCAGCCTATGAGGGTGAGCCCGGTGCCACAACGCCCCCGATCACAACCCTCGATAGATGTCGCGTCGCCAGCCACCCGCGACCACGAGAATCACGAGGATGCCGTTGTCGACCCGGTAGATAACGCGAAAACGGCCTACCCGCAGGCGGTACAGTTCGTCCGCTCCGGTCAGCTTTCGGACGTCCAGCTCGGGTGCATACGGGTCCTCGCCCAGCGCTGTGATCGCCAGCAGAATGCGGCGTGCATCGGCAAGAGCGATGGCGCGCAATTCGCGGCGGGCGGCCGGATCCCATTCGAAGCGGTACTTCACGTCCTTTCCCCGAACAGGTCCGCGATCACCTCGGCCATCGAGACGGTCGGCTCGTTCGCGGCCAGCCGATCGCGAGCGATGCGGGCGAGCATCTCGTCCTCGGCGGCATCGAACGCTTCCACCATCTCCAGCGGAACCAGCGCCGCGGCGGGAGCGCCGTCCCGGAGGATGATCACTTCCTCCCCGCCCTGCGCCTCGGTGACATAACGGGCGAGGTTGGCGCGTAGCTCACGAATGCTGATCTCGGACATACCTGAAGTGTACACGTGATGTGTACACGGCGGGTTGCGGTGTCGAACGGTGATCAGGCGCGTGGGCCGAAGAGTTCGAGGAGGTGGGTTTGGCCGAACATCTCGGCCGCTTCGCGGGCGGTGGGGGCGCCGGCGTCGGGGCTGGCTCCGGCGGCGAGGAGGTCGCGGATGAGGTCGGCGTCGCCCTTGAAGACCGCGCCCGCGAGCGGGGTCTGGCCGGCGTCGTTGGTCTTGTCGGGGTCGGCGCCGCGGTCCAGCAGGACCTTCGTGGCGTCGCGGTGGCCGTGGTAGGCGGCGAGCATGAGCAGGCCGTCGCCGCGGGCGTTGGTGAGGTCGAGGGGGACGCCCGCGTCCAGGTAGGCGGCGAGGGTGGCGGCATCGCCCTGGCGGGCCAGGTCGAAGATCTTGGTGGCCAGCTCGATGACGTCGGCGTCGGGCTGCGGGGTGTCGGCGTTCGCATCGCTCATGAGCCCAGTACTACCACCACCGGCCGATCGCGGCGGCGGATCGTCACCGAGACGAACCGCGGCCGCCGCGCGGCGTGCACCCACCGCGAATTCGGGGCGATCGGCACGCGCAATAGACTCGGCTCATGAGCGATCAGCTGGGTTTCTCCACACGGGCCGTGCACGCCGGGTTCGACCCCGACCCTCAGACCGGTGCGGTGAACGTGCCCATCTACGCGAGTTCCACCTTCGCCCAGGACGGAGTGGGCGGAATGCGCGGCGGCTACGAGTACGCGCGCACCGGCAACCCGACCCGGACGGCTCTCGAAGCCAATCTGGCGGCGCTGGAGTCCGGCAGCTACGGGCGGGCGTTCGCCTCCGGCATGGCCGCCACCGACTGCGCGCTGCGCGCCACCCTGCGGCCCGGCGATCACCTGGTGATCCCGAACGACGCCTACGGCGGCACGTTCCGGCTGATCGACAAGGTGTTCACCGAATGGGGCATCGAGTACTCGGTCGCCGCGGTGAGCGACGCCGACGAGGTGGCGCGGGCCATGCGCCCCAACACCAAACTGGTGTGGATCGAGACCCCGACCAATCCGCTGCTGAACATCGGCGATATCGCAGCCATCGCGGAGGTCGCGCATCGGGGCGGCGCGAAGCTGGTGGTGGACAACACCTTCGCCTCGCCCTATCTGCAGCAGCCGCTGCTGCTGGGCGCGGATATCGTGATCCACTCGACCACCAAATACCTGGGCGGGCACTCCGATGTGGTCGGCGGTGCGCTCATCACCGACGACCAGGAGCTGGACGCCAAGTTCGCGTTCCTGCAGAACGGCGCGGGCGCGGTCCCCGGCCCCACCGACGCCTTCCTGACGTTGCGCGGCATCAAGACGCTGGCCCTGCGCATGGACCGGCATTGCGACAATGCCGAGACGCTGGCCGAATTCCTCGCCAACCATCCGAAGATCGCCCAGGTCATCTACCCGGGGCTGCCGGAGCACCCGGGGCACACCGTGGCGCAGAAGCAGATGCGGCGCTTCGGCGGCATGATCTCGGTGCGCCTGCACGGGGGCAAGGACGCGGCGCTCGACTTCTGCGCCCGCACCAAGATCTTCACCCTGGCCGAATCGCTGGGCGGCGTGGAATCGCTCATCGAACATCCCGGCGCGATGACGCACGCGTCGACGGCGGGCTCGGCCCTCGAGGTTCCGGCGGACCTGGTCCGGCTGTCGGTGGGCATCGAGGATGTGAGCGACCTGCTCTCCGATATCGAGCAGGCGCTGGCCTGACCGGAGGCCCCATGTACACGAAACGGCCGCATCGGATGAGATCCGATGCGGCCGTTTCGTGTTCGACAAGCGGGGCACCTCCCGGGCCGGCCGTGCCATATGGCGGGCGACCCGCCCCGCGGTCATCGCGGTATTCGGTTCGTCGAATTGTGCTGTGCGCGCCCACTATCGAGTGCGGCCCCCGGTCGGTGAGGACCGGGGGCCGCGATGCTCGATGCGGTCGGTCGTCAGCTGTGGTAGGGCTCCGCGCTGACCAGCGTCACCTTCATGGTGTTGCCGTTGGGCAGCGTGTACTCGCGCGTCTCGCCCACCTTGGCGTCGATCAGAGCGCCGCCCAGCGGCGAGTTCGGCGAGTAGGTTTCCAGGTCGGCGCGGCCCAAACCCTCTTCGCGGGTCGCGATCAGGAACGTCTCGGTATCGGTCTCGTCACCGTCGTAGTAGACCTTGACGACGGAACCCGGCAGGGCGACACCCGACTTGCTCGGCGGCACACCCACCTTGGCGTTGTTGAGCAGTTCCTGCAGCTGGCGGATGCGCGCCTCCTGCTGGCCCTGCTCTTCACGCGCGGCGTGGTAGCCGCCGTTCTCCTTGAGGTCGCCTTCTTCACGGCGTTCGTTGATTTCGGCCGCGATGACCGGACGGTTGGCGATGAGCGCGTCGAGTTCGCCCTTGAGCCTCTCGTGCGACTCCGGGGTCAGCCAGGTCACGTTCGTCTCAGTCATCTCGATCACTCCCTAGTAGTTGTTCCCGGCATGCCGGGATTCCCTGATACCCGTCGCCGAAACCGCCTCGAGCGGGCACAGCGACAGTGAGCGGCTAGAGCGATCTCTGGGGGAGGTACCCGACAGCGCTGGCCGCCAATGCAGCAAACACGGCTCCGAGGTCCGGAACCGTGTGTCGGATCATTTTAGCACGATTCGGAAATGCGCAGGTAGAAGCGCCAAAGCGGGTCGCTTACCGGACTTTTCAGCCAGCGTGCAGGTAGGCGGGTACCTTGTCGCTACAACCGTAGACGCTGGCCGCGCCCGTACGGGCCGAGGTGCGGATGACGGTATCGATCCGGACGGTTTTGTCCGTTGAGCCCGCGATCAGCACTTCGCGGCGGCCGACCTCGACCTGGTCGGGGTCCAATGCCCGAACGTAGCACACGACCGGTTTGTTCGGATCCGCACGCGTGACCTTGAAGTCGAGGGTCACGGTGGAGTCGTCGATGATGTCGTAGCCGATGCGCTCGGCCACGATGTCCTGCGGTCCGTACTGGCGATAGCCCAGGTAGGCGACCACGAGACCGGCGACGACGACCAGAACGCCGAGCAGGATCAGGACCGATCGGGGGGCCTTGCGCGGTGCTGTTCCGTACCGGTCGGCCGGTCTCTGGATCACCACTGCGCGCTCCCGGGGGGTAGGTCGGAACAAATAACAATCGGATGGAACTATAGGGAATGAAGATCTGACACCCCCTGCCTGGACTACCCGGCGGAGAGCATTGAGGTGAAGACTGTGATCGGTGAGGTGAACGAGAAGTGAGCGGACTTCGCCTCATGGCGGTGCATGCCCATCCCGACGACGAATCCAGCAAGGGCGCGGCGACCACGGCCCGCTACGCCGCGGAAGGGCACGAGGTCCTCGTCGTCACCCTCACCGGCGGTGAGCGCGGCGACATCCTGAACCCCGCCATGAACATCCCCGGCATTCTCGACCGGATTTCCGACGTGCGCCGCGAGGAGATGGCGGAGGCGGCCAAGGCGCTCGGCGTCCGGCAGACCTGGCTGGGATTCGTGGACTCCGGGCTGCCCGAGGGTGACCCGCTGCCGCCGCTGCCCGAGGGCTGCTTCGCGCTGGTGCCCCTCGACGAGGCCACCGAGGCGCTGGTGAAGGTGGTGCGCGAATTCAAGCCGCACGTCATCACCACCTATGACGAGATGGGCGGCTACCCGCACCCGGACCACATCATGTGCCACAAGGTGTCGGCGGCCGCGTTCGACGCCGCGGGCGATCCCGAGCGCTTCCCCGACGCGGGCGAGCCGTGGACGCCGCTGAAGCTGTACTACAACCACGGCTTCAGCCTGGCCCGGCTGGAACTGTTCGCCGAGGAGTACGAGCGCATCGGCGAACCGTTCCCCATGCAGGACTGGATGGACCGCATGCGCAAGTACGCCGCCGAGCGCGGCGATATCATGGCTCGGGTCACCACCCAGGTCGAATGTGCCAAGTACTTCCCGCAGCGCGACGACGCCCTGCGGGCGCACGCCACGCAGATCGACCCGAACGGCGCGTTCTTCGCGATTCCACTGGAGATGCAGCAGCGGCTGTGGCCCACCGAGGAGTTCGAGCTCGCCCAGACCCGGGTGCGCACCGCCATCCCGGAGACCGACCTGTTCGCCGGAATCGAAGACGCCGACGAGGAAGCCCCCCGATGATCACAGCCCTGCTCGCCCAGACCCCCGGCACCCCGACCGGTCCGGAGTTCGGCAAGGCGTCTCCGCTGGGCCTCGTCATTGTCCTGGTGCTGCTGGCGGGCACGGTGCTGCTCATCTGGAGCATGAACAAGCACATCAAGAATCTGCCCGCCACCTTCTCCCCGGAGCATCCGGAACCGGACCAGGCGGCGGACGAGGGCACCGACCCCGGAGCGGTGCACGCCGACGCGAAGACGGTCGAGCAGGGCCTGAAGAACGAATCCTCGGGCGCTTCCTGAGCGTCGCCCGACCCGATCGGAGCCCGTGCCGGACATCCGGCGCGGGCTCCGATCGTGCGTAGCGGAAGTTTGGTCGCCCTGAGAGCCGGTACCTGTGCACTCGGGCGCGGTGGACGACTGTAGTGGTAGCGACCCGGACGTCGCATCCGATTTTCGGCGGGCGGGCGGCGACACCTCTGCGGATGTCGTCGCTCGACCGGGCGGCGATATCGACACCGCCGGTGCGCGCGCCGCACCGGTGTCCAGCCGGACGCGGTCTCCCGGCTCGACGCCGAATAGTGCTGCCGCGCAACGATCGTCAACTCTGACGCCAGGTCACACCGGGCACGAAGTACACGTCGTAACGCTGTTGCTCCGGCAGCAGGCTCGCGAATTCGGCCTGTCCGTGTCGGATGCGGCCGAGCTGGCGGAAGTATTCGAACCGGTCCACTCCCGGCCCGAGGACGATGAGCACGTCGGCCGTCGATCCGGGTGCCGCGCCGAAGGCGTGCGGCATGCCCGGCGGCACGATGATCAGGCTGCCCGCCGTCACGGTCGTGGATCGACCGTCGAGGTAGAACTCCATGGTGCCGTCGAGGATGTAGAACAGTTCCGCGGACCGGGCGTGACAGTGCGGTGCGGCGCCGTCCGCGCCGGGGCCGAGGGTCAGTCGGTTGACGCTCAGCGCGCCCGCGGTGTCACCGGCCTCGGCGAGCAGGTGGAAGGCGCCGCCGTGCGGCAGTGTCACGGTTTCGGCGGTCGCGTTCGGGACGATCAGGGCGTCGGCGGTGGTGGACGACATGGTGTGCTCCTTCGTTCGGTGCCGATATCAGTGCACCTCGGGAAGAAAGCGGGAACCAGAAGCGGTTGCCGCACACAGTGATCACGAATCCAGATCGGTCGGAGGCACGGTGGAACTGCGGCAGCTCGAATACTTCGTGGCCGTGGCGGAGGAGGGCGGCTTCGGCCGGGCGGCGCAGCGGTTGACCATCGTGCAGTCGGCGGTGAGCCAGCAGATCGCGCGACTGGAGCGCGAGTTCGGGGTGCGCCTGTTCGACAGGTCGACCAGGCATGTGCGGCTCACCGGGGCGGGGGAGCGGTTGCTGATGGAGGCGCGGGCCGTGCTGGCCGCTGCGGACCGCGTGCGCGAGGTCGCGACCGATATCGCGGCGGGGGCCGATGGCGTACTGCGAGTGGGCACCCTCCACGCGCCCGACGACCGGGTCTACCGCGCCCTGAACGAATTGGCCGGAATCGCACCACGCCTGCGGGTGCGCCCCCGGCGGCTGCCTCCGGCCGAGCGGCTGGCCGCGGTGCGGGCGGGTGAATTGGATGCCGCGCTGGTGCGCGCCCTGCGTCACGCGCCCGGCCTCGAGGTGCTCGAGGTCTGGGACGATCCGCTGTACGTGGCGCTGCCCGCCGCCCACCCCCTCGCCGCGCATCCCGGACTGCGGCTCGATCAGCTGGGGCGAATTCCCCTGCGACTGGCGGCCCGTGCGGCCAATCCCGCGTTCCACGATCTGATCACCGAGTCGTGCCGGGCCGCCGGTATCGCCCCGCCCGCCGGTCCGCCGTTCACCACCTTGCAGCAGACGCTGGCCGAGATCGCTTCCGGCACACCGTCGTGGACGGTGTTCTACGCGGTCTCCACCCTGCCGCGCATGCACGGGGTGGCGATCGTGCCGTTGACCGGACTGTCGGTGACCACGGCGCTCGCCGTGCCGCCCGGCCCACCCACCCCGGCCGTCCGGCATCTGCTCGAGGCATTGCGCCGCACCCCGATCCGGGCGGCGTGAATCGTTCCGCGCATGGTGCACGCTCGTCGCGGGGCCGTCTTCCCGGCTCCCGAAGTCAGGACGCGCAGGCGGCGGCGTGCGGCGTTTCGGATGCGACCCTGGTCGGTGCGACTGGTGGGTACGGCGCGGCCTACCGGTGTGCTGGGCACTCGGGCTCGGCCGCGGTCACTGCGTGCGTCCCACTCCTCTGTCCACGCGTCGAACGGTGTGACGGCCGCGTACTGGCCCGAGCCGAGCGGGCCTCCCTCCGCTGCGGCGGGTGCCGGAGCGGCCGTGCGATCGGCTCTCACCACTGGCCGGGCACGTACTCCCCGCCCGGCAGCCCCGCGATGACATTGAGGCGATTCCAGGCGTTGATGGTGGCGATCAGGCCGATCAGTGCGCCGATCTGGTTGTCGTCGTAATGCTTGCGGATCTCGGACCAGGTCTCTTCGGAGATGCCGCGGCCGTTGTCGGCCAGGCGGGTGCCTTCCTCGGTGAGCGCTAGGGCGGCGCGTTCGGCCTCGGTGAACACCGTCGACTCGCGCCAGGCGGCGACCATGGCCAGGCGCAGCGGCGTCTCGCCCGCGTGCGCCGCGTCCTTGGTGTGCATATCCAGGCACATTCCGCAGCCGTTGATCTGGGAGGCGCGGATCTTCACCAGCTCCTGGGTGGCCATGGGCAGTGTGGACTCGTCGATCACGCGGGCCGCGGTCACCAGGCGCTTGGTGAACTTGGCGGCGACTTCGTTCTCGTACAGGGCGAACCGGGTCATCGTCTTCTCTTTCCTGTTCGGGTTCGTGGTGCTTCGACAGGTTGACGACGCGGTCGGCCGAGGTGTGACATCGCTCGGCGATACAGTGCGGGGAGCTGATCGGGAGGAGCCGAGATGACGAAGCCGCCACTGTTGTTGCTGCACGGCGTGACCATGTCGGGGCGGGCGTGGAAGGAGCTGTCGCCCAGCCTGTCCGAACGCCACGACGTGCTCGCCCCGACGCTGCGCGGGCATCGGGGCGGCCCGCCACCGGAGCGGCGGCCGGTGCGAGTGCGCGACCTGGTCGACGATATGGAGCGGCTGCTCGATGAGAAGGGTTGGGAGACCGCGCATCTGGCCGGTAACTCGCTCGGCGGGTGGATCGCGGTGGAACTCGCCCGGCGTGGTCGGGCGCGCACCGTCTGCGCGCTGTCGCCCGCCGGGTTCTGGTCGGCCGGAGACGAGGAGCAGACGCACGGCACCACGATCCTGCGGTGGCTGGCTCGATTGGCCTCGGCCACACACACTCTCGCGCCGGTGGGGCTGGCCGTTGCGCCGGTGCGCACACTGGTGCTGCGCTCGGTCGCCCAGCACGGCGAGCGGCTGTCCCGCGCGGACGCCACCGCCGTCGTGCGCGATCTCGTCGGCTGCGCGGTGACGGGCGACATCCTGTCCTCCACCGAGGAGATCGCACCCCTGGACCCGGTGCCGTGCCCGATGACGATCGCCTGGTCGGAGCATGACCGTATCCTGCCGCTGGACGTCAACGGGGCTATCGCGCGGGAACGGGTGCCTGGGGCGCGGTTCGAGGTGCTCACCGGGGTGGGTCACGTGCCGATGATCGACGACCCGGCTCGGGTGGTCCGCGTCATCGAGGCCGCCACGGGTGTGCGCGACGCTTCCGGAGCGTCGGGGGAGTAGCGCGTGGTTCGGATTCGAACGGGTGGTCACCGGGGTGGGTAACACGCCGTCTCGTGCGGCCGACGGTATTGATACAGGCCGACCGGTCGGCCCGTCGTGTCCGGCGTGATCGACAACCGTGGTAGACACCGCCGGTAGCAGTGCACGACAGCTCGTAGACAACCGCCCGACGTCGAGTGGAGTACGACCATGAAACGCACGATCCGGTACCTGACCGCCGCCACCTTCCTGGGCGCCGGCGTGGCCGTCGCCGCCGCACCAGCCAATGCCGAGCACCCCGGCAGCCCGTGCCAGCTCGGCTGGTCCAATGTGGAGCCGCGCTCCTGTGAGCAGAACAGCTTCAACCTCGCTCCCACCTGGACCCTCGGCAACGGATTCTGTGCCGGGATGTTCACCACCGGCGGCACCGCCTTCGACGGCCCGCTCTACGAGTACTCCGAGGCCCCCGGTGCCACGCATGCGGTGGTCCTGCGCATCACCCAGGGCTTCTCGCCCGTCGGCTACTGGGGGCCGCAGTTCCTCGCCTGCGATGTCACCGCCGTCGTCGACTGGCACAACCTCGACACCGGTCAGTCCGGCAGCGTCAGCCAGTTCGTCCCCGCGGGCCAGCGCTCGGCACCGGCAATCCTGGTGGCGCACACCGGGTCCGGGCGAGTGCAGCTCACCGTGCGGACCGACCGGCCCTCCATCCCGGCCACGGCCGAGGTCTTCGTGCCGTAACCGACCCGGCCGGACCGCCGCCCGTCGCGGGCGGCGGTCGAATCTCGCCCAGCGGGTGAGCCAGCTCGCGCACGGGTGTCGGTCAGTTCGCGCACCGGGGCCAGTCAGCTTCGCGCACCGGTGTCGGTCAGCTCGCCCATCGGCGTCGGCCAGCTCGCCCATCGGCGGTGGCGGCCATGGCGACCCAGGTCATGGCCGCCACCGCGACCGGACGGGAACGCCAGCCTTCCAGCAGCGCGGCGTCATGGACCCGCCGCTGCCGCTGTTCGGCTGGGCGAGCCAGCGGGGGTGAGGTGCTCACCGACTGGCGAATAGGGCATTCGACCGATAGTGCGGTCCCGGTTCGCGCCATACGGTGACATCGCCGCGCGATTGTCGAATCCGGTTCCGGGAGCGCGCTTTCGGGCCGCCTAGCTGGAGGTATCGGCCGACCATGACACGAACTCGTGAATTCCACGCCACCCCGCGCCCCCTGGGCGGTGCGCGGACCACCGCACTCCGCATGGCAGCGGTGCTGGGTGGCGCTGCGTTGGCGCTGGCCGGCTGCACCACCGACTCCACGGGCAGCGCACCGGCTCCGGGCGGGACCACCACGGTTCCGGCCGCCGCGCCCACGACGGTGGGCGACGGCGGCACCAAGGCACCGGAGCCCACGCGTGCCGACACCGCTCCGATCGACAGCCCCGGGTCGGAACCCACGCGTGCCGACACCCCCGCGCCCGCTCCGATCGACAGCCCCGGGCCGGAACCCACGCGTCCCGACACCACCGCGCCCTCCACGGAGCCCGCGTCCGGTGCCTTCTGGGATCCCTGTTCGATCCCCGAATCCGAAGTTGTCGCAGTGGGGCTGGATCCCGCGACCGAGGTGCGAACGACCGAATCGATGTTCGCGTCCTGCCAATGGCTCGCTACCGATCGAAGCTTCGACCTGATCCTGACGCATTCGGGCGACTCGATGGATTATGTCCTCACGCCCGGAAACTACAAGGACCTCCGCCGCAGCGAGTACTACGGTCGCGAGTTCGCCGTTTTCCGCGCGGTATCCGACAGCGACAATATCGGCTGCCTGATCGTCACCCCGGCCGCCGCCGGCAGCTTCGTATTCACCCTCCGGAACTCCCGGCCCGATGGCGAGGACGCGTGTCTCACCATCCAGCGAGTCAGCGCCGGACTGTTCCATTCCCTGCCCTGACCAGCTCCTCCTTCGGCCGAGAGCCGCGACGACGGTGGTCGGTGTGGGCGGCTGTGACACAGGAACCGATTAGGTGGGTGCCACTTCGTCCCCCTCCGCCTGCTGTTAGTCATATTTTCGCAGGTAGATGCCATTCTCTGGGGTTCCCTTCGGTAAAGATCCGTCGTGGACCAGCTTCCGGTAGCATGTTTCCTACTTCAAGTAGTAAACTCGCGGTGTGACTGCACTACCTGAGGACTACTCGCCGGGCCACGGACCGGCGGCGAAGGTCAGCGTCTCGCTGCGGGCAGGGAATATCCGAGCCGTCAGGGAGCGTGTTGGCTCGCGGGGGTTCTCGGCCTATGTGGATGCCGCCGTGGAGCGTCAGATCGAGCGGGATCTGCTCGAGGAGGCGTTGCTTGCGAATGAAGAACAGGCCGGGGTCATTTCGCGGGAAATCAAGGATGAGGCAACGGCGCTGTTCCGTGAGGTGAAAGCCTCGCCCGAGTTGCAGGGGGACACCGGGTGGCACGCACGCGAAGCCGACTGAGCGCCGGAACGCTTGTTCTGGACTGTGAAGGACTGTCGAAGTGGTGTGTTGCGGATCCAAGGGTCACCGCGTACGTCCGTGAAGCACAGGACAACGACTTCCGGGTGATCGTCAGTGCTCTCACCCCCATCGAGGCATACGACAAGAGGGCCAAGAACGATCGTTGGCGCTGGCACCTGTCTCGCTTGCGGATCGAACCTGTTACGGACGAAATCGCATTCCACGCGATCGACCTACTGCGCGAAGCTGGTCTGCACGGCCATAAGTACGCGATAGACGCCGTGGTGGCCGCGACGGCGCTGCGGGCAGTGAAGCCGGTCGTGCTCTTGACTTCGGACGTGGATGACCTAACCAAATTGTGTGGCAAGCAGATTCGCATCGTGGAGGTATAGACAGCCACGATGCGGCGACAGGCGTATCCGCAAGCGGCGTGCGTCGCCATGTGGCAACGCCGAGGGGTGGGTGACACCGTCACCCGATCCTGCAGCAGCCCCATCGGGTCGAGAATGCTGTGGTGGGGTCCACGACATGCCCACCGGATCGATTGGGACAATGTTGATGCAACTAGTCCTATGTGATGGCGCATTAGTCGGAACGGGGGCGGATGGAAGGCGGCATGTCGGCTGTGCGTTCGCGTACCGTTCGCCCTGCGAGGTAATGCGTGGGTCACGCTGTGGGCTCACCAGGCATGGGAGGTTGGAACCGTGAACCAATTGGCCAGTGCGACATCGCCTTACCTGCGTCAGCATGCCGACAATCCGGTCGATTGGCGGGAGTGGGATGCGGAGGCGCTGGCCGAAGCGGCCGCGCGCGACGTGCCGATACTACTGTCCGTAGGATACGCGAGCTGTCACTGGTGCCACGTCATGGCGCACGAGTCGTTCGAGGACGCCGCCACCGCCGCGCTCATGAACGAGAACTTCGTGTGCGTGAAGGTGGATCGGGAGGAGCGGCCGGATCTGGATGCCGTGTACATGGCGGCGACCGTCGCCATGACGGGGCAGGGGGGCTGGCCGATGACGTGTTTTCTGACTCCGGCGGGGGAGCCGTTCTATTGCGGGACCTACTATCCGAAGACGCCGCGGCACGGGATGCCGTCGTTCACCCAGTTGTTGACGGCGGTGTCGGAGACCTGGCGGGATCGGCGCGGGGAGGTGGACCGGGCCGCCACGCAGGTGGGGGAGGCGCTGCGGCAGCAGTCGGGCGGGCTGCCCGAGGGGACGGTGACGGTCCGGCCGGAGCTGCTCGATCACGCGGTGGCGGCGGTGCTGCGGGAGGTGGACCACGAGCGGGGCGGGATCGGGAACGCGCCCAAGTTTCCGCCGTCGGCGCTCATGGAGGGGCTGCTGCGGGCCTACGAGCGCGGCGGGAACGAGCAGGCGCTGCACGCGGTGACGTTCACGGCGGAGGCCATGGCGCGGGGCGGCATCTACGACCAGCTGCGCGGCGGGTTCGCGCGCTATTCGGTGGACGCCGCCTGGGTGGTGCCGCATTTCGAGAAGATGCTCTACGACAATGCGCAACTGCTGCGGGTGTACGCGCACCTGGCCCGGCGGGTGGCGGCCGAGCGTGACGGGGTACTGGAATCCCTGCCCTTGCGAATCGCCAGGGAGACAGCGCATTTCCTGCTCGACGACCTCGGTACCGAACAGGGCGGGTTCGCGTCGGCGCTGGACGCCGACACGCATCTGGAGCCCGGTCGGCCCGGTGTCGAGGGCGCGACCTACGTGTGGACCCCGGCGGAGCTCAACGGAGCCCTGGGCGCTATCGACGGCGCTTGGGCCGCTGAGCTTTTCGGCGTCACCACGGCGGGCACCTTCGAACACGGCACCTCCGTGCTCACCCGCTACCGCGAACCCGTCGGCGAATACGAACGCTACGAACGCATTCGGGAGACCCTGCGCGCCGCCCGCGACCGCCGCCCGCAGCCCGAGCGCGACGACAAGGTGGTGACCGCCTGGAACGGCATGGCCGTCACCGCGCTGGCGGAGGCGGGCGGCGCGCACAGCCGCATGGACTGGATCGCGGCCGCCGAGGCGTGCGCGCTGTTCCTGCTGGACGTGCATGTGGTCGACGACCGGGTGCTGCGGGCCTCGCTGGGCGGCGTGGCGGGTGCGGCGCCCGGCGTGCTGGAGGATTACGCCTGGCTCACCACGGGTTTGCTGTCACTGCATCAGACCGTCGGCGGCCGCACCTGGCTCGACCACGGGCAGCGCATCCTGGACGCCGCCATCGCCCACTTCGCCGATCCGGACGCGCCCGGCAGCTGGTTCGATACCGCCGACGACGCCGAAACCCTGGTCGCCCGCCCACGCGATCCCCTGGACGGAGCCACCCCGTCCGGGTCCTCCGCCATGGCCGAGGCGCTGCTCACGGCCGCCGCACTCAGCGATCCGGAGCGTGCCACGCGCTACCGCGAACTCGCGGACCGCACCCTCGAACGCGGTGCGATCGTGCTGGCCCGCGCACCCCGCTCGGGTGGGCACTGGCTGACCGTCGCCGAGGCCGCCGTGCGCGGACCCATCCAGGTGGCCGTCGCCGTCGCACCCGACGACAGTCAGGGCTACTCGGCCGGATTGGCGCTCACCGCATGGGAATCCGCGCCCGGCGGCACGGTGATCGTGACCGGCGCCCCGGACAGTGCCCCGCTGCTCACCGATCGCCACCCCGTCTCCGGCCGCTCCGCCGCCTACGTCTGCCGCGGCGCGGTCTGCGACCTCCCGGTCACCTCCCCCGACGACCTGCGCGACTCGCTCGCCCGCTGAACCACCGCGGACGAACACGGCAAGGACGCGATCCCTCCCACGTCGATGTGAGGCCGTTCGCTGTTCCGTACAGCGTGATATCTCGGCAGGTCGCCGGAGCGGGCGCGCCTCGCGGGATCATCGGCCAGCGCGGACCAGGGCGGGGAGGGCGATGAGCACGGCCAGGATGTGGACGGCGCGAAGGGCTCCGATCACCACGGATTCCGTGGTCCAGCCCACCATCAGCTCGCCGAAATGCGGTGCCGTGAGCACCGCCCGCACCGGTTCGGCGAGCAGTGACAGCAGACCCGCCGTTCCCAATCCGGCGACGAGAGTCCAACGCGCCCAAGATGATCCGGCCGCCATGCGGAACGTGAGGACGACCACGGTCAGATAGACCGCGGCGCGCATGGCCAACGCGGGCAGCAGCCCGTCGATGTCGGCTTCGGGTCGCTCGAGCAGCATGGCCGCCCGCAGTAGCGTTTCACCGACTCCGCAGTACACGGCGATCAGCACGGCATGCAGCGCCACCGTCACCGAGTGGGGACGCGCGACCTCGGTGGTCTCGTGCGGTGAGCTCTCGATCATGTCCGTCACTGTGCGCGCGATCGGCCGCGCACCGGATCCCCCACGAGTATCGAAGGCGGGTCACCCGTCGGTATGAGCTCCCGCCGCGAGCCGAGGTCGGCCGGGGCAGGTGGGCCGCACCGGCGATTCCGGCCAGCGACGAAACCACGGGAACACGCGCGTCCTTCGCTGCCGACGCTCTGCCCATGGCTGGCACGGACGCTGTGTCCGTGGTCGGCATCGACGCTGCGTCCGGAGCCAGCACTCCCGAGGCCAGCACTGACGTGGTGTCCGGTGCTGTTTCGACGCCGCGTCCGGGCCAGCGCTGACGCTGCCCCCGATGCTGGCTCCGATGCCGTGCGCCCACGTCACTCGAGGGTCCCCGTCCGCATAATGTTTTGCCCACCGCCGACCCTGGGCCTACAGTCCGAAACATGTCCCTCTCAATCTGTCCAGCGCGCGATCGACGAGCACTCGGTGCTCGAGGCGATGACCGTGCATGACTGACAGCCGTCGATCGGGGGTGTTCGCGCCGCCCAATCGTGCGGACACGACCCGTGCTCTGAACGACCGCTACCTGCCGCACACCCGCCGCGCCACGGCTACCCGGCCCCCATCCAGCCGTCCGGGGGCGCGCCGCCGCTGAGCGGGTCGCGTGCCCGGGTACGGCTCGAGCGCTGGGAAGCGGTTCGGGGTGCTTCCGGCCGTCCCCGCGATGCCGACCTGCCGGGCGTCCTGGTCGCCTTCACCGGATAGCAGCGGGTCCGGTCGGCTGTGCCGCTCTCAGCACCGGTATTTCGCCACCCGCCGAGCCGGACCCGTGTTCGCGGTCGTGGCGGCGTGGGCCGATGGCGTGCGGGCGGACCGACTGCGGCGGGGGCCGTGGTCAGCTCGTCTCGGTGGCGGGTTCGGCGAGGGTGGTTGTGTCGGTAGGTGTTTCGTGCGGTGTCGGCTCCGCGACCCGCCGGGCGGCCAGATCCGTCCAGCAGTCGGTCGGGTTCTTGCGGCCGCGCAGCAGGATGGTTTCGTGCAGCGTCCACCGCGAGCGTTCGTAGTCGGCGGCGGCGTCGATGACGGCCCGGCTGGCGAGGATGCGCCGTGGCACCCGTTTGGCCTCGGTGGTGAGGCGGGCCGCCTCGTTCACCGCGTCGCCGATGACGGTGAACTCGAGGCGGGTGTCGGCTCCGATATCGCCCGCGAACACCAGGCCGCGCGCCACGCCGATGCCGATGTCGAGTTCTCCGGCGGCCGCCACCTCGTCGCGAATGCGGCGGGCGGCGCGCAGGGCGGGGGTGGCGTTGTCCGACAGGGAGATCGGTGCGCCGAAGATGCACAGCGCGGCGTCACCCTCGAACTTGTTGACCAGCCCGTGGTTGTCCTCGGTGGCCGCGACCACCGTGGACAGCAGCCGGTTGAGCTTGGCCACGAAGGCGTCCGGAGGGAGTTCGGTGGCCAGCGCCACCGACCCGGTCACATCCACGAACAGCGCCGTCACCACGCGCATATCGCCGGTGAGGTCGGCGCCCCCGGCGAGTGCCCGCTCGGCCACCTCCGCGCCGACGTGGCGGCCGAAGACGGTGCGCATGCGTTCGCGCTCGCTCAGATTCGCGGCCAGTTCGTTGACCGAGAGTTCCAGCCGCCCCAGCTCACTGGCGCTGCCGATGGGCACCCGCACGTCGAGGTCGCCGCGGGCGATCCGGTCCAGCGCCATCCGCAGTGTGTGCATGGGGGTGGCGACCGCGCGGGCCAGCGCCGCCGTCGCCACCGCACCCGCCGACAGTCCGACGACGGCGAGATAGATGCCGGTCCGAATCCGATCGTCCGGCGACGGCACCGGATCGGCCAGTACGGTGATGAGCATGAACAGCGGGACGGCTCCCGCCACCGCGAAGGTCACCAATACTCGGACCAGCACGGTGGAACTCCAGTGCGTGGTGCCGCCCACCACCTCCGCCACCGTGGGAATGGTCGGCCGGATGAGCCGATCCACGACGAGATAGGTGACGGCCGCCGACTCCAGTCCGCCGAAGGTGAACATGGCCAGCACCACGGCCAGATCCGGCCCGGTGGTGGCATTCGCGAACAGCGCGGCCGCGATGATCACACCGGGCAACCAGATGGCCAGCGCCCGCGCCGTGATGGTGATCGGCAGTGTCAGCAGGCGGCGCGCCTCGGATTCGGTGGGCTTGCGGCGCTCGTCCAGCCAGCCGAAGTAGTGGCTGCGGTCGCGGACCGCGAGCACGATGCCGGCCAGCGCGCCGAGGGTCGGATAGATCGCCGCGGGGGCGAGGGCGGTCAGCCAGTTCGGGCCGAGACGGCCGAGGTATCCGGCGAGCCAGAGTTCGGTGACGATGACGCCCAGGCCGCTGAGGTTGCACGCCATCACCACGGCGGCCAAGCCCCACCCGGCCCGCAACGCCCACAGGATAAGCCGACTCAACACCTTCGCCTCTCCGCGTTGTCAGCGCGCGGCCGAGAGCCGCCGGCGGCTGTGGACGCGTGCCGGCGGTTGGGAGCCGAAACCATTGTGGGCGTGCCCGATGAGTTACCCCGATCCTCGCGAAATCAGTCGTCACCACTCGGCAGTGTCGCTGCGATCAGCGCGGTTGCTCCGGTGATCATGAGTGGACAACAGTCTAAATGCGGTGATCAGGTCAGCGCAGCAGGACCAGCCAGACCGCGATGTAGTGGCAGAGGGCCGCGACGACCGTTGCCGCGTGGAAGAACTCGTGGTGGCCGAACACCTCGGGCCACGGATCGGGCCAGCGGGTGGCGTAGAGGATCGCGCCGCCGCTGTAGGCGAGGCCGCCGATGAGCAGCAGCAGCATCGGGGCGAGGCCGACATTGTGGGTGAGGGTTCCGGCGACCGGCACGATGGCCCAGCCCAGCAGCAGGTACAGCGGTACGCCGACCCAGCGGGGAGCGGTGGGCCACAGCAGTTTCAGGGCCACCCCGGCGAGCGCGCCGATCCACACCACGGTCAGCAGGACGGTGCCGGACCGTCCGCCCACCCCGAGCAGTGCGAAGGGCGTGTAACTGCCCGCGATGAACAGGAAGATCATCGAGTGGTCGGCGCGCTTCATGTGGATGCGGGCGCGATCGGTCTTCCAGTTCACCCGGTGATAGGTGGCGCTGACCCCGAACACCCCGCAGACGGTGAGCCCGTACACCAGCGTCGACCACGCCGCCGTCGCCGACACCGTGGTGCCCGCGATCACCAGCGCGATCACCCCGACGGCCGCGATACCGACCGCCCACGTATGTATCCATCCCCGCATGCGCGGTTTGAGCAATACCTCGACAACGTCCGCCACCGGAGCGGGCACCGCGGTATCCGACATCAGTTACCTCCTGAGTAACCTACGGTACCGTAGGTTAGCGGGTCGCAGACGCGCCGCGCATCACACTGCGGTACGAGTCACGGCTGGCGCTGCGGTATGTCGTGCACTGTCCCGGTCAGCCCGCCGCCGCGCGGCGGGGCGTACTGTTTTCGCCGTGAAGCTTGCGAGTCAGGTGCGTGGTTTTCCCTACCGCATCTACGAGGCCCGGCTGTCGAAGCAGCTGGCTGGCAAACAACATCCGCGTCATGTGGCGGTGATGTGCGACGGCAATCGTCGCTGGGCGCGGGAGAACGGCTTCTCCGATATCAGTCACGGGCACCGGGTGGGGGCGCTCAAGATCGCCGAGCTGGTGAGCTGGTGCGGTGAGGTCGGCATCGAGATGGTCACCGTGTACCTGCTCTCGACCGAGAACCTGCGCCGCGACCGCGAGGAGCTGGAGACGCTCTTCGACGTGATCACCGATGTGGTGGAGGAACTGTCCGCGCCGGAACAGAATTCCACCGTGCGCATCGTGGGCGCGCTGGATCAACTGCCCGAGGATATGGCGCGGCGGCTGCGCGACGCGGCCAAGCGCACCGACGGCCGCAATGGCGTCCACGTGAACGTGGCCATCGGATACGGCGGCCGCCAGGAGATCACCGATGCGGTGCGGTCGCTGGTTCGCCAGGAGATGGCGGCGGGCGAGACCGGCGAGGATCTGGTGCAGTCCATTACCGTCGACGCCATCGGCCAGCATCTCTACACCTCCGGTCAGCCGGATCCGGATCTGGTCATCCGCACCTCCGGTGAACAGCGCCTTTCCGGATTCCTGCTGTGGCAGAGCGCGTATTCGGAGATCTGGTTCACCGAGGCGTACTGGCCGGAATTCCGGCGCACCGATTTCCTGCGCGCCCTGCGCGATTACGCGGCCCGCCACCGCCGCTTCGGAGTTTGAATCGGCCCGGTCCGGGGAACGGGCGGGCCGCTGACAACGGCCAGCACACGGTTGGGTTGCAGTGCAATGGCTTTGGGGTTCGCGGGGGCCTTGCTGCCGTAGCGTCGGATGGCATGGGCGAGGTGCGCGAAGGGCCGTGGACCGCCGTGAACGCCGCGGCGGTGGTCGAGTCGGATCCATATATTTCCTACGAGGAGTTCGGTCGCAGATTCCTGGAATACGCGGCCTCCGAACACCGTATCCAGGGCGCGTTCGGGCAATTGACGGGCGAGGCGTTCGATTTCGGCCCGATCGGAGTGGGGCCGGGCCGGATCGCGAAGCTGTTCGCGACGGTGCGGCTCGGTAAGCCGAAACTCGATCGGGAGGTGCGGGACAATATCTCCTTCGCGCTGAAGATCCCCCTCGAGGTGGATCTGCTGGTCGATCTGGCCGTGGACCGCTATCCGTTCCATGTGGACGGCAAGATCCACCTGCATCTGACCGTGCGCACGGCCGAACCGCTGCGCGTGATCATCGATATCGCCGAACCCCGCCCGAGCGATGTGCGGGTGAATGTGGCGAGCGCGTCGCGGCGCGGTGAACTGCTGCGCATCCTTGCCAGCGTCGATCACGAGATTCGCCGTTTCGTGGCCCGCTACCTGGCCGAGGAGATCCGCAAACCGCATATCGTGGCCGCCACCGATATCGACGTGGCGGCACGGCTGGACGCGGCCTGGAAGCTCTAGAGCTTGCGCAGCCGCAGCCGGTTGATGCTGTGGTCGGAGTCCTTGCGCAGCACCAGGGTCGCGCGCGGGCGGGTGGGCAGGATGTTCTCCACCAGGTTGGGCCGGTTGGTGTTGTTCCAGATCTCGCGGGCCGCGCCGATGGCTTCCTGATCGTTGAATCGGGCGTAGTGGTGGAACGCGGAATTCGGATCGGAGAACGAGGTCTTGCGCAGCGCGAGAAAGCGCTCGATATACCAGTTCTCGATGTCCTCGATGCGCGCGTCGACATAGATGGAGAAGTCGAACAGGTCCGACACCATGAGCCGGGGACCGGTCTGCAACACGTTCAATCCCTCGACGATCAGGATGTCGGGCTGGCGCACGCAGTGTTTCTGATCCGGCACGATGTCGTAGGCGATATGCGAATACACCGGGGCGCACACTTCCGACGCACCGGATTTCACCTCGGTGACGAAGCGCAGCAGTTTGCGGCGGTCGTAGCTCTCCGGGAAGCCCTTGCGGTGCATGAGGCCGCGGCGGGTGAGTTCGGCGGTGGGGTAGAGGAATCCGTCGGTGGTCACCAGATCGACGCGCGGGTGGTGGTCCCAGCGGGCCAGCAACGCCTGGAGTACGCGGGCGGTGGTGGATTTGCCGACCGCGACACTGCCCGCGACACCGATGACGAACGGAACCTGGCGGTCCGGGTGGGTTTCCCCGAGGAAGGTGGCGGTGGCGGCGAAAAGGCGCTGTCTGGCGGCCACCTGGAGGTGGATGAGCCGGGCCAGCGGCAGGTAGACCTCGGCGACCTCTTCCAGGTCGATCTGTTCACCCAGGCCGCGCAGACCGATCAGTTCCTCCTCGGTGAGCACCAAGGGGGTCGACTTGCGCAGGGTGCGCCATTGTTTCCGGTCGAATTCCACATAGGGACTCGGCTCGCTCATCCGTGCCACGAAGTCTCACCGTTCCCGTGTCCGGTCCGGTGAGATCCGGTCCACACTCCACGCATAGGCGAATTCTGCTCGGGTGCAACGGGGCGGGAAAAACCGGGTGTTGTTACTCGCCAGTAGCCGGGGTGAGATATCCCACCCGGACCGCACGTTTGAAACGGCGTTCCGGCGCTCCACCGGTCCGGACCGTCGCCGCGCTCGCCCGGAGGCGGATAGTGTTCCCGGACATGGCAGCGCATCCCCTGGTTACCGACTATCTGCGACTGGGCTTGGCCTTCGACCGGCTCGAGGAAGGGTTCGTCGACGCGTACACCGGCGATCCCGCTCTGCGGCGCGAGGTGGAGAACGCGCCGCGGCCGGAGCCCCGCGATCTCGCGCACCGCGCCGCGGCACTGCGCAAGGAACTGCCCGAGGCCGGACTCACCACCGAACGCACCGAATTCCTGGAGGCGCATCTGCGCGCCATGGAGTGCTCGGCGTGCAAATTCGCCGGGGACGAGATTCCGTTCGTCGAGGAGGTGCGCGCCTACTTCGACGTGGATATCGCCCCCGGTGATGTGGCCGAATACCAGGAGGCGCACCGGCAGATGGACGAGGTGCTCGCGGGTGAGGGGGCACTGCTCGAGCGGGTGACCGCGCACCGGCGCGCGGACGAGATTCCGCCGGAGCGCCTGCGGGCGTGTGTGGACGCGTTCTCGGGCGCGCTGCGGGAACTGGTGCGCCAGCGCTACCCGCTGCCCGACCACGAATTCGTGGAGTACGAGGTGGTGGGCGACAAGCCGTGGTCCGGCTTCAACTACTACCTGGGCAACTACAAGTCCCGGGTCGCCATCAACTCGGACCTGAAGCAGCACATGGCGAACCTGCCGCATCTCATCGCGCACGAGTCGTATCCGGGGCATCACACCGAACACTGCCGCAAGGAAGCCGGGCTGGTGGCGGCCGGGCAGGCCGAGCAGACCCTGTTCCTGGTGAACACCCCGCAGTGCCTGATGGCGGAGGGGCTGGCGGATCTGGCGCTGAAGTCCATCGTGGGTCCCGGGTGGGGCGTGTGGGCGCAGGAGATCTACGCCGATCTCGGCCTGCGCTTCGACGGTGAACGCGCCGAACGCCTGTCGAACGCCTCCGCGAAACTGCTGAACGTGCGTCAGGACGCCGCGCTGCTGCTGCACGATCGCGGCAAGGACGCCGACGAGGTGGCGGCCTTCCTCGAACGCTGGAGCCTGGCGACACCCGAACGCGCCCGCCAATCCCTGCGCTTCCTGTCCTCCCCGCTGTGGCGCGCCTACATCTCCACCTACGTGGAGGGCTACCGCCTGCTCGGCGGCTGGCTCGACCGTGCCCCCGACACGGACGACCGCTCGGAGCGTTTCCGCCGTCTGCTGGACGAACCCCTGACCCCGGGCGCGATACGCCGGATGCCCTGAGGCCGTGCCGGGGCGCGCTGACCTCGCGGGATGTGTTCGGAGCGCGGAGTTGTCGGAGAATGGCGAGCGTGCTCGCCTTTGCGGAGGTGTGGCCGAGCTGGCCTTGCGGAGGTGTGGCCGAGCTGGCCTTGCGGAGGTGTGGCCGAGCTGGCCTTGCGGAGGTGTGGCCGCGCGTCTGGTGTGGCGGAGTGCTTGCGCGTCGCGGGGCGTGGCGGTGTGCTCGCATCGCGGGATGTGGCGGACGCGCTGATGGCGTGGCGGCGCTGACTACGGGCGGTGGTGCGGAGTGCGTGACGTGGGGTGGTGATGGAGCGTGTCGGCGTTGGCGATTGCGGGGCGGGCCGGGTCGCGCGGCGGCCGGGGAATGTGCGGGAGCTGTGCGGTGGCGGGGGCGAGCGACCGCTCGGTGGCTGCCCCCTAGACTGACCGTCGTGACCCAGACCGCCGCCTCCGTCAACACTCAGTCGCTCGCCGAGCTCGATCCGCAGGTCGCCGCCGCGATGGCCGAAGAGCTCGCCCGGGAACGCGACACCCTAGAGATGATCGCGTCCGAGAACTTCGTGCCGCGCGCCGTGCTCCAGGCACAGGGCAGCGTGCTCACCAACAAGTACGCCGAGGGGTACCCGGGGCGGCGCTACTACGGCGGCTGCGAGGCCGTCGACAAGGTCGAGGAGCTGGCGCGCGAGCGGGTGAAGGAGCTGTTCGGCGCGGAATTCGCCAATGTGCAGCCGCATTCGGGTGCGCAGGCCAATGCCGCCGTGCTCATGGCGCTGATGAACCCGGGCGACAAGCTGCTCGGACTGGATCTGGCGCACGGCGGCCACCTCACCCACGGAATGCGGCTGAACTTCTCCGGCAAGCTGTACGAGGTGCACGCCTACGGGGTGTCCAAGGAAGACCACCGGGTCGATATGGACGAGGTGCGCAAGATCGCCCGCGACACCCGCCCGAAGGTGATCGTGGCCGGTTGGTCGGCCTACCCCCGCCACCTCGACTTCGCCGCCTTCCGGGAGATCGCCGACGAGGTCGGCGCGTACCTGTGGGTCGATATGGCGCACTTCGCCGGTCTGGTCGCGGCGGGTCTGCATCCGTCGCCGGTGCCGCATGCCGACGTGGTGTCGTCCACCGTGCACAAGACCCTCGGCGGTCCGCGGTCGGGCCTCATCCTGGCCAAGCAGGATTACGCCAAGAAGCTGAACTCCGCGGTCTTCCCGGGCCAGCAGGGCGGCCCGCTCATGCACGCCATCGCCGCCAAGGCCGTGGCCTTCAAGATCGCGGGCGGCGACGAGTTCACCGAGCGCCAGCAGCGCACCGTGTCGGGTGCGAAGATCCTGGCCGAACGGCTCACCGGCGCGGATGTCAAGGACAAGGGCATCACCGTGCTCACCGGCGGCACCGATGTACACCTGGTGCTGGTCGACCTGCGCAATTCGGCGCTGGACGGCCAGCAGGGTGAGGATCTGCTGCACGAGGTCGGAATCACCGTGAACCGCAATGCCGTTCCGTTCGACCCGCGCCCGCCGATGGTCACCTCGGGCCTGCGCATCGGCACCGCCGCGCTGGCCACCCGCGGCTTCGGCGACACCGAGTTCACCGAGGTCGCCGACATCATCGCCACCGCCCTCGCCGGCGGCGACATCGCCGCCCTGCGCGCCCGGGTCGCCAAGCTGGCCCAGGACTTCCCGCTCTACGAGGGCCTCGAGGACTGGAAGCTGCTCGGCTGATCACCGTGCCGAAACGCCTGCGGCGCTGAAGCACTGGGGCCTGGTTGTCGTGCGTGATGACCAGGCCCCGACGTATCCGGGGCCGGTCTCGGCTACACGTCGCGAGCCGATCGGTGAAGCGGGCGGTCACATCACGCGGTGTGGTGCTACCGGCGGGCACGCTGGCGGCGTGGGGGCGCGTGCGTGCCGGTGGTCGAACGGTGGTGTGGCCGAGCGGATCTGGCCGCTCGTCCCGCTACCAGCTCCAGAATTTGCGCGGTCCCTCCGTGAGCGCGGGCGCTTCGTCGGCTATCGTGCGGATCAACCGCTTCGGTGACGGGTTGACCCACTGTTGTTCCCGCGCTTCGGTTTTCAGCACGACCGTCGGCACGGTCTCGTTGCCGTGGGCGACCGAGCGCACGAAGGCGGCCGCGTCCGGGTCCTTCCAGATGTCGATCTCACTGTGCACGATGCCGTGGCGGTTGAGCACCCGCCGCATCCGGGAGCAGTACGGGCAGCCCGCACGGCGGTAAACGAGCAGCTCCGGAGCGGTATCGGCGGTCATGCCCGGAGTCTAGGTCAGGGCGCGGATGCGCGCAGCCAGTCGAGCAGAGCGGTGGTGACCGCCGCGGTCCGCTTCTCCATGACGTAGTGATCCGCTCCGGCGATCCGGGTGAGGGTCGCGTTCGGCAGCCGCCGCGCCGGATCCTCGGCGATCGACCAGGGACACGGGACATCCCGGTCGCCCCACATCACGGCCGTGGGGTAGCGAACGGGGAGAGGTCGGCGAGCACCCGGCGCGGCGGCGGTCACATGGCCTCACGGTAGGACCGGCCGAGCCGGGCTGTCGAGCGCCACCGCTGGCAGCGCGGCCGAGACGGCTGATTCCGCAAGAGCTACGGCCGGAATCGTCGTGGTGTCGCGCCCGATCGGCTCAGGAATGCTTGACGAGGTAGTCCAGGTACATGGGCCGCAGCACCTCGGCGATATCGCCCTCGCCCGCGTGCACGTAGTCGTCGAGCACCGGGAGCACGTACTTGATGTCGGCTTCGCTCTCCCCGATGTTCCCGGCCGCGGCCTCGGCGGCCGGAATCGATTTCAGCAGCTCCCACAGGAATTTCACGTCACCGTGCCGGACGGCCAGCTTCACGGCGCGGTCGTGCAGTTCCTTGGCGGAGAGCTTCTCGAGATCCTGATCGTCGGCCATGGTTCGACTGTATCGGCTCCGGAATCGGAATCGGCGGCGTGGTGTATCGCGTCGGCCGCCTGGTCGTGCTGCCATACGGAGATGGCACAGCAACCGCGTTTCCAGGTCAAGCGGGTGTACGACCCGCCGGAGCCGAGTGACGGCCGTCGAATTCTGGTGGATCGGCTGTGGCCGCGCGGGATCAGCAAACAGGCGGCGGAGATCGACGAGTGGGCCAGGGAGGTGACGCCCTCGTCGGCGCTGCGGAAGTGGTTCCACGCCGACCCGTCGGGGCGGCGGGCGGAGTTCGCGCGCCGGTACCGCGCCGAGCTCGCCGACGATGCCGCGCGGGAGGTGCTGGCGCGGTTGCGACACGAGGCCGATTCGCAGCCGTTGACGCTGGTCACGGCCGTGAAAGAACCTGATCACAGCCATATTCCGATCCTGCTCGACGAATTGGGCGAATCGCCCGAATAGGGCGTCCGTTAACGGGATCTTCACCAACACGCCTGTAACTCGGTAGGCCGGAAGTCCAATTCGGCTGTAGCGTCGGGGGTGCGGGTCGCGTAGAGGTGGCCCGTACGGGAGGTCCTGGTCGTGACTGAGCAACTCAGTGCGAGGGGGCCGGCACCCGGCCCTCGGGTCTACTGACCTACAGGGCGGACCGGCCCAGCGAGAACACCCGCGCGGGGCCGCGTGGGTGACAAAGGAGCCCACCGTGACTGATGCACGCTCCGTAACCGCTCCCAGCAGGGATGCCCGCACCGCGAGCACCGGAAAGGGAGTTCGCGCCTCGCAGTCGTCCGAATCCGGACGTAAAACCTTTGTCGTGGACACCTCGGTGTTGCTGTCGGATCCTTGGGCGGTCACCCGCTTCGGTGAGCATCATGTGGTGCTGCCGATCGTGGTGATCAGCGAGCTCGAGGCCAAACGCCACCACCACGAGCTGGGCTGGTTCGCCCGCGAGGCACTGCGCATGCTGGACGATCTCCGACTCCAGCACGGACGACTCGACCAGGAGATTCCGGTCGGCGTCGACGGTGGGACCTTGCAGGTCGAGCTGAACCACACCGATCCGGAGGTGCTGCCGGTCGGGTTCCGCACCGATACCAACGACTCCCGGATTCTGGCCTGTGCGCTGAATCTGGCCGCCGAGGGGCATCGAGTCGTGCTGGTTTCCAAGGACATTCCGCTGCGCGTCAAGGCGAGCGCGGTCGGCTTGGCCGCCGACGAGTACCACGCCCAGGATGTGGTCACCTCCGGCTGGACCGGCATGGCCGAGCTGGATGTCAGTGCGGCGGTGGTGGACAAGCTCTACGCCGACTCCGTCATCGATCTGGACGAGGCCCGGGATCTGCCGTGCCACACCGGCATTCGGCTGCTCGGCACCAACGGCAGCGCCCTGGCCCGGGTGACCCCGGACAAGCGGGTGCAGTTGGTGCGCGGTGATCGCGAGGCGTTCGGTTTGCACGGCCGCTCCGCCGAACAGCGCATCGCCCTGGATCTGCTGCTCGACGAGAGCGTGGGCATCGTGTCCATGGGCGGCCGCGCCGGTACCGGAAAGTCGGCGCTGGCGCTGATGGCCGGTCTGGAGGCTGTGCTGGAGCGCCGCTCGCATCGCAAGGTCGTGGTGTTCCGGCCGCTGTACGCGGTCGGCGGCCAGGATCTCGGCTACCTGCCCGGTTCGGAGAGCGAGAAGATGGGGCCGTGGGCGCAGGCCGTCTTCGACACCCTCGAGGGTCTCGCCAGCCAGGAGGTGATGGAGGAGGTGCAGGCGCGCGGCATGCTGGAGGTGCTACCGCTCACCCACATTCGCGGTCGGTCGCTGCACGACTCCTTCGTGATCGTGGACGAGGCGCAGTCGCTGGAACGCAATGTGCTGCTCACCGTGCTCAGCCGCCTGGGCACGGGATCGCGGGTGGTGCTCACCCACGATGTGGCGCAGCGCGACAACCTCCGGGTCGGTCGGCACGACGGCGTGGCCGCCGTGATCGAGAAGCTGAAGGGGCATCCGCTGTTCGCCCACATCACCCTGACCCGCAGCGAGCGTTCGCCGATCGCCGCCCTGGTCACCGAGATGCTGGAGGAGTACGGGCCGAACTCCTGATCCGGTTAACGCCGGGCGTGTGGTTTGCCTCACGGATCGACGGGTATATTCCGGCAAAGTACCTGCTAGAAGCTGATTTCGGTTGATACCGAACGGTTTGCCGAACAGCTGCCGAATGTCGATCCGAGCCGCCGGGGGTGTCGTGGGAACGCGGCACCCCCGTGCGGCCCGCAGCGGGAGGATGATCATGCACCACTTCGCTCGACGCACGGCCGGATTCATGACCGCGATCGCCCTGGTGGCGTTGCCGCTCGCCGGCTGCGCCAAGGACGACAAGGATGCCAAACCCGACACCGGGATGGCGACGACCACGGCGATGGCCACGGCCACCGAACACACCGACGGCCATTCCGACGATGCCCACGACAACGAGACCGACCGTAACGACGCCGATCGCAACGAGACCGACCGCGACGACACCCCGACAACGAAGATCCCCACCGCCGCCGGGGACATCGAGGTGTCCGGCTCGATTCTGGAGAAGTACAACGCCGTCGGCGGCGTGACGAGCCCGCTGGGCGAACCCACCGGGGAATCCCAGGACGCTCCCGGTGGCGGCACCATGCAGGCGTTCGAGGGCGGAGCCATCTACAGCAGCCCCGACACCGGCGCGCACATCGTCTGGGGCGAGATCCGGGACGCCTGGATGGCGAACGGCGGCCCCGGCGGCAAGCTCGGCTACCCGACCAGCGACGAGATGGATATCGCGGGCGGCAAGCAGAGCGATTTCACCGGCGGCACCATCACCTGGGTGGATCGGCAGATCACCGTCACAGAGAAGTAGTCCGACCACCGCGGGCTCGGCGGCTGCGCTCCGAGCCCGCGGTGTGGCGGGCTTCGTGGTGTGGCGGGCTCCGCGATCGCGGTGCGGTGGGACTGGTCGTGCGGTGGGACTGGTCGTGCGGTGGACTGGTTGTGCGGTGGGGGCGGGTGTGGGGAGCGGACACGACATGACCGCCGTGTGCTGTTCGGGGTACCGACTGGTCGGCGGGGCGCTGGAGTGTCGCGGGGCATCGCGGGCGCGTGTTCGCGTGGCTCGCGCGACACGCGCCACGGGGCGGCGACACGCGGCGCGAGGCTGGGTTTTGCGATAGCCGTTGTGAATACGGCGCGAAGATCCCCATGTTTGCCGCGCAGCCGCTAGATTGTGCCGGTGCAGAACGTGCTGTCCGACCGCGACCTCCTCGACGCACTCGCGCCGGAGGTGGAGACCAATCTGACCCGCCACATCGCCGCTGCCGCGGGGTGGCAGCCGCATGACTACGTGCCCTGGGACGACGGTCGCAATTTCGCCTTCCTCGGTGGGATCGACTGGGACCCCGAGCAATCCGAGCTCAGCGAGACCGCGAAACTGGCGCTCACCGTCAGCGTGCTCATCGCCGACAACCTGCCGTCCTACCACCGGGAACTGGGCAGGCATCTGCGTCGCGGCCCGTGGTGGCGCTGGGTCGGTCGGTGGACCGCGGAGGAGAACCGGCACGAGATCCTCATCCGCAACTACCTCATGGTCACCCGTGCGGTGGACCCGGTGGAGCTGGAGCGGATGCGCATGGAGCATATGACCCGCGGCTTCCGCCGCCCGCCCATGCACCTGCTGGACGTGCTGGCGGTCTGCGCCCTCGAGGAGACCGCGTCCGCGGTGCGGCATCGCAATACCGAGGCACTCGGCGAGAACCCCCTGGTCACCGAGATCGCCCGGCGCATCGCCGTCGACGACGAACTCCAGGCGGAATTCTTCGCCAACCTGATCGCCGCCGCCCTGGACCGCTTCCCGGACCAGACCATGCGCGCCATCGCCGACCGCATCGCCGACTTCCGGGTCCCCGAGGCCACCCTCACCGACGGCCGCAGCAGCGATGAGGTTCTCGCCGACGCGGGCATCTACGACCGCACCAAGGAACCCGAACTCGTCTACGCCCCCCTGCTGGAGCGCTGGAACGTCTTCGGTCGCACCGACCTCGGCGAATCCGGCGAACAGGCCCGCGCGGAACTCGAATCCCTGCGCCTGGTCGTCGCCCGCTAGCGAGTTCCGTCGAAGCCATCGAGTGGGTGGCCGCCCCGGCCGCCCAGCTCATGAGTTCTGTGCATCGTGGCTCATTCGGGGTGATCGGAGGCGGCGCTGATCGCCGCCACGATGCGGTCCACATCCGTACGTTCCGGTTCGGGCAGTGGTGCTCCCGCCGCATCGCGCGCCGCTGCCGCCGTGCGGAGCAGGCGGCGGGCGCGTCCGATGTGCCCGGCGAGGGCGGCGGCACCCGCGAGACCCTCGTGTGCGAGGGCTATCGCGCGGGGATCGCCGATCCGCCGGGCCACCGCCAAGCCTTCCCGATGGTAGGCGTGAGCCTGCTCGGGATCGCCGCGCAGTTCGGCGATGAATCCGAGTTCGGCGAGGCTGTGGGCGATACCGGGCGCGTAGTCGACTTCGCGATTCCAGTCCAGGGACGCTCGGGTGTGTTTCTCGGCCTCGTCGAGGCGTCCCTCGCGTCTGGCGCCGAGGCCGAGGCCGACCGCCGCGAAGATCCGGCCGGGTTCGTGACCCTGGTTCAGCGAGAGTTCGAGGGCGCGTTCGTGGAGTACTCGCGCTTGGGTCAGGTCGCCCGCGAGCAGGGCGAGCCGACCCAGTCCCGACATCATGTCGGCCGCCCGCGGCCACAGTCCGAGTTCCTCGGCCCGGTGCAGTCCGTCGCGGCGTAGACGCGTGGACTCGGCGTAGTCACCGACGATCTCGGCGTGTCGGCCGAGTAATTCATCGGCACGCAGCTGTCCCCATCGATCGCCCAGAACCGCGAAAAGACGGGCACTTTCGGTCGCGTCGCGGACCATGGCCGCCAGGTCGCCGCGCAGCATGGCGTGGTGGGCCGCGCTGCTGAGCGCGGCGGCGATACCCCACTGATCCCCGGACGTGCGGAAGCCCGCCAGAGACCGCTGAGCCAGCATGGCGCTGACCGACTGGTCGCCGCCGCCGAGCAGCACCTCGCCGAGTATCCATTCGGTGAAGGCGCGGCCCGACGGATCGCTCACCACGTCGAATCCCGCGAGTCCGGCCTCGACCAGCTCCGGTCGGTCGGACGCGGCGATGCTGAGCAGCGTGAGCGCCGATCGCCAGCCATTGGCCCGCGCCCACAGTTCGGGGGCCGCCTCCCGGCCGGTGCCGAGCGCCGCGTCGAGTTGTCGGATGCCCTCCCCGATCCGCCCGCGGAGAAACCAGTACCAGCCCAGCGCGCCGACGAGGCGCAGTGCGACGCCGGAATCACCACGCCGCACCGAATCCTCGACCACGGACCGCAGATTCGGGTACTCGATGTCGAGCACGGCCAGCCAACGCCGCTGGTCGGCGCTTCGCAGCTGTGCGTGCGCCCGCTCGGACAGCGCCGTGTAGTACTCGTTGCGGACCGTGTGCAGCGAGTCGGTCTCACCGGCCTCCGACAGTCGATCCGAGCAGTACAGTGCGACCGATTCCAGCAGTCGGTAGCGGGGACCCGCATCGGTGTCGGTCATCGCGACCAGCGAGCGATCCACCAGGCGGGCAAGCAGGTCCGCGATCCGTTCCGGGGTGAGGTCCCCACTCGCGCAGACATACTCGGCCGCCGCCAGTCCGAACCCGTCGCTGTGGACCGAGAGCCTGCGCAGCACGGCCTGCTCCGGTTCGGTCAACTGTTCCCAGCTCCAGTCGATGACCGCGCGCAGCGTCTGCTGGCGGCCTGGCCCGCTCCGGCGTCCGGCAACCAACAGCTCGAATCGATCGTCCATCCGCGCCGCCAATTCGCGGACGCCGAACGCCCGCACCCGGGCGGCGGCCAGCTCCAGGGCCAGCGGGATTCCGTCGAGTCGGCGACAGATCGTCGCGACGGCCGCGGCGTTTCCCGCGTCGATGGCGAAACCGGGGGAAGCGGCCGCCGCGCGAGCGGTGAACAGCCGGACGGCACTGAACTTCGGCAGTGCCGCCACGCCGATATCAGCGGGCGAGTACGGCAGTTCGAGCGCGGCGACCGGATAGACGGCTTCACCGGAGACCCCGAGTGGTTCCCGGCTCGTGGCCAGGATCCGCAGACCGGGCACCGACCGCAGGAGTTGCTCGGTCAGGTCGGCGACCACGGCGACCAGATGTTCGCAATTGTCGAGGACGAGCAGCACCTGTTTGCCGTTCCACGCGGTGACGAGTCGGTCGAGCGGACCGGCGGCGGTCCGAATGTCGCTGTGGATTCCGACCACCGCGTGCACGGTGTCCAGAATGGAAGTGCGGGCGACGGTGGTCGGGTTCATCCCGGCGAGCTCGACGAACCACACGCCGTCGGGGTGGTCGGTGATCAGTCCGCGCGCCGCCTCGATCGAGAGTCGAGTCTTGCCGACTCCGCCGGGTCCGACGAGGGTCACCAGGCGGTAGTCGCCGACCAGGCCATGCACCTCGTGCACCGCTTCGGCCCGACCGATCAGTTCGGTCAACTGGCCGGGCAGGTTCGTCGGCACGGTGGTCGAGCGCGGCGTGAGCGCCGGGTCCTGAGCGAGGATGGCCCGATGCACCTCGGCGATCTCGGGGCCGGGATCGATGCCGAGGTCGGCGCGCAATCGTTCCCGCAACTCGGTGAAAGCGGCGAGGGCCTCACTCTGGCGGCCGGATCCGTACAGCGCGCGCAGATACGCGGCGCACAGCCGTTCCCGCAGCGGATATTCGGCGACCAGCGGCCCCAATTCCGCTACCAGGTTGGTGCATTCGCCGAGTTCGAGCAGTGCGGCGGCCCAGGACTCCACCGCCGAGAGCCGCAGTTCCGCCAAGCGCGCCGTTTCGACAGCCGCGAATTCCGCATCGGCCACATCGGCGAAGGGGGCGCCGCGCCAGAGCCTGAGCGCGGCGGTCAATCCGTCCGCCCGCGAGCGCGCGTCCAGGCCGGTGGTGGATGCCAGCATTGCCTCGAACCGGCCCGCGTCCACCGCGTCGGCCGTGACATCGAGGCGATAGCCCCCGGACCCGGACACCACCAGGGCGCGAGCGTTCGGCTCGGCGGCGGCGAGCGCACCGCGCAGTTGCGACACCTTGACCTGTAGGGCGGCCGCGGCGTCCCGGGGAGTCCGCCGCGGCCACAGCACATCGACGAGGCGATCGGTGGACACCGAATGACCGCGGTGGACCAGGAGCACGGCGAGCACCGTTCGCAACTGCCCGGCCGGGATCGCGACCTCTACTTCCCGATCCGTCCATACCTCGAGTGGACCGAGCACACCGAACCTCATCCCCGTGACGATACGGACCGCACGGGCGTGGTCGACCGGCGTGTAGGTCGGTCGTAGGGGTCCTGTAGGCCCCGGACGTGAAGGTCGTGGGGATCGACTTCACTGTGGAAAGGCAGACGCGATGCAAGCAACCGATCCCCTGCGCGTGGCGATCATCATCGGCAGCACGCGAGCACAGCGATTCGGACCGACGGTGGCGACCTGGTTCCACGGTCACGCGAGGGCGCACGGCGGGCTCGACCTCGACCTGATCGATCTCGCCGACGTCGGTCTGTCCGATGTCCTGGACGAAACCGACGCTGCGATCGATTCCCTGGCTCCGCGCCTGGCCGGGGCAGACGCCTTCGTGATCGTCTCGCCCGAGTACAACCGCGGTTATCCCGCCCCGCTCAAGACCGCCATCGACTCCTATGTCGACGAGTGGAAGGCGAAACCGGTCGCCTTCGTCAGTTACGGCGGAGTCTCGGGGGGACTGCGCGCCGTCGAGCAATTGCGCCAGGTGTTCGGCGAACTGCACGCGATCACCATCCGCAACACCGTGAGCTTCCACTCGTGCTGGAACAGGTTCGACGACGCGGGCCGCCCGCTGGACGCCGCCGGCGCGGAAGCCGCCGCGACCGCACTGCTCCACCAACTCACCTGGTGGGCCCGTGCACTACACGACGCCCGGGCCACCCGGCCGTATGCGCACTAGTACCGGAGAAGGACAGCTCATGAGACGACCTGCGACAACCCTCGCCCTTTTGGCATTCTCCAGCCTGATCACCTCGCTGGACTTCACGATCATCTATGTCGCTCTCCCCGATATAGCCAGCGACGTCGGGTTCTCCGGCCACTCGATGCAGTGGGTGGTCAGCGCCTACGCCGTCTTCTTCGGCGGCCTGCTGCTGCTGGGCGGACGCTCCGCGGATCTGCTCGGTAAGCGGCGGATGTTCGTCCTCGGCATGGTGGTTTTCGGCGCCGCGTCGCTGCTGGGCGGCCTGGCCACCACCACGACCGCGCTGATCGTCGCCCGGGCGCTGCAGGGGGCCGGTGCGGCGCTGCTGTTCCCCGCGACCCTGTCGCTGGTCAACACCATGTTCGAGGAGGGGGCACAGCGGATTCGCGCGCTCGCGGTCTGGGCGATGGCCGGTGCTGGTGGTCTCAGCCTCGGCGCATTGCTCGGCGGCGTGCTGACCAGTGCCTTCGGGTGGCCGGCAGTGTTCTTGATCAACATCCCGCTGGTCGTCATCGGCGCGGCGGCGGCATTCGGGTTGCTGCGCCCGGATGGGCCACGCGATCGGGGCCGCGGATTCGACGTGCCCGGTGCGCTCACCGGAACCGTGGGCGTCACCCTGCTGGTATTCACCGTGGCGCAGGGGCCGGAGTCCGGGTGGACCTCGACACCTGTCCTCGGAGGTGCCGCGGCGGCGGTGGCGCTGCTGGTCGCGTTCGTGGTCATCGAAGCGCGCAGTGCCAGCCCGCTGATGCCGTTGCGGCTGGCCCGCGCGCTGGGACCGGTGCTGGCGGTCATCTTCGTGTTCGGCGCGACGGTGCAGAACATCGTCTACTTCCTCACGCTGTTCCTGCAGAACGTGTGGCGCTACAGCGCACTGGTCACCGGACTCGTGTTCCTGAGCCTGTCGCTGGTCATCGCGGTCGCGAACTTCCTCGCCGAGCGGCTCATCGTCCGGATCGGTCTCCGCGTCACCCTGGTCATCGGCTTGGTGCTCGCGGCGGCCGGCGGTGCTCTGCTCGCGGTAGGGATGGTCGCCGACGGGTCCTACCGGACGATCCTGGCCGGAATCGTGGTCTACGGCATGGGGACGGGCACGGTCTTCCCGACCATGTTCGCCGCGGCCGGTACCGGCGTTGCCGCGCAGGAACAGGGCACCGCCGGTGGGATGGCGAATACCGCGATGCAGGTCGGTATCGGCGCCGGACTCGCGATTCTCGTCGGCGTCGCGAACGCGGGCACCGCCGGGCTCGACGACGAGCCCCTGCGGATCGCGACCGGGGACGGTCTGCGCGGCACGGTCGTCATGGCCGCCGCACTCACCCTGCTCGGCCTGATCGCCGCGGCGGCGCTGCCCGGGCGTCGCGCGGTCGACCGCGAATACGCCGCGACCGAGTCCGCCCCGGTCCGGGGCGGATAGTCGCCGAAGCGGGGCCGGCACGTATCCGACCGGGGCGACCGCCGGAGCGGCGACGAATCGGGCCGCGTCGACAACCAGGACTGTGGGTGCGGCTGGATCGCACCCACCGAGCGTATTCGTCGAGTCACCGCTCGACGGATATCACCGAGAAACAGGAGGAATCATCGTGAAGAAGGCGATCATCAATGCGGCGCGATTCGCGGCCGCCGGCATGTCGGGCCTGGCCCTCACCGCGGTCATCGGTTCCGGAACGGCCCACGCGGCGCCACAGGATTGCGTGGTCGAACGGGATCTGCTCGGAGCCTCGGCGATCTGTCGGCCCGACGGCGGGAACAACTACGTGCTGCGCGTCGAGTGCGTCGGGCTGCACGCCGCCGGCCCGTTCCCGCTGTACGCCATCGGTCCCTACCACTCCCTCAGCTACCCGTTCAACCCCTCCGGCGACCGGATCACCGCGGGCTGCATGGGAGCTGGCCCCGGCATCCTCGCCGTCACGACCAACGCCTACGTAGAGATCTATCGGGGCTAGCGCGCCGGGTGGGGCCGCTGCCGCAGGTCGCGGCCCCGCCACCCGATGGCCAGGGATATCGATCGCACGTACACACATCCGCACGTACACACACATCGAGGAAAGAGACGCTGTGGTGACCGCACAACCCGCGCAGAAGATCGCTACCACCCCCGACTGGTACGCGCCGTACAAGATCTCGCAGGCCATCGAGGCGAACGGCCTCATCCACGTGTCCGGGCAGGCGGGCATAGACGAGCGGGGCCGTACCGTCTCCGACGACTTCCTGGCGCAGGGGCGGCAGGCGTTCGCCAACATCCGACGGGTGCTCGCGGCGGCCGGGGCCGGTCTGGAAGACGTGGTCAAGGTTGGCATCTTCGTCACCGATATGGCCGCCAACCTCGGCAACGTCATCGCACTGCGAGGGGAATTCCTCAGCGAGCCCTACCCGGCCGACACCTTGCTCGAGGTGTCCGCCCTCGCCCAGCCCGACTGGCAGATCGAGGTGGAGGTCACCGCCCTCGCCCGCTGATCCCGGTCCGAACTCGAGCCTGGACAGCACCGGGAGGCGCGCAGTGATTCGACCGGTGTCGGGAACTCGATCACGGCCCATCGGCAGACCGCTCCGCTGTAATGCGCTTGTGGTGCAGGCGGTTACCGAACTGCGATGGGTGGAGGTATGACCCGGCCGGTGAGCGCTCAGCGCGAGAACAGTGCCCGCGCCACTCCCACGGCGGTCCCCCGCAGGAAGTTCTCCCACGAGAAGTGGTCGTGCCACACGAAGATCCGCCCGTCGACGAATTCGAACGTCCCGCACACCCAGAAGGCCACTTCCACCGAACCCACCCGCAGGTAGTCGGTGCGCTCGGTGAGCACGACGCCGTCCTCGGTGGCCGCCACATGGTGCATATCGGCGCGGAACCCGTATCGGGGTCCCGCGAAGCGATTCAGCACCCAGCGCACGCGGTCGGCTCCGCGCACGTCCGGCAGCGAGGTGTTCTTCCAGACGATTCCGGGATGGACGAGGTCCATGGCCTCGTCGAGGGCGTTGACCTCGAGGGCGGCGAAGAATTCGCGCACCGTCGTGACGGCGTCCTGCCGCAGTTCGGGTAAGTCGGACATCTTCCGACTCTAAGCCCGGGCGCTGCCGGGCAACAGTATTCGGCTCACTTCCGCCGTGCGACCAGTGCCGCCACCCCGTCGAGAATCCGGTCGATGCCGAATCTCAGCGCGTTGTCGCGTCCGGCCTCCCCGGTCGGCCCGGCCGTCGCCGCGGCCAGCGCGGCGACCACGTGCGGGAAATCCCGACCGTGCGCGGCCAGCACCGCCGCCATCTCCCGCTGCAACCGGCCTTCCGCGTCGGCGCCGTCGCCGCCGCCGATCTGCTGGACGAGGCTGCGCACGTGCCCGATCAGCAGCACCACGGTGTCGAACTGTTCGGCGGCCGTCAACCCGGTGTCGGCGAGCGCGTGCAGCGCGGTCTCCACCCAGCTCATCTCGTGCGGACCCATGACGTGCGCGCCGACGGAGAGTTCGATGGTCCACGGATGGGTGTGCATGCGCTCGTACAGCGTTTCCGCCCACCGGCCCAGGTATTCGCGCCACGGTTCGTCGGCGTCGAGGTCCGGCGGCGCGCCCACGGCGGTATCGAGCATGAGGGCGGTGAGTTCGGACTTCCCGGGCACATAGCGGTAGAGCGCCATCTTGGCGCAGCCGAGCCGCTCACCGAGCCGCGCCATGGACAGGCTCGCGAGCCCTTCCATGTCGGCGAGGGCGATGGCCTCGGCGACGATGCGTTCCAGCGTGAGCGAGGGTTTGGGGCCGCGTTTGGGCCGCTGCCGGGTGCCCCACAGCAGTTCCGTGGTGGTGGGTGCCGCCATGGGGGCCATCCTTCCGGAAAACGGCGTTGACGTCTAACTGCGTCCGCCATACGCTTTATGGCGTCCGATGGACGCAGTTGAAGGGAACGTCATGCGCAACACTTCCGTCCTCATCTCCGGCGCGAGCATCGCCGGGCCCGCGCTCGCCTACTGGCTGCACCGCTACGGCTTCGACGTGACCGTGGTGGAGCGGGCTCCCGCGCCGCGGCCCGGCGGTCAGGCCGTCGACTTCAAGGGCGAGACCCAGTTGACCGTGCTCGCGCGCATGGGTGTGCTCGACGACCTGCGCGCCCGCCGCACCGGCACCACCGACACCCGGTTCGTCGACGCCGACGGCACCGAATTGGCGTTCATGTCGGGAGATTTCACCGGCGGCGAGCTCGAGATCCGGCGCGGTGACCTGGCGCGTGTGCTGTACGACCACAGCGCGGCGAATTGCGAATACATCTTCGGGGATCGGATCACCGGTCTGCGAGCGGATTCCGACGGTGTGCACGTCGAATTCGAGAAGGCTCCGGCTCGGGTTTTCGACCTGGTTTTCGGCGCGGACGGAATCTATTCCGGCGTACGACGATTGGCATTCGGTCCGGAGCGCGACCACGTGCGCCATCGCGGCTGGTATTACTGCATTGCCGGTGACCGACCGATCGACCTCGGCACGCCGCGAACGCGGGAAACGGCCTATGCGTACAACACCCCCGGACGGCTCGTCATCGCGGGCGGGCCGAAATCACCGCAGCTGTATATGTTCGCGTCCCCGGAACTCGACTACCCCCGGGACGACACCGCCGCACAGAAACGCATCGTCATCGACAGGTTCACCGGAATGGGTTGGCGAGTACCCGAAATGCTCCGCGAACTCGAAGCCTCCGACACCTGCTATCTGGATTCGATCAGCCGGGTGCGAATGAACAAATTCACCACCGGGCGCGTGGCGCTCGTCGGCGATGCCGCCCACGGTAATACGCTCGCCGGTTTCGGTACCGGGCTCGCGGTGGTGGGCGCCTACGTTCTCGCAGGTGAGCTCGCCGTTGCGGGCGGCGACCACACGGTGGCCTTCGCGCGCTACGACGAGGTCATGAAGCGATACCTGCGCACGGTCGACGGTGCCAACCCGGGACCCTTCCTGGCCCCGAAGACCGCGCTGGGAATTCGTTTCCGGAACCGGTTCCTGGGTTCGCGCGCCTTCGCGTGGATGGTGAAGTACGGCGACAGGGCCGCGAACGACATCGACCTGAGGGATTATCCGGAAAATATCGGTGCGAGATGACAATCGTCGCACCCCGGTGCGTGGGTATGGCGACCGACGCCACCATACCCACCGACCGAGATATTCAAATGATGATGCCCAGTGTCGCCAGGGCGGCCACGAGTCCAGCTGCGCCGAGAGCGACGAAGAAGGCAGCGAGTCCAGTCAACATTGTTCTTTCCTTTCGTGGAACATCCGCTTTATGCGGACACCCAGCTAATCGGGAGCAATGCGTGACCCGTTTCACATTTCGTCCGGCATTCGGAAAATAGGTCGCTGACCGGGCAGGTGCCGAGTCCCGTTTTTCAGCAGCTGCCCGCGCCGAATCCCACCTCGCCGGTGGTGAGAGTAATCAAAGTCCCAGCAGTCACTTTCGTACCAGCGCCGGGATCCTGTTCCGCCACCACGCATTGCCCGTCGTGCGGCCCGCGATCGGTGCCGCCCACGACCTTCGCCAGCAGTCCGGCCTCGGCGAGCAGGTTCTCCGCGCGGATCGGCCGCTCACCGCGCACATCGGGCACCGCGACCGGCGTCGCGTCCGCCCCGCCGGAGCTCTCCAGCCGACTGGATTCCTTCGAGACGAAGAACGACGCCCCGGACGACCGCTGCTCACACGTGATGCCGACCTCGCGGGACAGGCATCGCACATTCCCGATCTCCAGATAGGAGTCGTACGGCAGCGCCGCGATATCGCCCGGACCGTAGAACAATCCCTCGGTGGTGCAGGCGAACCGCGGCCCGTCCAGGCTCAGGCCGAAGGCGGGCATCGGCGGTTGCGCCCCGGATGTCTCCGCGCACGGCTGCTCGCCGTCCGGAATCGCCGCGACGCGCCCTTGGCAACCGGCCTCGACGGCCGTATCGGCGAGCGCCAGCGGTTCGTCGAAGATGGCGCAGCGGAAATTGCCGCTGGGCGTCCGGAAGTAGTACCCGGGCGTGCCGGTCGGCGTATCCGCCAGGTGGTACGCCGCCGCGTCGACGGGCTCGCCCGTACTCGGGGCGGTCGTGGTCGGTGCGGTGGTGCCCGTCGTCGGTGCGGCGGTTGTCGTCGCGGTCGGCTCCGTCGCGGTGTCGGGCTGTTCACTCGAGCAGCCGGACAGCAGGGCGGTCAGTGTCGCCGCGACCGCGACGACAACGCGCATTCTCACAAGCATCCCTTCGGGTAGGTCATACCCGCACGAGATTATTTGTCGTCGTTGACTTTTGCCATCGACAGCACGTCCAGGCGGCGGTCGAGTTCCTCGACCGTGAGCGCGTCGCCGATGAGGCCGCGGTCGATGACGGTCTGGCGGATCGTCTTGTTCTCCTTCAGCGCCTGCTTGGCAACCGCGGCGGCCTCCTCATAGCCGATGGCGGAATTGAGCGGGGTCACGATGGAGGGGGAGGATTCGGCCAGCCGCCGCAGCCGCTCGACATCGGCGGTGAGGCCGCGCACGCACTTGTCGGCGAACAGGCGCGAGACGTTCGCGAGCAGCCGGATCGACTCCAGCACATTGCGGGCCATCATCGGAATGTAGACATTGAGTTCGAAATGGCCGTTGCCGCCGCCCCAGGCGACCGCCGCGTCATTGCCGATCACCTGCGCGGCCACCTGGGTAACCGCTTCGGGGAGAACGGGATTCACCTTGCCCGGCATGATGGACGAGCCCGGCTGGAGATCCGGCAGTTGCAGCTCGGCCAAGCCGGTGAGCGGACCCGACCCCATCCAGCGGATATCGTTGGCGATCTTGGTGAGGCTGATGGCGACGGTGCGCAGCGCACCGGATACCTCGACCAGCCCGTCCCGGGCGGCCTGGGCCTCGAAGTGGTCCTTCGCCTCCGACAGGGCGTCCAGCCCGGTCGACTTCTTCAGTTCCGCAACGACTTTCGCACCGAAATCGGCCGGGGCATTGAGGCCGGTGCCCACCGCGGTGCCGCCGATAGGCAGCTCGCCCAGACGGGGCAGAGTGGCCAGCAGGCGCTCGATTCCGGCGCTCACCTGCCGGGTGTAACCGCCGAACTCCTGCCCCAGGGTGACCGGTACGGCGTCCATCAGATGGGTGCGGCCGGACTTCACCACGTCGCGCCATTCGGCGGACTTGTCCAGCAGCGCCAGCCGCAGATGATCCAGTGCCGGAACCAGATCCTTCACCACGGCCTCGGTGGCGGCCAGATGCGTGGCGGTCGGAAAGGTGTCGTTGGACGACTGCGACATGTTCACGTCGTCGTTGGGGTGCACGGTCACACCGGCCCGGGCGGCGATGGTCGCGATCACCTCGTTGGCGTTCATATTCGAACTGGTGCCGGACCCGGTCTGAAAGACATCGATCGGGAACTGGTCGTCGTGCGCGCCGTCGGCGATCTCACCGGCGGCCGCGATGATGGCATCGGCCTTGGTGGTGTCCAACAGACCCAGATCCCGGTTCACCACCGCGGTGGCGGCCTTCAGCAACCCCAGCGCCCGGATCTGCGCCCGCTCCAGCCCGCGCCCGCTGATCGGGAAGTTCTCCACCGCGCGCTGGGTCTGCGCCCG
The DNA here is from genome assembly GCF_030766805.1 of Nocardia sp. CC213A. Taxonomy (NCBI): domain Bacteria; kingdom Bacillati; phylum Actinomycetota; class Actinomycetes; order Mycobacteriales; family Nocardiaceae; genus Nocardia; species Nocardia sp. CC213A. The sequence continues at coordinate 166,561 of NZ_JASFXA010000018.1, forward strand.
CCACAGCGCGTCGACGGGGACGCGGACCTCGCCCATGGTGTCGTGTTCGATGCGGTACTCGGTCTCCTCGCTCATGCACTCGACCCTAGGCCCGCGCGGGGGGCCGTGGGGATGCCACGCCTGAGGGGATGAGCACACCGAAGGCGGTGGCGCACTGGGAATAAGCGGGGGTGTCGTTCGGCCGCCCGCCGCCGGGGCGGAGCGGGCGGCCGGGCGGGGTCAGGGCATCGGGGGAGCGGCGTCCTCGTCGCCCACGAAGTCGACCGAGGAGTACTCGCGCAGTTTGGTGAGGCGGTGGTAGGCGTCGATGATGCGGACGGTGCCGGACTTGGCGCGCATGACGATGGACTGGCTGTACGCGCCGCCGCCGAAGTAGCGCACGCCGCGCAGCAGATCGCCGTCGGTGACGCCGGTGGCGCTGAAGAACACGTCCTCGCCGGAGACCAGGTCCTCGGTATTGAGGATGCGGTCCAGGTCGTGTCCGGCGTCGATGGCCTTCTGGCGCTCCTCGTCGTCCTTGGGGGCCAGCTTGCCCTGCAACGCGCCGCCCATGCAGCGCATGGCGGCGGCGGCGATGATGCCCTCGGGGGTGCCGCCGATGCCGATCAGCATGTCCACGCCGGATTCGGGGCGGGCGGTGGCGATGGCTCCGGCCACGTCACCGTCGGAGATGAGGCGGATGCGGGCGCCCGCGTCGCGCACCTCTTGGATGTGGCGGGCGTGGCGCGGGCGGTCCAGCACGACGACGGTCAGGTCGGAGACGGCGGAGTTCTTGGCCTTGGCGACGCGGCGCAGGTTCTCGCCGATGGGGGCCGACAGGTCGATGACATCGGCGGCCTCGGGGCCGACCGCGATCTTCTCCATGTAGAACACCGCGGAGGGGTCGAACATGGCGCCGCGCTCGGCCACCGCCAGCACGGAGATCGCACCCGCCGAACCCTTGGACATGAGGGTGGTGCCGTCGATGGGGTCGACCGCGAAGTCCAGCTCCGGGCCGGTGCCGTCGCCGACCAGCTCACCGTTGTACAGCATGGGCGCTTCGTCCTTCTCGCCCTCGCCGATCACCACGATGCCACGCATGGAGACGGTCGCCACCAGCTGCCGCATGGCGTCGACGGCCGCACCGTCGCCGCCTTCCTTGTCGCCGCGCCCCACCCAGCGTCCGGCGGCCATGGCCCCGGCCTCGGTGACTCGGACCAACTCCAGGGCCAGGTTGCGATCCGGAGCCTCGCGGCGGCTGGATGCGGTCATGACGGGTGCCTCCTTGGTTGTCTATTGCTGCGTGAATTGTCGCATTGAGGTCGGCGGCGGCATTCAGGTACTCACGTTCCAATTCCGTAAGAACGGGGAGGCGCACCTGTGTGCCGGGTCGCACCACCCGGCCGTGGATACTGGGTGCGTGTCGTATCAAAAGCCGCGGATCATGAACGACTGGAAGGACCTGTTCTGGTCGTTGTTCCCGCTGGTGCTGATCTGCTTGGTCATCGCCGGGATCGCCAGCCAGTGCACCTTCTCGGCGAAAGGTCCGACGCCGGGGCAGATTCCGGACTTCGACGTGAGCGCCGCGCTGGCCGACGACGCCGCGAATATGCCGTTCGCCATTCGGGAACCGGCGCTCCCGGAGGGATGGACGCCCAACTCGGGACATCGCGACACCATCGCGGGCACCGGCGGCGGCCCGGTGAGCACCGTGGGGTACATCACCCCGCAGGGCACCTACATGCAGCTCTCGCAGACCGACGCCACCGAGGAAGCCCTCGCCAAACACGTGGTCGACACCCGCTACGCCACCGGCACCGAGCAGATCGGCGACCGTAAGTGGGTGGTCTACGCCGAGCCCGGCACCGAAACCGCCTGGATCACCGACTTCGGCGACTCCCGCGTCCTCATCAAGGGCGCGGGCAACCCCGCCGCCTACACGACGCTCGCCACCGCCATCGGCAGCGCCGACCCGCTGTAGCGCACCGGCCACGGGGGCTGTGGTCGTGCCCTACTGCGGGCCGTGCTCGCGCTGGACTGCGGGGTCGTACTCGTGCCTGACCGCTGGGGCCGCACTCGCGCAGGAGCTCGGGGCCGCGCTCGCCCCCAGCTCATGCTCGGCCCCAGGGAATTCGGGGCGTGCCGACTCTCGCGCACCGGCGAATACTCCTCGTCGTGAGAAGAGCGTGTGCCGTGTTGGTGACTTCCGCCGCCCTGCTCATCCCCGCCGGATTCGCCGCCGCGGCCCCGGTCACGCTGGACTCCGCGCCGTCCGTGTCGGAGTGAGCCGGTCGCTTCCCCCAGTACCGGTTCGTCGGTCGACGCTGGTTCCGCCAACGGGCTGGTCAACGCCGTCTGCGGGCTGATCTACGTTCTGAAGATCGGCTCCGTGGACAGCTCCGGCGGCCCCAAGTGCGGCACTCTGTCCTGACCGCCGCGCGCGGATCCGCTATCGCCTGCGTCAGCGGTGACCGACCACGTTGACGACGGTCCCGTTCGGGTCGCGGACGAAGAACCGCCGCACTCCCCACGGCTCGTCGCGCAGGGCGTAGACGATGTCCGCCCCGGCGGCGACCATGGCGGCGTGCGCGGCGTCCACGTCGTCGACCTCGACGCTCATATCCGGCTGCGGTCCCTCCGCGTCCGGACCGATCAGGAGCACCTGGGCGGTCGGATTGTCGGGACTGGCCAGGGTGACGACCCACCCGAGGTCCATCACCTCCTCGAAGCCGAGTTCCCGGTAGAACGCTCGGCTGGCGGCCATGTCCGTGGTGCGGATGTCCGGGACGGTACGGCGGATGCGCATCGGCTCACTCCTGATCGCGCCGCGCCAATGCGTCCTCCACACGCTGCCGCGCGCCCGCCAGATGCTCCTCGCAGCGGGTGGCGAGCGCCTCACCGCGCTCCCACAGCGCGAGCGAGTCGTCCAGGTCCATCCCGCCCTGTTCGAGCATCTTCACCACGTTCACCAGCTCGTCGCGGGCGCGTTCGTAACCGAATCCGGCGATTTCGGCGAGGTCACTCTCGGTCATCGGTGGACTCCTTTCGGGGGCGGGGGCCGAGGGGTTGGCTGCCGAGCGCGGCGGCGGTGACCGCACCGTCGGCGACGCGGATGCGCAGCTGACTGCCGGCCGGGGAATCGTCGATGGAGCGCACCACATGCCGCTCGTTGCCCGTAACTCGTTGCACCACCGCGTATCCGCGCGCCAGGGTGGCGGCCGGGCCGACGGCGGTGAGTTTCTCGCGCAGGTGCCGGGTGGTGGTGGATTCGGCGGTGAGCAGGTGCTCGACCGCGCGGCGGGCGGCGGTGCGCAGCCGCTCCGCCTCGTCGTAGCGCTGGTCGAGCAGGCGCAGTGGCTCGGCCAGCACGGGGCGGGAGCGCAGCTGAGCCAGGGTGCGGGATTCACGGTCCACCCAGCCGCGCAGGGCGGCGGCGGCGCGTTCGGTGAGCTCGCGCAGCAGCGCCATTTCGGCGGCGGCGTCGGGGACGACCCGCTTGGCCGCGTCGGTGGGTGTGGCGGCGCGCAGGTCGGCCACATAGTCGCTGATCGGGTTGTCGGGTTCGTGCCCGATCGCGCTGATGATCGGCGTCTTGGCGGAAACGATTGCCCGGCACAGGGTTTCATCGGAGAAGGGCAGCAGGTCCTCGACGCTGCCGCCGCCGCGCGCCAGCACGATCACATCGACCTCGGGGTGCGCGTCGAGCGCGGCGATGGCCTCCAGGATCTGCGGTACGGCGGTCGGGCCCTGCACGGCGGTAGTGCGAATCTCGAATTTCGCCGCGGGCCAGCGCTGGGTCGCCACGGTCACCACATCGTGTTCGGCGGCCGAGGCGCGGCCGGTGATGAGCCCGATTCGTCTGGGTAGGAAGGGGATCGGCCGCTTGAGCCGCTCATCGAACAGTCCCTCGGCCGCCAGCAGCCCCTTCAACCGTTCGATGCGGGCCAGCAGCTCACCGATGCCGACGGGGCGGATCTCGGTGACGCGCAGCGAAATGGTCCCGCGTCCGGTGAAGAAGGAGAGCTTGCCGTACACGATGACGCGGCTGCCCTCCTGCAAGGGCACCGGGGAATTCCGCAGCAGCTCCGGATCACAGGTCACCGACAGCGACATATCCGCGGCCGGATCCCGCAGCACCAGAAACGCCGTCCGCGTGCCCGGCCGCAGATTGATCTGCGTGACCTGCCCCTCCACCCACACCGCACCGAGCCGCTCGATCCACTGCGCCACCTTGATCGAAATGGTGCGCACCGGCCACGGATTCTCCGGAGAGCTCGCCCCCCGCTCGGACTTAGCGGCATTCACCGCACCAGTGTCGGTCACCGCACCATTGTCACGTTCCCCACCGACACCTCCGACGCCCACCCACGAAAAGCGCTCGACGGCGGGGGACTGGTGGCGGCATCGCCCGAGAGGGGACCGCCACCGGTTCCCCCTCGGTGGTATCGGCCCGTCACATTCGCCTCCGAACGCAACAACTGATCTCGCGAGCTGCGGGGTAACCCACCGGGTACGCCCACCATGGATTCGCTCCCTGGCCGCCGGTACGCGTGCGCGACGGTCAACGGCTCCCGGCCGTGCGCTGAAGACACGGGGAGGCGGCACAGCACAGCGCCGGTCGCCCCGGGCGTGGATGTCCGGGCGACCGGCGCTGGCGGGTGATCGGCTACTTGGCCTGCACGGTGGCGATGCGGTTGGTCAGCATGGTGACGAACGGCGCACGCGCCTGGGTCTGCTGTTCGAAGGCGAGCAGCTGGGACAGTTCCTCCACGCTGAGCATGCGCAGGCGGGCGCGCAGCTGCGCCAGCGTCATGTTCATGTAGTCGTAGCGGGAGGCGACCTCCGGCTCGACGGCCGCGAAATTGCCATTGTGGCCATTGGCGGACGTGCCGGAAGTGCTTGCGGTAGCGCTGCTTTCGGCAGGCGCGGCCGGTTCGGTGGGCTGCGGTGCTGCGGATCCGGGGTCGGCGGCCGGGGCCTCCTGCTCCTCGGCGACGACGGATTCCGGCTCCGGGCTCGCGGATGTTTCCGGGCTCGCGGGTGTTTCCGACACCAGTGCCTGGGGGGCGGAGACCGCGATCGGTTCCGGCTCCGGCGCGCCCGCGTCTTCGGGGCTGTACAGGTCGAAACGGCTCTTGTGCGCCGATTCCGGGGCGGTGCCGAAGGTTTGCGCGTCGTCGGCGTCCTCGTCGAAGGTGGCCCACTCGGGCTGTTCCTCGGGACGGTTCACGAAGCGGTCGAAAACCTCGTCGCCCTTGAGGGCGAGGCTGGTCACGAACTGCTGCACGTGCATGAAGTTCTGCAGCAGCTGGCTGACGGCGGTAATCGGGAGGTTGACCGCGGTATTCGGTAGCCGACGGGTTTCCTCGAGGGCATAGACGGCGGCCCCGGCGGCGACCCGGGCCAGGAAGGGAGGTCGAAACATGGTCCTAGCCTGCCCGAAACGGCGTGTGATGCAAAGGACGGAATTCGCCGGAAGTGATTATCGTCGCGCCTCCGACCCGATGCGGTTCATTCCGCACACGTATTCTGTGGGGCATGTCCTCGGCTATCCCATTGAACGTCGGAATCACCCGGTCGGCCGTCTCGGGTGCTGCCGACTCGCCGAAGCGGGTGCTGCTCGCCGAACCCCGTGGTTACTGCGCCGGTGTGGACCGCGCGGTCGAGACGGTGGAGAAGGCGCTCGAGAAGCACGGCGCGCCCATCTACGTCCGCAAGGAGATCGTGCACAACCGGCACGTCGTGGAGACGCTGCGGGAGCGCGGGGTGATCTTCGTCGACGAGACCGACGAGGTGCCCGAGGGGTCGGTGGTGGTGTTCTCCGCCCACGGCGTCTCGCCCATGGTGCACTCCTCCGCCGCCGAACGCAGCCTGCACACCATCGACGCCACCTGCCCGTTGGTGACCAAGGTGCACCAGGAGGCCAAGCGCTTCGCCCGCGACGACTTCGACATCCTGCTCATCGGCCACGAGGGCCACGAGGAGGTGGAGGGCACCGCCGGTGAGGCCCCCGACCACGTGCAGTTGGTGGACGGCCCCGACGCGGTGGACGGCGTTACCGTGCGCGACGAGAACAAGGTGATCTGGCTGTCCCAGACCACGCTGTCGGTGGACGAGACCATGGAGACCGTGCAGCGCCTGCGCGAGCGCTTCCCGAGCCTGCAGGATCCGCCCAGCGACGACATCTGCTACGCCACCCAGAACCGCCAGACCGCCGTCAAGGCCATGGCCCCGGAGTGCGATCTGGTGATCGTGGTGGGTTCGCGCAACTCCTCCAACTCGGTGCGCCTGGTCGAGGTGGCGCTGGGCGCGGGCGCGCGGGCCGCGTACCTGGTCGACTACGCCCGCGAGGTGGACCCGGCCTGGTTGGAGGGCGTCCGCACGATCGGTATCACCTCGGGCGCGTCGGTGCCGGAGATCCTGGTCCAGGGCGTGCTGGAACTGCTGGCCGAGCACGGCTTCGGCGACGTCCAGCCGGTGACCACCGCCAACGAGACCCTGGTCTTCGCCCTGCCCCGCGAACTGCGCGCCGCCCGCGCCTGACCGCGCGCGATCGCGCGAAGGACCGAGTGCGCCCCGTGCGATTCGCACGGGGCGCATCGCTGTCGGGTCATGGGTCAGCCCGCGAGGGTTCACCCGTCGCGGCTGCCCCGCCGAGTGCACGGTGGCCAGCGAGTGGACGGCTGCCCGGTCGTATCGCGGCGGGTGGATTGTTCACGGCCGCGCGGTCGGCCGCTACGGGGTCTGTTCTCTACCGCGTATCGGCCAGGCCGCGGTCACTCGGGCTCGGAGGAACCGGGCGCGCAGCGCGTCAGTGCGGGTCGATCGACCGGTCGAGCTGCTCGGCCGCCACTGTCGGCGTGACCGGCCGGCAAGTCCGGCGCGAGTGTGCTGCCGAGTAGGGCGCGAGTGGTCCGCGGAGTCGAGCGCGAGTGTCCTGCCGAGTGCTGCGCTAGTGGTGCGCCGAGTCCAGCACGAACGTTGTGCCGAGTGCGGCGCGAGTGGGCGGCCGAGTGCGGCGCGAGTGGGCGGCCGACTGTGCTGCTCGTTTCCGGTGCTGCGGCCGAATGGTGCGCGGCTCGTCGTGGCGGGCCGGGGCACGTCAGCGCTCGATGCGGCCCGAATCGCGGTCGCGGTAGCGCACATTGGGGCGCGGGTGCGGGGGTACCTCGCCGCTCGCGGC
>NZ_JASFXA010000019.1:0-170603 GCF_030766805.1 Nocardia sp. CC213A
CGGTCGGGGCCTTCCGCGTTTCACCCCCCTCGACGTTTCACCTCCGGAGAAAGAACCGTCGAATTCCCCTGCCCCCTGGCATTTCCGGCCGGGTTCGGGCACTAGAGTGGTCCCGGTGCGCCTCGTGATTGCTCGCTGCCAAGTGGACTACGTCGGCCGTCTCACCGCTCACCTCCCGATGGCTCGTCGCCTGCTGCTCATGAAGGCGGACGGTTCGGTGCTGGTGCATTCCGACGGCGGTTCGTACAAGCCGTTGAACTGGATGAGCCCGCCGTGCTGGCTGGAGGAGCGTGACAGCGAGGCGGAGGCGGCCAAGCTCTGGGTGGTCACCAACAAGGCGGGCGAGGAACTGCGCATCACCGTCGCCGAGATCGAGCACGATTCCCAGCACGAACTGGGTGTGGATCCGGGCCTGGTGAAGGACGGCGTGGAGGCGCATCTGCAGGAGCTGCTGGCCGAGCACATCGAAACCCTCGGCGCGGGTTACACACTCATTCGCCGCGAGTACATGACCGCCATCGGCCCGGTGGACATCCTGTGCCGGGACGCCGACGGCGCGACGGTGGCGGTGGAGATCAAGCGCCGCGGCGAGATCGACGGGGTGGAGCAGCTGACCCGCTACCTGGAGCTGCTCAACCGCGACCCGCTGCTGGCCCCGGTCACCGGAGTCTTCGCCGCCCAGCAGATCAAGCCGCAGGCCAAGACCCTCGCGACCGACCGCGGGATCCGCTGCCTCACGCTGGATTACGACGCCCTGCGTGGCACCGAGAGCGACGAATTCCGGCTGTTCTAACCTCGGATCATGCCCCGTCGCAAGCCGAGACCCCAGCAGTCGGCGCGGTCCCACCCGGAACCGCGCCCGCTGGGTGATGTCTTCGGCCGCCAGGAGGAGGGGCCGGGCGGGGAGATGTATGTCGTCCGTACCGTGCCCGGCACCCGCGCCGTCAAGCGCTACCGCTGCCCCGGCTGCGATCAGGAGATCATGCCGGGTGTCGCCCACATCGTCGCCTGGCCCGCCTACGGAGGCGAGGACGACCGCCGCCACTGGCACACCGGCTGCTGGAAAGGCCGACATACCAGGCGAATTACCCGCCGCTGGTCCTAGTCGAAGCTGCTACGCGTCCACTGTGCGGTATCCGAAACAACAGCGGAAATAGGCGAGGCCGCCCCGTGCGGGGGCGGCCTCGGAGTGGATGGGTGTCGCCCGGTCGGCGTCGAATGTGAGGGACTAGCTGGAGACCTCGGCGTTTTCACGCTGTTCTTCGTCGACGTTCTGCTCTTCCTCGGACTCGGACTTGGAGTCCTGGATGGCCTTGCGACCGGACTGCTTGCTCTGCAGTGAGCGCGGCTCCGGGTTGCCGTCGAGCAGTTCGCTCTCGCGGTTGACCGCGGCCAGCATGGCCGGAACCGAATCGAGCTGACCGCGAATGCCCAAGAGCTGAGCCAACACTCGTCCGCGCAGCACGCGCATCTCCTCGGCCAGCTCCTTGGCGTGCGCGATCTTGCGATCGGCCGTGTTGGTGGCGTTGGTGATAAGGCGGTTGGACTCGTCGGTGGCGTCCTTGATGCGCTGGGCGGCCTCGGCGCGGGAGGTGGCCTCGAGCTCCTCCATGGCGCGGGTGAGCTTGGTGCGACGCTCGGCCATGGTGACCTCGAAGTCCTGCTGCGCGGCCTTGCGCTTGGCCTCGGACTCCTTGGTGATGCGGTCGGCCTCGGCATTGGCGGCGTCGATGATCTTCGCGGCCTCGGCGCGGGCATTGGCGAGGGTCTGCTCGAACTCGACCTCCAGCGCCTCGCGCTTCTCCTTGGTCTCGGAGAGCAGCGATTCGTACTTTCCGCGCATCTCGGCCGCCTGCTGTTCGGCGATCGAGATCATTTCCGCGGCCTCGGCCTGAGCCTGGGCGCGCACCTCGGATGCCTCGTCGGAGGCCAGGCGCAGCATGCGGGAGATGCGGTCGGACATACCTTCCGCGGTGGTCGGCGGCACCGAGAGCCGGTCGACCTCCTTGCGCAGCTCATCGATCTCGTCGCGCGCGTCTTCCAACTGCGCGGCCAGGTTTCGGGCCTGGGCGGCAGCGGCGTCGCGATCGGTAGCGGTTACCCTTAGCTCGGCGTCGAATCGGTCGAAGTAGTTGCGCACCTCATCACGGTCATACCCCTTCCGCACTACGGTAAAGGGCAGAGCGACGAAGCGATTACGATCGGGCTCAGTGGACGACATGCCCCACAAACTACAGCCTGTCGACCACTGATGGTGACCCGACCGCGAATGTTGTTACAGCCTCTTTCCCGTCGTGGATGTCGGTACTAGTGAGTAGTTTTCGCGGCGGGCTCGACGAGTTCGACCAGCACACCGCCAGCATCCTTCGGGTGGATGAAATTGATGCGGGAACCTGCTGTTCCGCCGCGCGGGGCCTCGTACAGCAAACGCAAGCCCCGTGTACGGAGATACTCGGAGACAGCTTCGATATCCGTGACACGGTATGCGAGCTGCTGCAGGCCGGGCCCATTTCGGTCGATGAACTTGGCAATGGTGGAGTCCGCGTTCAGCGGGGCCAGCAACTGGAGAGCACTCGAGCCCGCGGGCGCGCCCGGGCACGACAGCATGGCCTCGTGCACGCCCTGGGCCTCGTTGATCTCCCGATGCGTCTCGACCATGCCGAGATTCTCGGCGTACCAGGCGATGGCGGTATCGAGATCGGGAACGGCGATGCCGACGTGGTCGACGGCGGTCACATACTCCGCGGGGACGAATTCGGGCTTTTCGGTGTTGCTCACGTACCGAACGGTAGCGCGCACCTGAGGACGAGGGGCGGGAGGCAGCGGGTTACCTTTGAGTAGGGCCTCGACTGTGGCAGGGGTCCGATCATCCGACGTAAGCGAGGGCTCATCGTGACCACCACCGTCATCGTCTCCGGCGCCCGCACCCCGGTGGGGCGGTTGCTGGGATCGCTGAAGGACTTCAGCGGCTCCGATCTGGGCGGCATCGCCATCAAGGCGGCCCTGGAGCAGGGCGGCGTGACGCCCGAACAGGTCGACTACGTGATCATGGGCCAGGTGCTGACCGCGGGTGCGGGACAGATCCCGGCGCGGCAGGCGGCCGTGGCGGGCGGCATCCCGATGGATGTGCCCGCGCTGACCGTCAACAAGGTCTGTCTGTCCGGCATCAACGCCATCGCGCTGGCGGATCAGCTGATTCGCGCCGGTGAGTACGAGATCGTGGTCGCCGGCGGTATGGAGTCCATGTCCCAGGCCCCGCACCTGCTGGAGAAGAGCCGCGAGGGCTTCAAGTACGGCGACGTGACGCTGCGCGACCACATGGCCTACGACGGCCTGCACGACATCTTCACCGAGCAGCCCATGGGCGCGCTCACCGAGCAGCGCAACGACACCGACAAGATCAGCCGCGAGGAGCAGGACGCCTTCGCCGCCGCCTCGCACCAGAAGGCCGCCGCGGCCTGGAAGAACGGTGTCTTCGCCGACGAGGTCGTGCCGGTCTCCATTCCGCAGCGCAAGGGCGATCCCATCGTGTTCGCCGAGGACGAGGGTATTCGCGCGGACACGACCGCCGAATCGCTGGCCAAGCTGCGTCCCGCCTTCCGCAAGGACGGCTCCATCACCGCCGGTACCGCCTCGCAGATCTCCGACGGCGCGGCCGCGGTGGTCGTCATGTCCAAGGCCAAGGCGCAGGAACTGGGCCTGACCTGGATCGCCGAGATCGGCGCGGCCGGTGTGGTCGCCGGACCGGACTCCACCCTCCAGGACCAGCCCGCCAACGCCATCCTGAAAGCCTGTGAGCGGGAGGGTATCTCGCCCGCCGACCTGGATCTGGTGGAGATCAACGAGGCCTTCGCCGCCGTCGGCGTGGCGTCCACCCGCAAGCTCGGCATCGACCCGGAGAAGGTCAATGTCAACGGCGGGGCCATCGCCATCGGCCACCCGCTCGGCATGTCCGGCGCCCGCATCCTGCTGCACCTGGCCTACGAGCTGAAGCGGCGTGGCGGCGGCGTCGGCGCGGCCGCGCTGTGCGGTGGCGGCGGCCAGGGTGACGCCCTGATCGTCCGCGTCTAGCACTCCGGCGTATCCGCCCCCGATTCGAGCTCGAATCGGGGGCGTTCGCGTTCGCGCGGGGCGCTGTGACCTACCTCCACTACGCGGTGTCGTAGGTCTCAGGGCACAATGGTCCGCATGGGTGATTTCTTCGATCTCGGCACGGTGGCGAAGCGCTTCCGATTCTTCGCGGTGCTCGAGGCGGTGTCCTGGGCGGGTCTGCTGATCGGAATGGCGTTCAAGTGGATTCCGCGACTGCTGGACGCCTTGAATCTCGGCGTGACCGATCCGCAGATCGTGGTCGGGGTGAAGATCTTCGGTCCGATCCACGGCGGCGTGTTCATCTTCTACGTGCTCATCGCCCTGCTGGCGGCGCGGGAACTGGAGTGGAGCCGCCGGACCACGCTGTTGGCGCTGGTCGCGAGCATTCCGCCGTTCGCCACCGTCTGGTTCGAGCGCTGGGCCGTCCGCACCGGGCAGTTGGGTGAGCTGAGCGCCGGCGCCGGGGCGGCAGGCGCCGCCCCGGCCGCGACGCGTTCGTGACAGACTGGATGTCGTGACTCGACCTGCACGACGACCTTCAGCCGCCGTCGCCGCCGCTATGTCCGGTGCGGTGGATCTGTCCGCATTGAAGCAGCCCGCGGTGAGCGGGGACGCTCCCCAGGGGCATGCCGTCACCGAGGCTGACTTCGAAACCAAGGTGCTGCGCCGCTCCACCCAGGTGCCGGTGGTGGTGGCGCTGTACTCCCAGCGCAGCCCCGGCAGCATCGAACTGGTGAAACTGCTGGAGAAGCTGGCCGCCGAAACCACCGACTGGGAGCTGGCCAGCATCGAGGCCGAGGCCAATATGCGCATCGCGCAGGCCTTCGGGGTGCAGGGCATCCCGACGGTGGTCGCGGTGGCCGCGGGGCAGCCGCTCGCCGACTTCACCGGCAACCAGCCGGAGGAGCAGGTGCGGCAGTGGCTCGCCGCCGTCGTGGACGCGGTGCGCGGCAAACTGCCCGGCGTCGGTGCGGGCGGCGAGGGGGAGCCGGAAGCGCCGGAGGACCCGCGCTTCGTAGCCGCCGAAGAAGCCTTGGAGCGTGGGGATTTCGCCACCGCCGAGGCCGCGTACCAGGCCATCCTCAATGCCGAGCCCGGCAATGCCGAGGCCAAGGCCGCGCTGCGCCAGGTGCAGTTCGTGGCCCGGGTCCAGGAGTTGGACCCGAGTTCGGTCGCCAAGGCCGACGCCGATCCGGCGGATCTCGACGCGGCCCTGGCCGCCGCCGATCTGGAAATGTTCAACCAGCAGCCGGAGCAGGCCTTCGAACGCCTCATCGCGTTGGTGAGGCGCACCGCGGGCGATGATCGCACCCGCGTCCGCACCCATCTGCTGGAACTGTTCGAACTGTTCGATCCGGCCGAGCCCATCGTGGTGGCGGCCCGGCGCAAGTTGGCCGCCGCGCTCTACTGACCCGGTCGGTAGCGGCCACATCGACCAGCACCGGTTCCCCGGCTTCAACGCGAAGTGGGGAACCGGTGCGTTTCATCAGGCGTCCGGCGTGGTGCCCTTGCCGGCGCTCATGGTGCTGAGCGACTTGATCACGTCGACCAGGGCCGAGGACGAGCCGGTGCCGCTCGGGTCGGGCTCGCCGGGGGCGACGACCGGCGCGACGGTGACCGGGACGTCGGCGGCGGCCATACCGGCGCCCGCGCCCAGGAATCCGGCCGCGGCGGCGGCGATGAACATGGCGGTACCCAGCTTCTTCATGGAGATCTGTTCCTCTTCGGTGGATCTGAGATAATTACGCTTCGGTTGCGACGCCGCACGGTCAAATCCACTACATGCCAACCGATCTCGGCAGACCCGAATATCCGCGCCCCCATTTCCGGGGGCGGTGAGCGGCAGGCGGGACACTCACTCCGGGGTGAGCCACAGCGCGCTGTTGGGGGCCAGCGTGACCGCGGCCGACACCGGACGGCCGTGGCGAGGCTCGCCATCGGCCGTCACACCGCCCAGATTGCCGATCCCGCTGCCGCCGTAGGCCGTGGCATCGGTATTGAGAATCTCCCGCCAGCGCCCGCCGCACGGTAATCCCACGCGATAGTCCGGGTGCTCGGCGCCGGAGAAGTTGTACACGCACGCGATGATGGCGCCGTCGCTGCCGTAGCGCAGGAACGACAGCACATTGCGGTCGCGGTCGTCGGCGTCGATCCAGGAGTACCCGCCGGGTGAGGTGTCCTGGCTCCACAGCGCGCGATGCCCGGTGTAGAGCTCGTTGAGGTCGCGCACCAGGGTGTGGATGCCCCGGTGCAGCGGGTTGTCGAGTTCGTACCAGTCCAGGCCGCGGTCGTGGTCCCACTCCCGGAACTGACCGAATTCCTGCCCCATGAACAGCAACTGCTTACCCGGATGCGACCACATGTACGCCAGCAGGGCGCGTACGCCGCTCGCTCTGGCGAAATCGTCGCCGGGCATGCGCGTCCACAGGGTGCCCTTGCCGTGCACGACCTCGTCGTGGCTGATGGGCAGCACGTAGTTCTCGCTCCAGGCATAGGTGAGCGAGAAGGTGATCTCGTTGTGGTGCCAGGTGCGGTGCACCGGATCGTGGCCGAGATAGCCGAGCGTGTCGTGCATCCAGCCCATATTCCATTTCATGGTGAAGCCCAGCCCGCCGACCTCGGTGGAGCGGGTGACGCCGGGCCAGGTGGTGGACTCCTCGGCGACGGTGAGTACGCCCGGATGGTGGCCGTGGACGGTGGCGTTCATCTCCTGCAGGAAGGCGACGGCCTCCAGATTCTCGCGGCCGCCGTGCGCATTGGGCTCCCAGCCGCCCTCGGGGCGCGAATAGTCCAGGTACAGCATGGAGGCGACGGCGTCCACCCGCAGACCGTCGATGTGGAATTCCTCGATCCAGTAGCGGGCGTTGGCGACCAGGAAATTGCGCACTTCGTTGCGACCGAAGTCGAAAACATAAGTGCCCCAGTCGAGTTGCTCACCGCGACGCGGGTCGGGGTGTTCGTACAGGGCGGTGCCGTCGAAGCGGGCCAGTGCCCATTCGTCGCGCGGGAAGTGCGCGGGCACCCAGTCCAGGATGACGCCGATGCCCTTGCGGTGCAGGTGATCCACGAACCAGCGGAAGTCGTCGGGGGAGCCGAAGCGCGCGGTGGGGGCGTAGTAGGAGGTGACCTGGTAGCCCCAGGAGCCGCCGAAGGGGTGTTCGGCCACCGGCAGCAGCTCCACATGGGTGAAACCTTGGGCGGCAACGTATTCGGCCAGCTGCTCGGCGAGCGCCCGATAGCCGAGGCCGGGCCGCCAGGAGCCGAGGTGCACCTCGTAGACGCTGATCGGCGCGCGGGTGGGATCGAGCCGGGCGCGGGCGCGCAGCCACCGGTCGTCACCCCACTCGAAGGTGCTCGCGGTGATCACCGAGGCGGTGGCGGGCGGTGGCTCGGTGGCGAAGGCCAGCGGATCGGCGTGGTCGACGACCCGGCCGTCGGCGCCGTGCACGCGGTACTTGTACTTGTCGCCCGGACCCAGCCCCGGCACGAACAGCTCCCAGACCCCGGAGCCGCCGAGCCGCCGCATGGGCGCGGTGTGCCCGCTCCACCCGTCGAAGTCGCCGATGACCGCCACCCCACGGGCATGCGGGGCCCAGACCGCGAACGAGGTGCCGGTCACCTCGCCGTCCAGCGTGGTGTAGCGGCGCGGATGCGCGCCCAGCGCCTCCCACAGCCGCTGGTGCCGTCCCTCGCCGATCAGGTGCAGATCCAGCTCCCCGAGGGTGGGCAGGAAGCGGTAGCCGTCGGCGTCCACGGTGGTGCGCCCGCCCGGATACGAGGTGACCAGGCGGTAGTCCCACAGCTCCGGGAACGGGACCACGCCCTCGAACACCCCGTGCTCGAGGTGCTCTAGTGGATGGTCGGCGTCGCCGATGCGGGCCGCCACGGTGTCGGCGTGCGGGCGGATCGCCCGGATCACCGTGCCACCGGGGTGCGGATGCGCGCCCAGCACCGTATGCGGGTCCGGGTGGGTGCCCGCCGCCAACAGCATGAGGTCACGACGATTCATGCGAGGCATTCCGGGCGAACGGGCTCACGGGTGGCGCACACATCTGCCAACTTACTGCGCGGCACTCGGCGCGGCGGGGTCGAACCGGCGCGCCGAGGCAACCGGACACCGCACCCGCAGCGCCGAGCGGGGGCGGGTTCGCCCGTGGGCAACCGGCGGCGTTTACGATCGAGGGTGGATACGGAACGCTCGAACCACGCTCGGGTAGGAGCGCTGATGTGTCGATTGTTCGGATTGTCGGCCGCGCCGCAACGGGTGAAGGCCACCTTCTGGCTGCTGGACGCGCCGGACAGCCTGGCGCGGCAGAGTCGGCGGGAGCCGGACGGGGTGGGCCTGGGCACCTTCGCCGCCGATGGCACCCCGCTGGTCGAGAAGCAGCCGCTGGCCGCGTACGAGGACGCCCGGTTCGGCAGGGAGGCGCGGGAGCGGGCGTCGGCCACCTTCGTCGCCCATGTGCGCTACGCCTCCACCGGGGCCGTGGAACCGCGAAACACCCATCCGTTCCAGCAGTTCAAGCGACTGTTCGCGCACAACGGGGTGCTGCACGGGCTGTCCGAGCTGGATGCCGAACTCGGCGCGTATCGCGAACTGGTGCAGGGGGATACCGAATCCGAACGGTTCTTCGCCCTGATCACCAAGCGCATCGACAAGTACGACGGCGATGTCACCGCGGGCATCGCCGACGCCGTCGCGTGGATCGCGGATCGGCTGCCGGTGTACGCGCTCAATCTGGTGCTGACCACCGCGACCGAGCTGTGGGCGCTGCGCTACCCGGCCACTCACGAGCTGTACGTGCTGGAGCGGGCGGCGGGCGGAGCGGGTGGCGAACGGCATCTCGACCATGCGGGCCGCATCGGAATCCGGGCGCGGAGCGGGCATCTCGCGCGGCATCCGGCCGTGGTGGTGGCCAGTGAGCGCATGGACGAGGATCCGGGCTGGCGGCTGCTGCGGCCGGGCGAGCTGCTGCACGTCGACGAGCGGCTTCGGGTGCGCTCCACCCGGGTGCTGAACCGCCCGCCCCGGCATGCGCTGTCGCTGGCACAGCTGGAACCGGCCGCCGCCGCTTCCCAGACCGGAGCCTGAACGCCGCGCGGTCGGGTGCGGTGCTCAGTGGAAGCTGTGCCGGTACGCCAGTTCCTGGCGGGCCTGGATCGGCACCGGGGGCAGGTTCAGGATGTGCGCCACCGCGCGGGCGGGATCCAACCGCACGTAATTGGTCTGGCCCCAGTGGTATTCCTCGCCGCTCACCTCGTCGTACACCACCGGCCGGTCGTGCCATTCGCGGCCGATGGCGGGCAGATCCAGCGACACCATGCCCTGCTCGGCACCGAAGGGGTTGAGGTTGACCACGATCAACACGGCGTCCCCGGTGGTGGGGTCGAATTTGGAGTAGGCCAGCAGCGCGTCGTTGTCGGTGTGGTGGAAGTGGATGCAGCGCAGCTGCTGTAGCGCCGGATGGGCGCGGCGGATCTCGTTGAGCCGGGTTATCCACGGCTCCAACGATTCTCCGCGCGCGGCCGCCTCGGCGAAGCGGCGCGGGCGCAGCTCGTACTTCTCCGAGTCGAGGTACTCCTCGCTGCCCGCGTGCACGGCCTGATGCTCGAACAGCTCGAATCCGGAGTACACGCCCCAGCTGGGTGCGAGGGTGGCGGCCAGCACCGCGCGAATGGCGAACATGCCGGGCCCGCCGTGCTGGAGGCTCTCGTGCAGGATGTCGGGCGTATTCACGAACAGGTTGGGCCGCGCCTCATCGGCCTTGGTGGCCAGCTCTTTTCCGAACTCGATGAAATCCTGTTTGGTGGTGCGCCAGGTGAAATAGGTGTAGGACTGGCTGAATCCGCGCCGGGCCAGGCCGTAGAGGCGGGCCGGGCGGGTGAACGCCTCGGACAGGAAGATCACGTCCGGGTGTTCGCGACGCACCTGGCCGATCAGCCACTCCCAGAAGTCGGCCGGTTTGGTGTGCGGATTGTCGACCCGGAAGATTCGCACCCCCAGGCCGATCCAGTGCTTCACCACCCGCAGTACTTCGGCGTACAGCCCGTCCGGATCATTGTCGAAATCGACCGGGTAGATGTCCTGGTACTTCTTCGGCGGATTCTCGGCGAAGGCGATGGTGCCGTCGGGCAGGGTGGTGAACCACTCCGGATGCGCCGCCACCCACGGATGGTCCGGGGCGCACTGCAACGCCAGATCAAGCGCCACCTCCATACCCAATGCCGTTGCCGCACCGATGAAGCCGGCGAAGTCGGACTCGGTGCCCAGGGCCGGGTGAATGGCGTCGTGCCCGCCCTCGTCGGAGCCGATGGCC
The DNA here is from genome assembly GCF_030766805.1 of Nocardia sp. CC213A. Lineage (NCBI taxonomy): Bacteria > Bacillati > Actinomycetota > Actinomycetes > Mycobacteriales > Nocardiaceae > Nocardia > Nocardia sp. CC213A. Next base: position 10,410 of record NZ_JASFXA010000019.1, read on the forward strand.
CACGGCGACCCCACATCGCCGGGCTCGGCGGTGAGAGAGTTGTTGCGGCCCTTGCGATTCACCTTCCCGATGGGGTGGATGGGCGGCAGGTACACCACATCGAAGCCCATGGCCGCGATGCGGGGCAGCTCCTTGGCGGCGGTGGCGAAGGTGCCGTGCACCGGCCTGCCCTCGGCGTCCCAGCCGCCCGTGGAACGCGGGAAGAATTCGTACCAGGCTCCGTACAGCGCCCGCTGCCGTTCCACCAGCACGGTGTGCTGGGGGCCGCGCGTCACCATGTCGCGCAGCGGAGTGGCGCGCAGGATCTCGCCCACCTCGGTGCTGAAGGCCGGGGCCACCCGCGCGGGCAGCTGTACGTCGCTGCGCAGGGCGGCGGCCGCGGCCCGCAGCGTCTCCCACTGCTTCTTCGGCACCGCCTGGGCTGCGCGCTCCAGCAGTCGCGCACCGATCTCCAGGTCGTTGGCCAGATCGGCCGCGCTCTGCCCGACCGCGAGTTTGGCCTCCACCGCCGCGCGCCAGGTGGCGACGGGATCGCTCCAGCCCTCGATGCGGAAGGTCCACCGGCCGGGTGAGGTCGGCGTGAACACGCCGTTGAACACGTCGGGCTGGTAGTCCGGCGTCATGCGGATCCGCCGGGGCCGCGAGGAGCCGGGCGCGCGCACCGCCAGTGTCGCCGCCACCGCGGCGTGCCCCTCGCGCCAGACCACCGCCCGCACCGGAAATACCTCGCCGACCACGGCTTTCGCCGGTCGGCCGCCGGGAATTGCAGGGGCGGTGTCATCGATGGCGATGCGGCCGGTCACGCCCCGAACTTACCTTTCGCGGACCCGGACGGTCGCGACGGGCACCGTCCGTGCCATGGCGGGCGCACCATCCGATCACGCGGGCCGACCGACAACGGATCGCGGTCGGCCGTACGGGCGGCGGCGCGGTTTCCGGCCGACGTCCGGATGCGGGGGCGCTACGCCTGTCCGGGCTTCAGCACGATGAACAGGCCGTTGGCCTCGGCGCACAGCCGGTCGCCATCGGACATGGTGGCCCGGACGTACACCTTGCGGCCCTCCACGCGCTCCACCCGGCCGTGCACCCGCAGCTCGGTGTCGAGCGGGGTGATGGAGCGGTAGTCGATGGTGAGGGAGGCGGTGCGGGTGACCTGCTTGGTGTGCACGGCGGCGGTCATGCCGAGCAGGTCGTCGAAGGCGAGCGCGATGTGCCCGCCGTGCGCGGCCGCATTGCCGCCCAGATGGAAGGTGCGGAAGGTGAGCCGGGCGTCCACCCCGTCGCGCGCGGCGCGGTCGATCCAGAACGGGGGCAGGGTGATATTGCCGCGCGAGGGCAGATCGTGTCGCCGCCAGGTCGGGGCCGACCACTCGTCCACCACGGCCTCGTCGAGCCGGTCGTTGAGCTGCTTCAGCATGGCGATGGCATCGAGGGCCACGTCATCGCTCGGCGCGCACAGTCGCACCTTGTCCATGAGCTCGCGGACCTGCTCGATCAGTTCCCCGTAGTGCGGTCCACCCGCGGAGTTGTCCCGCGCGAGTTCCGCCATCGGCCGGAACCCGCCTTCGTGGTGCTCGGCGGTCGGAACCGACTCGACCTGCTGCTCAGTCATGAGAACACGTTATCGGTTGCTCGCGAGAAGCTCGTGCCGAGGGCCGATCGCGCGGTGTGAGCCGTGCCGTCGCCCGCCCGCCGCCGCGCGGCCACCCGGTAGGGTCGAGCGGGTGAAGGCACTGCGTCGATTCACCGTTCGCGCCCATCTGCCCGAGCGGCTGTCCGCGCTGACCGAGCTGGCGACCAACCTGCGGTGGTCCTGGCACGCGCCGACGCAGGATCTGTTCGCCGCGCTCGACCCGGAGCTGTGGGTGGAGGTGGGCCGCGATCCGGTGCGGATGCTGGGCGAGGTGCCCGCGGCGCGACTCGACGAGTTCGCCGCCGATGCCGACTACGTGCGCCGGGTGGACGCGGGGGCGGCCGATCTGCGTGACTATCTGACCCGGCCGCGCTGGTTCCAGCGGCAACCCGAACACGACCGACCGCGCGGCATCGCGTACTTCTCCATGGAGTTCGGTGTCACCGAGGTGCTGCCCAACTACTCCGGCGGCCTCGGCATTCTGGCCGGTGACCACCTCAAGGCCGCCTCGGACCTGGGGCTGCCGCTCATCGGGGTGGGCCTGCTGTACCGCTCCGGCTACTTTCGCCAGTCGCTGTCCGCCGACGGCTGGCAGACCGAGCACTACCCGGCCCTGGACCCGCAGGGCCTGCCGCTGCGCCTGCTCGCCGAGGGCGGCGCGCCCGTGCTGCTGCACGTCCCCATGCCGGAGGGCCGGGTGCTGCGGGCCCGGGTCTGGATCGCGCAGGTGGGGCGAATCCCGTTGCTGCTGCTGGACTCCGATATCGCCGACAACGACGCGGAACTGCGCGCGGTCACCGACCGGCTGTACGGCGGCGATCAGGACCACCGCATCAAACAGGAGATGCTGGCGGGCGTGGGCGGCGTGCGCGCGGTGCGCGCCTACACTCGGGCGCACGACCTGCCCGATCCGGACGTCTTCCACATGAACGAGGGCCACGCCGGATTCCTGGGCGTCGAGCGCATTCGCGAATTCATGGCCACCGGAATGGATTTCGACTCCGCGCTGGCCGCGGTGCGGGCCGGGACCGTCTTCACCACGCACACCCCGGTGCCCGCCGGGATCGACCGGTTCGCGGCCGGACTGGTGCGCCGCTACTTCGGCGGCTCCCATGGTGAGCGGGAATCGGTGCTGCTGCCCGGGGTTTCGGTGGACCGCATTCTGGCCCTGGGGCGCGAGCACGATCCGTCGGTGTTCAATATGGCCCATCTCGGGCTGCGACTCGCCCAGCGCGCCAATGGCGTCTCACGCCTGCACGGCGAGGTCAGCCGCGGCATGTTCAACCCGCTGTGGCCGGGCTTCGACACCGCCGAGGTGCCCATCGGCTCGGTCACCAACGGTGTGCACGCCCCGACCTGGGCCGCCCGCGAATGGATCGACAAGGCCCGCGAACTCATCGGTGACGAGCTGGTGGAGGAGGCGCGCGGCTGGGAGCGGCTCAGCGACGTCGATCTCGGCGAACTGTGGTCTACCCGCACCGCGCTGCGCGGGATCCTGGTGGCCGAGGTGCGCCGCCGACTGCGGGCGTCCTGGCTGGAACGCGGGGCGGCACCGGCCGAACTCGGTTGGGTGGACGAGGTTTTCGATCCGGATGTGCTCACCGTCGGTTTCGCCCGCCGGGTGCCCACCTACAAGCGACTCACCCTGATGCTGCGCGATCCGGACCGGTTGCGCGCCCTGCTGCTGGATCCGGACCGTCCGGTGCAGCTGGTGGTGGCGGGCAAATCGCATCCGGCCGACGACGGCGGCAAGGCGCTCATCCAGCAGATCGTGCGCTTCGCCGACGATCCGGCGGTGCGCCACCGCATCGTCTTCCTGCCCGACTACGACATGTCCATGGCCCGCTACCTGTACTGGGGATGCGATGTGTGGCTGAACAATCCGCTGCGCCCGCTGGAGGCGTGCGGCACCTCGGGCATGAAGTCCGCGCTCAACGGCGGGCTGAACCTCTCCATCCGGGACGGCTGGTGGGACGAGATGTACGACGGCGAGAACGGTTGGGCCATCCCCACCGCCGACGGCGTCCGCGACGAGCATCGCCGCGACGACCTCGAGGCCGCCGCCCTGTACGAACTGCTGGAACGATCGGTGCTGCCGCGCTTCTACGATCGCGATCGCGACGGCATGCCGGTGCGCTGGATGGAGATGGTGCGTCACACCCTGCAGACGCTGGGCCCGAAGGTGCTGGCCTCCCGCATGGTGCGCGACTACGCGGTGGACTACTACCGTCCCGCCGCCGCGGCCGGTGCCGCGGTCGCGCGCGACGATTTCGGCGGCGCCCGCGCGCTGGCCGAATACCGCCGCCGTGTCGAGACCGCTTGGCCCGGGGTGAAGGTCGTCCAGGTGGACAGCTCCGGCCTGCCCGACACCCCGGTCATCGGCGCGAACCTGGCGCTGCGCGCCCGCATCGACCTCGGCGGCCTCGCTCCGGTGGACGTCACGGTGCAGGCGGTGCTGGGCCGGGTCTCGACCACCGACGAGCTGTCCGATGTCGTGACCGTGCCGATGGACCACGTCGGGTCCGAATCGGGCACCGAGTTGTTCGAGGTGCGGACCCCGGTCCCGCTGTCCGGCGCGGTCGGCTACACCATTCGGGTGCTGCCGGAGCATCCGCTGCTCGCCACGTCGTCCGAGCTCGGGGTGGTCGCCACGCCGAGCCCGTAGCGGGCGCGCCACCCGGCCTGATAATTTGCCCACTATTCGCCGGGTCGGATGCGGTCGTCCGGTATGCGAGCGGCTAACGTGCCTGCGGGGCACTCCCGCACCATCCGGCCGACTGGAGCAGAACACCGATGACCACCGACGTCCTGTCGCGCGCCAAGGGGCGCATCGACGAGTATCTCGGCGTCAGCCGCCACGGCTCGACCATGAAGCGTGAATTCATGGCGGGCACCGTCACCTTCCTGGCGATGTCCTATGTCCTCGCGGTCAATCCGACGGTGCTCGGCGACGGCGGTCCGCTGGGCGATCAGGGCATGCCCATGCAGGCGGTCTTCACGGCCACCGCCGTGGCCGCCGTGGTCGGCACCCTGGTGATGGGCCTGTGGGCGCGTTATCCGGTCGCACTGGCCCCGGGCATGGGGCTCAACGCGTTCTTCGCGTACACGGTCGTGCTGAGTATGGGCATCCCGTGGGAGGAGGCGCTGTCGGGCACGCTGCTGTCCGGCATCATCTTCTTCGTCCTCGCGGTCACCAAGGTGCGCGAGAAGATCATCGACGCCATCCCCATGCAGATGAAGCTGGCCGTGGGCGCGGGTATCGGCCTGTTCGTGGCCTTCCTCGGCTTCAAGAACGCGGGCATCGTGGTCGCGAGCGAGGCCACCCTGGTGCATCTGGGCGACTTCCATCAGGGCACCACGCTGCTGGCGCTGCTCGGGCTGCTGCTGACGGTCGTCTTCATGGTGCTGCGCTGGAAGGGCGCGGTACTCTACGGCATTCTGGTCACCGCCGTCGTCGGCATGGTCTCGGGTCTGGTGGAGCTGCCGAGTGCGGTGGTCGACCTGCCGCACGGACTGAACGAGACCTTCGGTCAGGCCATCGTCAATCTGCCGAACGTCTTCACCAACGAGAAGATGATCATCGTCGTGCTGACGATGCTGTTCGTCGACTTCTTCGACTCCTCGGGCACCCTGATCGGCGTCGCCCACCAGGCGGGCATGCTCACCAAGGACGGCAAGCTCGAGCGTGCCGGGCGGGCGCTGGCCGCCGACTCCATCGGCACCGCGGCGGGCGCGATCATCGGCACCTCCACCACCACCGCCTACGTGGAGTCCACCGCGGGTGTTTCGGCGGGCGGCCGCACCGGGCTCACGGCCGTCGCCACGGCGTTCTGGTTCCTGATCGCCATGTTCTTCTTCCCGCTGTTCGCCGTGGTGGCGGGCGTTCCGGCGGTGACCGCGCCCGCGCTCATCGTGGTCGGCGTGCTCATGTCCCGGGCGCTCGGGGAAATCGAATGGGACAAGCTGGAATACGCGGTCCCGGCCTTCATCACCGTCGTCATGATGCCGCTGACCTTCTCCATCGCGAATGGCATCGCCATGGGGCTGCTGTTCTACCCGCTGATCATGGTGGCGAAAGGCCGCGCGCGTGAGGTGCATCCGGTCATGTGGGCGCTGCTGCTGGTGTTCCTGGCGTACTTCTTCTTCCTCGCCGAATAGCGTTATTCGCGTCGCCGCGTCGATGTAACGGGGATTACATCCTATTTCGAAGGTTCCGGAATAGGCTCCCGGTCCCGTAGGTTGGCTACCACTGAATGCGAAGCGGACCACGGTCCGGATGCTTTGCCGAAGTAACGAACCGACGTCGACAGATGAGGAAAAGACGATGACCGCACCCACCACCGGTGGTACCAGTTCGACCCGCTCCCTCCTGGCGGCCCGGGAGGGCGTGGACGCCACCGCCACCGATATCGGCCTGCTGATCGCCCGCGTCGGTTTCGGCGGCCTGTTCGCCGTGCACGGCAGTCAGAAGCTGTTCGGCTGGTTCAACGGCTACGGCCTCGAGGCCACCAATGCCGGCTTCGATCAGATGGGATACAACCCCGGTGCGTTCTTCGGCACCCTCGCCGGGCTGAGTGAACTCGTCGGCGGCCTGCTCTTGCTGCTGGGGCTGCTCACGCCGCTGGCCGCCGCCATCGTGCTCGGCACCACCGTCAATATCCTCAACGCCACCTGGTCCGACGGCTTCGCGATGTGGGAGATGGGCGCGCTGTTCGCCCTCGCGGCCGCGGCGCTCGCCTTCACCGGTCCGGGCCGGTTCTCGCTCGACCACGGTCGGCCGTGGGCCCGGCAGGGTGTGGTGTGGGGTGTCGCCGCGGTGGTGCTGGCCATTGTGGCGGGCGTGCTCACGCTGATTCTGAAGGCGGTTCTCTGAGGATTGTGTGTCCCCGCGCCGCGTGCAGGGCTTGGCGCGGGGACCACGGATACTTCGATGTGGGAATTGGGGGTCATCGGAGTACCGCATGCCAATTTACTTCTGTCCGGAAGTATAACGGTGCCGATGTGAGTGGTTTCACACCGGAGCTTTTCGTCGATAGGTTTATTTCGAGGCGGCGGCGGGTGATCCGGTCAGGCGTCGCAAAGCCTGGGCAACCACCTCGGGATCGGAAGTCTCCCAATACGGCGGCAATGACGCACGCAGATATCCGCCGTAACGTGCTGTGGCCAAACGGGAATCGAGAATCGCGATAACCCCGCGATCGTCGACACTGCGCAACAGGCGGCCGGTGCCCTGCGCCAGCAACAGCGCCGCGTGATTGGCCGCCACCGAGAGAAATCCATTGCCGCCCCGCGATTCTACCGCGCGCTGCCGGGCCACCAGCAGCGGGTCGTCCGGACGCGGGAACGGAATGCGGTCCAGGATCACCAGACTCAGCGACGGACCGGGAACGTCCACGCCCTGCCACAGCGACAGCGTGCCGAACAGCGAGGTTTCCGGAACCTCGGCGAACTTGCGCACCAGCGCGCCGGTGGCGTCGTCACCCTGGCACAGCACGGGGGTGTCGAGCCGCTCGCGCAGGATCTCGGTGGCCGCCTTGGCCGCTCGCATGGAGGAGAACAGGCCCAGGGTGCGCCCGCCCGCGGCGGTCACCAGACGTTCGATCTCGTCCAGGTAGGCGGGCGGCAGGCCGTCGCGCCCCGGGGCCGGGAGATGCTTTGCCACATAGAGGATTCCGGCCTTGGCATGATCGAACGGGGAGCCCACGTCCAGGGAGTTCCAGCGCACCTGCTCCGCATCGGCGGGGGCCTGCGCCCCGTTGGCGAGCGCGGCGTCCACCCGTCCGGGGGACTGCGGCGGCAGCCCCCAGGTGACGGCGAGATTGTCGAAGGAACCGCCCACCTGGAGGGTGGCCGAGGCCAGCACCACGGTGGCGGTGCCGAACAGGCGGCTGCGCAGCAGTCCGCCCACCGAAAGCGGGGCCATGTGCAGGGTGCGGCGCGCGACCCCGCGCATCTCGTCCACGGCCAGCCAGACCACATCGCGGTGCGCGGCCGGATCGGACTCCTCGAACGTCTCCAACACCCGCACCGCGGCGTCGTGCGCCTCCTCCACCGCGGCGAGGGCCTGATTGCGGGTGGCGGCCGTCTCCGGATCTCCCTGCGGCGCACCGGAACCCTGTGGATTGAGCGCGGTGCGGGCATTCCAGGCGGCGTCGCGCACCAGCGCCAGCGCCGGGGCCGCGCCCTCGGGCAGGGTGTCCCAGCGGCCCGCGGGCAGCTCGTCCAGGAAGGCGTGCCACGCCTCGGCGGCGCTCTCCAGCCGATCGACCTCCCGCTCGTCGATCAGTTTGGCGCAGCGTTTGGCGGCGGCGCTGATGGCGGCGGTGGACAGCTCCGCGGTGGCCACCCCGGTGACCCGGTCCACCAGTTCGTGCGCCTCGTCCACGATCACCACATCGTGTTCGGGCAGCACCTGGATGCCGCTGATGGCGTCGATGGCCAGCAGCGCGTGATTGGTGACCACCACATCGGCCTGTCCGGACTCGGCGCGGGCCTTCTCCGCGAAGCAGTCCACGCCGAACGGGCAGCGGGATTTGCCCAGACATTCGCGGGAGGAGACGCTGACCTGCCGCCAGGCGCGGTCACTCACCCCGGGGGCGAGTTCGTCGCGGTCGCCGGTCTCGGTGTCGGAGGCCCAGTCGTTGAGCCGCTGCACCTCGCGGCCCAGCCGGGAGATGGCGAAGGCGTCGAACAGCTCGGCCTCGGCGGGCTCGTCCGGAATGGCGCTGTTGATTTTGTTGAGGCACAGATAGTTGTTGCGGCCCTTGAGAATCGCGTACTGCGGCACCCGGCCCAGCGGCTTGGCCAGCGCCTCCGACAGTCGCGGCAGATCGCGATCCACCAGCTGCCGCTGCAGCGCGATGGTGGCGGTGGAGACCACCACCGTGCGCCCGGTGCGCACCGCGTGGCGCAGACTCGGCACCAGATAGGCCAGTGACTTGCCGGTGCCCGTCCCGGCCTGCACGGCCAGATGCTCCCCGGTGTCGATGGCGTGCGCGACCGCCGCCGCCATGGTCTGCTGCCCGGTGCGTTCCTTCCCGCCCAGAGCCTCGACGGCGGTGGACAACAGTTTCGGCACGGGTGGGAGTTCGGGCACGGCCGTCAGCGTAGCGACTCCGGCCGACAAGCCGACGGTCCGTGCGAGACCGATCGGTCGGCGGCGCGGGCGTGTCGGTGCGAAACGCGAGTGACCGAATCGGGCGGCGCTGGGAGGATATGCGAATGGGGAAGGTGCTCATCATCGGCGACCTGCACGGCAACACCGAACACGCGCTGGCGCTCCTGCGGGAGGCGACGGCGCGCGGATGCGATCGGGTCTTCGCGCTCGGCGACTTCGGGGCCTGGGAACACGTGCCCTCGGGGCGGCGGTACTTCGACGTGGTGAACAAGGCCGCGCGGCGCGCGGAGCTGACCGTGTACTTCCTGGACGGCAATCACGACAAGAGTTCGCTGGTGCACGAGCTGTACGGGGAGAAGCTCGATGACGAGGGCTTCCTGCGGTGCCGCAGCAATCTGCGCTACGCCCCGCGCGGACACCGATGGACGTGGGCGGACACCCGCTTCGCCGCCTTCGGCGGGGCGTACTCGGTGGACAAGCAGCGCCGCCTGCAGTGGGAGGCGCAGCGCGCCGCCTCCGGCGAACGGCGGCGCGCCCGCGGTTCCCGCCGCGTCCGCGAGACCGCCGGGACGCTGTGGTTCCCGGAGGAGCAGATGACCGACGCCGAACTCGACGCCCTGCTCGACGCCGACAGCTCACCGGTGGACGTGCTGTTCACTCACGACAAGCCCCGCGCCGCCGCGCCGGATTTCGACCGCAAGAAACACCCGGACTGCCTACCGAACCAGGACCGCATCCAGCGCGCGGTCGAAACCCTGCGCCCCGCGGTCCTGTTCCACGGCCATTTCCACTACCGCTACACCGACCGGATCGCCCTCGGCGGCGACGAGTGGACCCGCGTCGAGGGCCTGGCGGCCGACCCGGATGCCTCCCCGCGCCCGGACTACCACCGCGACGACTCCTGGTACGTGCTGCCGCTGCCGCACGCCCGCGATGGCGAGGAGACGTCCCGCGCGGCGAGCTGACGAGCCTGCCGCGGACTCGAGTGTGGCGAGCCCGCTGACGCCTGGTGATGCGAGGCGCTGGCGCTCGAACGGCTGAGTTCACCGGCCCCGCGCTGAGCTGCCGCGGCCGTATCCGCCGACGTCGCTCGCCAGGTCCGGTGCGCGTCCGGCTCCGGCGGCTCAGCTCTCCAGCGTGCCCGCCAGTTCCACTCCCGCGGCGCGCAGCTGTTCCAGCGCGGTGTCGGCGGTCGCCGGGGAAACCGCGGCGGTGAGGCCCAGCAGCACCCGCGTGTCGAACCCGGCGGCGCGGGCGTCCAGGGCGGTCGCGCGGACGCAGTGGTCGGTGGCGATACCGCACACGTCCACGGTGTCGATGCCGTGGTCGCGCAGCCAGTCCGCGAGTGCGGTGCCGTCCTCGGCGCTGCCCTCGAAACCGGAGTAGGCCGCGCTGTACGCGCCCTTGGAGAACACCTGCTCGATGCGGCTGGTGTCGAGGTTGGGGTGGAAGTGCGCACCCGGCGTATCCGCGCGGCAGTGCGGCGGCCAGGTGTCCAGGTAGTCGGGCGTGTCGGAGAAATGCGGTCCGGGATCGATGTGGAAGTCGCGGGTGGCCACGACGGCGGCGTAGTCGGAGACGCCGAGGTACTCGGTGATCCGGTCCGCCACCGCCGCCCCGCCCGTGACGGCCAGCGATCCGCCCTCGCAGAAATCGTTCTGCACATCGACGACGATCAGGGCTCGGCTCATGGGGCGACCTCCCGGTTGAACTGCGGCGGTGCTGCCTGCGTATTGCATTCTGCCGCTCGGACCGACAGGGGTCCATGCGGAAGTGTCCGCAGGAGGATTCGATGAGGTTCGTATACGCGGGTCTGGTGCTGATCGCCTTCGCCGGTATCGCGACCGTGGTCAAGGCGTGGAGCGGAGGTGGCGACGCGGTGGACCCGTTCATCGCGGTCGTCGGCGCCGCCGTCGGCATGGCGGTGGTCGCCGCCTGGTCGTGGCGACGCCCGTTCAGCGGACGAAGGTCGTCGGAATCGCCGGATCGCCGACGGACAGTTTCAGACCCTCCCACGGCAGGCTGACCAGCGCGCGGGCCAGCCGGTCCCGGCTCTCGGGCAGGGTGGGCGGATCGGCGACCACCTCGCCGCCGCGCACCAGCGGCGTCTGGAGATCGCGTACCTCGAAACCGTTGGGGGCCGGGCGTTCTCCGGCAGCCGGGTAGACGATCTCCTCCACCATGGTTCCGGTGCGCCGGGACAGCCGCACCGCCCGCTTGGCGCCGCCCCGGGATTCCTTGTGCGAGCTGCGTTTCGCCACCGGCACCCCCTCGACCTCCACCAGCTTGTAGACCATGCCCGCGGTGGGCGCGCCGGAGCCGGTGACCAGGGAGGTGCCCACGCCGTAGGCGTCGACGGGTTCGGCGCGCAGTGCCGCGATGGCGTATTCGTCCAGGTCCCCGGACACCACGATCTTGGTGCGGGTCGCGCCGAGCGCGTCCAGCTGCTCGCGCACCTGCCGGGCCAGCACGCCCAGATCGCCGGAATCGATACGCACGCCGCCCAATTCGGGTCCGGCCACCTCGATGGCGGTGGCCACGCCGCGGGTGATGTCGAAGGTGTCCACCAGCAGGGTGGTGCCGACGCCGAGCGCGTCCACCTGGCTGCGGAAGGCCGCCGCCTCGTGCGCGCCGTCCGCCCCGCTGTGCAGCAGCGTGAAGGCGTGCGCGCTGGTGCCCGCGCTGGGCACCCCGAAGGCGCGGGCGGCCTCCAGATTCGAGGTGGCGTCGAACCCGGCCAGGTAGGCGGCGCGGGCGCTGGCGGGCGCGGCGAGTTCGTGGGTGCGTCGCGAGCCCATCTCGATCAGGGTGCGGCCCCCGGCGGCGCTCACCATGCGGGCGGCGGCCGCGGCGATGGCGCTGTCGTGGTTGTAGATCGACAGGATGAGCGTTTCCAGCAGGACGCATTCGGCGAAACTGCCGCGCACCGTGAGAATGGGGGAGCCGGGGAAGAACAGTTCGCCCTCGGGGTAGCCGTCGATATCGCCGCCGAAGCGGTAGTCGCGCAGCCACGCCACGGTGTCCGCGTCCAGGAACCGCTCGACCACCGCGAGTTCCGCCGCACCGAAACGGAAGTCGCGCAGCGCGTCGAGCAGTCGCCCGGTACCCGCGACCACGCCGTAGCGCCGCCCGTGCGGCAAGCGCCGGGCGAATACCTCGAAGGTGCAGCGCCGCTGTGCCGACCCGTCGGCCAAGGCCGCCGCCAGCATGGTCAACTCATACTGGTCGGTCAACAACGCGGTGCTGGAATCACGGTCAGGCATCACACGCCCCATTCTGCTGCACGCCGTATACCCGAACTCGTACGCTGGGTTGGTTCGCGGCGCGTCTCGGTTCTGGACTGACCGGAGCGGGGGAGCGAAGCGGAGGAGCGGAGGGAGGGAAGAACCGAGACTTCCAGCGCCGCGAACCCGCCCGGAGCGCAGCGGAGGGCAATCGAACACAGCCGCGGCGTCTGTTGTTTCTCCGGGGTCAAGTCGTACCCTGGGTGTTATGGGTCTGTGCATAGAAGACGCTGTCCGGATCGCCGCCGGTCCGGTCGGCGCGAACCTGACATTGTCGGCGGCGCAGGCGACCCCCGAGGCGGTCGAGTACACCGAGATCCTGGAGGCCGAGGACCGGCCGTGGGTGACCGTGGTCTGGGACGATCCGGTCAATCTCATGCACTACGTCACCTACATCTTCCAGAAGCTGTTCGGCTACAGCAAAGGCAAGGCAACCGAGTTGATGCTCAAGGTGCACAACGAGGGCAAGGCCGTGGTGTCCTCCGGGTCGCGGGACAAGATGGAACACGACGTACAGCGCCTGCACGCGGCCGGACTGTGGGCGACCATGCAGCGTGACGACTGATCCGGACGACTACGGTAGGCCCGTGCGGAAGTGGAGCAGGAAGAACTCCCTGAGCGGGCCGAAACTACGCTCGGAAATGGACGCCCACGAGGCGGAGGTGTTGCGTTCCCTCGTCGGCGCGGTCACCGGGTTGCTGACCGACCGGGCGGGTGAGGCCCCCGAGGACGATCTCGCGGCCCTCACCGGGCTACAGATGGGCAATGCTGCCCCGCCGGACGATCCCCGGCTGCGCCGCCTGCTGCCCGACTTCCACCGCCCCGAACCCGGTTCTCCCGACGCCGACCGCGCCGACCTCAACAGCGCGCTGCGCAGCCTGCACGAACCCGACATCATCGAGGCCAAGGTCACGGCCGGACAGGTGGTCCTCGACACCGTTCCGGCCCAGGGCGGGAAGATCAACCTTTCGCCCGAGCAGGCCGACGCCTGGCTGACCTCCCTCAACGACATTCGGCTCGCCCTCGGCACCGCCCTCGGCATCGACGCCGACACGCCCGACATGCTGGACCCGGACGATCCCCGGGCCCCGCACCTGGATGTCTACCACTGGCTGACCTGGATGCAGGATTCGCTGCTACAGGCCCTGGCTCCCTGACCGTGGGCACCGCTAGCGTGGGCTGCGTGAACACGGCTGCTGGACCGCGCGATTCGCTCACCGATGTGACCGGCCTGCTGGTCGGGCACCACCATGTGCTCGACGCCGATGCCACGCTCGGCTCCGGTGCGGCGACCGGCTGCACCGTGGTGCGCGCGCCGGGCGGTGCGGTCGCGGCCGTGGACGTGCGCGGCGGCGGTCCCGGTACCCGGGAAACCGATCTGCTCGATCCGTCGAATACCGTGCGCCAGGCCAACGCGATACTGCTGACCGGCGGCAGCGCCTACGGTCTGGCCGCCGCCGACGGCGTGATGCGCTGGCTCGAGGAACGGGGCGAGGGCATTCCGATGGATCCCGCCGATCCGAGCCGGGTGGTGCCGATCGTGCCGAGCGCGGTGATCTTCGATCTTCCGGTGGGGGCGTGGAATATTCGGCCCACCGCCGACTTCGGCTTCCTGGCCGCCGAGGCGGCCGCCGTGGATTTCGCGCGCGGGTCGGTGGGTGCGGGCGTCGGCGCGCGGGCCGGGTCGATCAAGGGCGGAATCGGCACCGCCAGTGTGCGTTTCACCGACGGGCCGGCCGCCGGGGTCACCGTGGGCGCACTCGTGGTCGCCAATCCGGTGGGTTCGGTCTTCGACCCGCGCACCGGATTGCCGTGGGGTGCGGGCACGGACGGTCCCGACTATTTCGGCCTGCGGCCCGCCACCGCCGAACAGCTCGCCGCCGCCAACGCGCTGCCGGTGAAGGGCACTGTGCTCAATACCACCATCGGCGTGGTGGCCACCGACGCCGACCTCGGCCCGGCCGCCTGCCGCCGCCTGGCCACCACCGGTCATGACGGGCTGGCCCGCGCCATCCGCCCGGTCCACTCCCCGCTGGACGGCGATACCCTGTTCGCCGTCGCCACCGGTACCGTGCAGGCCGCCGACCAGGGCGTTCGCCTGCCGCCCGCCTTCGCGGCGGAACTGCTGATCCTGGATCAGCTCTGCACGGCCGCCGCCGTCTGCGTCGAGCGCGCGGTGGTCGACGCCATCCGCAGCGCCACCGCCGTCGCGGGCGTTCCGGCCTATGCCGACCTGTTCCCGGGCTGACCGCCCGCGCCTCCCGGTTCCGGTTCGTCGGGAATAGCCGCATATTCTCGACTGTTGAGGGCCGGTGAGCGGAAGGAATGCGACAGTGCTGGTGATCAAGGCCGACCTCGTCGACAAGATGGTGGCGCACGCGCGCGCCGATCACCCGGATGAGGCGTGCGGTGTCATCGCCGGTCCGGAGGGTTCCGATCGTCCCGAGCGGTTCATCGCCATGATCAACGCCGAGCGCTCGCCCACCTTCTACCGGTTCGATTCCGCCGAACAGCTGCGGGTGTGGCGCGAGATGGACGACCGCGACGAGGCGCCCGTGGTCATCTACCATTCGCACACCGCCACCGAGGCCTACCCGAGCCGCACCGACGTCTCGTTCGCCTCCGAACCCGACGCCCACTACGTGCTGGTCTCCACCCGCGACCCCGAACAGCACGAACTGCGCAGCTACCGCATCATCGACGGCCAGGTCACCGAGGAGCCGGTCCGGGTCGTCGCCGACTACGCGGTGGACGCCTGAGCACTCCCCGCGCGACCACGCCAGCAGGAAACGAGCAAGGAGCACCCATGCCGGTCACCGTGTCCATCCCCACCATCATGCGGCCCATCACCAAGGGCGAGAAGCGGGTGCAGGCCGAGGGCTCGACCCTGGCCGCGGTCATCGACGATCTGGAATCGAACTACCCGGGACTGAAGGATCGGCTGCTCTCCGACGGCAAGCTGAACCGCTTCGTCAACATCTACGTCGACGACGAGGACGTGCGCTTCGAGGGCGGGCTCGCGGCCGAGGTCACCGACGGCGGCACCGTCACCATCCTCCCGGCCGTCGCGGGCGGCGCGTAATACCGTGGCACGCTTCGAGTCGCTGATCGAGACCCTCGGCAACACTCCGCTGGTCGGGCTGAAGAACCTGTCCCCGCGCTGGGACGGCGACGACCACGTGCGGCTGTGGGCCAAGCTCGAGGACCGCAATCCGACCGGGTCCATCAAGGACCGTCCGGCGTTGCGGATGATCGAGCAGGCCGAGGCCGAGGGCAGGCTCACCCCCGGCTGCACGATCCTCGAGCCCACCAGCGGCAATACGGGGATCTCGCTGGCCATGGCGGCCAAGCTCAAGGGCTACCGGCTGGTGTGCGTGATGCCGGAGAACACCTCGGTGGAGCGGCGGCAGCTGCTCACCATGTTCGGCGCGGAGATCATCGACTCCCCGGCGGCGGGCGGCTCCAATCAGGCGGTGGCGCGGGCCAAGCAGATCGCCGCCGAACACCCGGACTGGGTGATGCTCTACCAGTACGGCAATCCGGCCAACGCGCTGGCGCACTACGAGACCACCGGCCCGGAGATCCTAGCCGACCTGCCCGAGATCACGCATTTCGTGGCGGGTCTGGGCACCACCGGCACCCTCATGGGCACCGGCCGCTTCCTGCGCGAGAAGCTGCCCGAGATCGATATCGTCGCCGCCGAACCGCGCTACGGCGAACTGGTCTACGGGCTGCGCAACCTCGACGAGGGCTTCGTGCCCGAACTCTACGACGAGTCCGTGCTCACCTCCCGTTTCTCGGTCGGCCCCTACGACGCGGTGCGCCGCACCCGGGAGCTGGTGCTGGAGGAGGGCATCTTCGCGGGCATCTCCACCGGCGCGATCCTGCACGCCGCGCTCGGCGTCGGCCGCAAGGCGCTGCAGGCGGGCAAGCGCGCCGATATCGCCTTCGTGGTGGCCGACGCCGGATGGAAGTACCTGTCCACCGGCGCGTACGACGGCACCCTCGAGGAGGCGGAGGAGCGGCTCGACGGTCAGCTCTGGGCCTAGTGCGCCCGGTACGCTCGGAGATACGAGCGTTCTAGGAGGTCGTGCCATGAGCGGCGGTGCCGGCATGGGTGCGTCGTTCGATCCGGACCGGATCGGACGACTGCGCGGACAGCTGACCAACCCCGAGACCAGCACGCGGGGATCCACGGCGCTGAAGCTGTTGTGGCAGCGCGCCATTGCGATAATTCTTGCGTTTACCGCGTTTCTCTACGGGGTAGAGGGCGTGGATTCGGTAACGGGGCACAATCTCGATTACGAGGGTGTGCGCCCGCGAACCGACGAGGGCCTGGCCGGCATTCTGTTCGCGCCCGTATTGCACGCCAATTGGGAACACCTCTTCGGCAATACGGTGCCGGTGCTGGTGCTCGGTCTGCTCACGCTGCTCAGCGGAATCGGGCGCGGCTTGGCGGCGACGGCCATCATCTGGGTGATCGGTGGATTCGGCACCTGGCTCACCGGGGAGGTGAATTCGGTGCACATCGGCGCTTCGGTGCTGGTGTTCGGCTGGCTCACCTATCTGATTTCCCGGGGCTTCTTCGCCCGGAACGCCACCCAGATCGTGATCGGTCTGGTGGTGGGGTTGCTGTACGGGTCCATCCTGTTGGGAGTGCTGCCGGGACAGGACGGAATCTCTTGGCAAGGGCATCTTTTCGGGGCGATGGGTGGCCTGGTTGCCGGGTGGGTACTCTCTGGTGATGCACGTCGTCATCGTCGCGGGGCTAACGCCGGCCGTCTCGCGTCGTCGGGGTGACAGCGGATCCGGTCGGCGATATGGGGGATCCCTCCTTGAATGAGACAGCAGCGTGGCAGCATGGGGGAATGCGCCTCACAGTCGTCGGGTGTTCGGGTAGCGTGTCCGGCCCGGATTCGCCGGCGTCGGGATATCTGCTCACCGGCCCGGATATGACGCCCACCGTTATCGATTTCGGTCCGGGTGTGCTGGGCGCGCTGCAGAAGTATCTGGATCCGGGTGAGGTCGACATCTTCCTCACGCATCTGCACGCCGACCATTGTCTGGATCTGCCCGGGCTGCTGGTGTGGCGCCGGTATCACCCCAATCCGCCGTCCGGCAAGGCGGTCGTGTACGGGCCGTCGGACACCTCGCTGCGGATCGGCAACGCCTCCGCCGAAATCGGCGGTGAATGCGACGACTGGTCCGATGTCATCGATATGCGGCAGTGGTCGGTCGGCGCGCCCATCGCCTTCGGCCCCGGCCACACCGTCGAGGCCCGCCGCATGTTCCATCCGCCGGAGTCCTACGGTCTGCGCATCACCACCGCCACCGGGCGCACCCTCGTCTACACCGGTGACACCGCCCTCTGCGACGAGGTGTACGAGCTGGCCCGCGGTGCGGACGTCCTGCTCTCCGAGGCGTCCTGGACTCACGATCCGGCCAATCGCCCACCCGGCATTCACCTTTCGGGTACCGAGGCGGGCATGATCGCCGCCGAGGCGGGCGTCGGCGAACTGCTCCTCACCCACATCCCCCCGTGGACCTCCCGCGAAGACGTGATCGCCGAGGCCAAGGCCGTCTTCACCGGCCCCGTCCACGCCGTATCGCCCGGCGAGACCTTCGACATCTGACCCACTGGGTCACCGAGTCCGCCGCGCACTAGGCTGTGTCCGTGTCGAAACGAGCCGATGGCAGGGCGGACGACGAGCTCCGCGACGTACGCATCACCCGGGGATTCACCACGCATCCGGCGGGATCGGTGCTGGTGGAGTTCGGTCAGACGCGGGTGATGTGCACCGCGAGTGTCACCGACGGCGTGCCCCCGTGGCGGCGCGATTCCGGCCTGGGCTGGCTGACCGCCGAGTACGCCATGCTGCCCGCCGCCACCCACACCCGCAGCGGCCGGGAATCGGTCAAGGGCAAGGTCGGCGGCCGCACCCAGGAGATCTCCCGCCTCATCGGCCGCTCGCTGCGCGCCTGCATCGACCTGTCCACCATCGGTGAGAACACCATCGCCATCGACTGCGATGTGCTGCAGGCCGACGGCGGCACCCGCACCGCCGCCATCACCGGCGCGTACGTGGCGCTCTCCGATGCCGTCACCTATCTGGCGGCGGCCGGTCAGCTCACCGATCCGCAGCCCATCTCGTGCGCCATCGCCGCGGTGAGCGTCGGTGTGGTGGACGGCCGGGTGCGGCTGGACCTGCCGTACGAGGAGGATTCGCGCGCCGAGGTCGATATGAACGTGGTGGCGACCGATACCGGCACCCTGGTCGAGATCCAGGGCACCGGTGAGGGCGCGACCTTCCCGCGCTCCACCCTCGACAAGCTGCTCGATGCCGCGCTGGCGGGCTGTGAGCAGATCTTCGCCATCCAGAAGGAGGCGCTCGCGCTGCCGTATCCGGGTGTGCTGCCGGAGCCGGGGGAGAAGAAGAAGTGAGCCGCCGCGTGCTGGTCGCCAGCCGCAATGCCAAGAAGCTCGCGGAGCTGCGCCGCATTCTCGACGAGGCGGGTATCGCGGGCATCGAGATCGTCGGCCTGAACGACGTGTCGCCCTACGACGAGGCTCCCGAGACCGGCGCGACCTTCGAGGAGAACGCCCTCGCCAAGGCCCGCGACGGTTTCGCCGCCACCGGATTGCCCTGTGTCGCGGACGATTCCGGTATCGCCGTGGACGCGCTGAACGGTATGCCGGGTGTGCTGTCGGCACGCTGGTCCGGTGTGCACGGTGATGACGAGGCCAACAACCGGCTGCTGCTGGCCCAGCTCGGCGACGTCCCCGACGAGCGCCGCGGCGCGCGCTTCGTCTCCGCCTGCGCCCTGGTCGCCGACGGCGTGGAAGAGGTGGTTCGCGGCGAGTGGCCCGGCGTCATCAACCGGAAGCCGCTGGGAGACGGCGGATTCGGCTACGATCCGCTGTTCGTCCCGGACGGCGGTACGGTCAGCGCGGCCGAACTCACGCCCGCCGAGAAGGACGCCGCCTCGCATCGCGGCCGCGCCCTGCGCCAACTCCTACCCCCCTTGGCGGCCCTGGCCCGACCCTGATCCCACGAACGCCTGATCCCACGAACGAGTGCGCCCCGCCGGATCACCGGCGGGGCGCACTGGTCTGCGGCGGCTCAGAGGCCGAAGGTGGCCTTCACCTCTTGCGTGCGCTTGTGCTCGAAGACGAAGGAGAGGAATGGGATGGTGCCCGCGAGCGCGGTGGCGAAGGTGGTCATGGGCTGCCAGCGCGCCTTGATGCCGAGGTCGATGGTGAACACCAGGTAGAGCATGTAGAAGATGCCGTGGATCTGGCCGATGTAGAACAGCCACTCGGGTGCGGTGCTCGAGTCCTCGAGCAGCACGTACTTGTAGATCATCTCGCCGGTGAGGACCAGCAGCCACAGGCCGGTGATCCAGGCCAGTACCCGGTAGCGCAGCAGTGCGCCGCGGATCTTCTCGGGTGCCGCGGCTCCGGCGGGGCGGGGCGCCAGGGTGGGGGTATCGGCGGAGTTGTCGCGGGTGCTCACCCGGCGCTCCTCTCGGTGTCGGGGCGCATGCCCGCACCGCGCATCTGCTCCTCGATATCGCGGGCGTGCAGGTCGGCCAGGTACTGGTTGTATTCGGCGAGGACGGGGTCCTCGTCGCGGGCGGCGGTGGGGCGCTCCGGCAGCAGGCCCGCCGGTATCTCGCGCGGTCCGGACCGCCCGGCGCGCCACGTCGCCAGGACGCCCCGGATACCGCCGCGTTCATCGGTGGTCTCGGTCCGCGGCGTCGGCTCGGTTCGGTCGTCGGTCTCGGACCCGGCTTCGGCGTCGCGTTCCAACCGCACGAAGCGGAAATACGCCCACAGCGCGAACCCGGCGAACAGCGGCCACTGCAGGGCGTAACCGAGATTCTGCGCGGTGCCGTTGCCGGACTCGAATCGCGTCCACTGCCAGTAGCCGAGCCCAAGACAGGCCACGGCCGTCACGACCACCAGGATGATGAGCGCCGGGCGGCGGTGGGGAGCGGACACGCCCTCCACGGTACCCGCCTACTACGCACCCCGTAGTAGGCAGGTGGCGCGGCGGACACCGCGCTCGGGATCAGAACTTGTAGGTGACGCCGGTGCGGCGCTCGGACTCCTCCCACAGCCGCTTCCAGAGTTCCCGATTCTGCGACAGGTGGCTGGAAGGGGAGGGCTCGACCGGCCCCTGGCTGCCGAACAGCCGAGTCGGACCCCAGTACACGGTGGGGTCGGCGTCGGGCATGGTGGCCGCGAAGAGGGAGGAGTGCGCGGCGCGGGCGGGGGAGTGGCCGATCATGCGGACGAAGGGCTTGGAGATCTTGTCCAAGGGGGTCTCGGTGCGCGCGAACAGATCGGTGGCCGAGACGCCGGGGTGCACGCCGTAGGAGCGCTTGGCGGAGCCGGATTCGCTCAGGCGGCGTTGCAGTTCGCGGGCGAACATGAGGTTCGACAGCTTGGACTGCGCGTAGGCGAGGTTGCGCTGGTAGCGGCGGTGCTCATAGTTGAGATCGTCGATCCACAGCTTGGGGGTCTGCCGGTGCGCGATGGAGGCCAGCGTGACCACCCGGTCGCCGATCCGGTCCAGCAGCAGCCCGGTCAGTGCGAAGTGCCCGAGATGATTGACGCCCCACTGGGTTTCGAACCCGTCCCGGGTGCGCGAGAACGGAATGTTCATCAGGCCCGCGTTATTGATGAGCACGTCGAATTCGCCGCTGCTGTCGGCGAAGCGGCGCACCGAACCCAGGTCGGCCAGATCCAGTTCGGCCACCCGCACATCGCCGGGGATGCGGTCGGCGATCTCCTGCGCCTTGGCGGTATTGCGACAGGCCATGACGACTGTGGCACCCTTGCTCGCGAGGACCGTGGTGGTCTGCTCGCCGATGCCGCCATTGGCTCCGGTGATCACGACAGTGCGTCCGGACTGGTCCGGGATCTCGCTGGGCTTCCACGCCATGGGTCAGACCTCACTGGTTCCGGTTCGGTGCGGAGCCGCAGACGGCGGCCCCGCACTCGACCTTACTTCAGAGTAAGTTCCAGGGGTAGACGATACCCGCCAATTTCGGCGCGGCGGCCGGTCAGCGGCTGCCGATGGGCTGGCCGAAGGCGGCCGCCAGGGTGGTGCCGACGGTCTCGCCCCAGACCTGCCAGGTGACCGGGTCGAGGGTCATGGAACCGACATCGGTGGTCCGGCATCCGGAGTCGGCCGGGAGTCCGGCGAAGCGGTCCTTCAGCCAGAGCAGGGCGCGGGGCGCGGCGATGGGGTCGAGGGTCAGGTGTTCGCTGAAGTGATCGCGGGTGTACTCGACACTGGCGTTCGGGTCGACGCAGTAGGTGTCCACCAACTCATTCACCGGGCCGACCGGGATGAGCCAGTCCATATTGGCCTGGTACAGGTACACCGGCATGTTCGGAACGGCCTGCCCCATCCGCGTGCGGTCGAGCACCTCGAGCACCCCCGGGTCCTGGAAGGGATCGGCGTCGAGCATGCCGAGATTGTTCGCGAACGGCACCAGGTAGGACTGGTAGCTCGCGCACAGCTGATCCTTGATCGCCAGCAGCCCGCGCCCGAGCGGATTCATGTGCCGCTCCAGGAAATTCGCCAGCTGCGGATACTCCCGTGACAGTCCCAGCACGGCCGCCAAGATGAGTCCGGAGGACAGATTCCCGTTGGCCAGTCGCAGTGCCGCCGCCAGATCGGCCGGCACGCCGCCGTAGGCCGCGCCGACCACATTCAGCTCCGGTGCGTAGGCGGCCTGTGATTCCGCGGCGTGCCCGGTGGCGATGGCTCCGCCGGAGTACCCCATGAGCCCGACCCGGGTCGCCGTCCCCGGCAACTCCATGGGCGCGAATCGTTGCGCCGCCCGGATGCCGTCGAGGGTGATGTGCGCCGCCAAAGGGCCTGCCGCATAGGCGGAATCGGGACCCTGGTGATCCGGCACCACGGCGGCCCAGCCCTGCGCCAGCGCGGCCTGCACCTCCAGGAACTGCGCGGGCACCAGCAGTGAGCCGGTGATCGGCGCGGGCGCCGAGCCCATTTGCAGCTGATAGGAGGGCATGCAGTAGTTGCCGGTGGAGTCCTCGGCGATCTGATACGAGAACAGCGG
Organism: Nocardia sp. CC213A; assembly: GCF_030766805.1. NCBI lineage: Bacteria > Bacillati > Actinomycetota > Actinomycetes > Mycobacteriales > Nocardiaceae > Nocardia > Nocardia sp. CC213A. The sequence continues at coordinate 32,542 of NZ_JASFXA010000019.1, forward strand.
CCGGTCGGCGACGTGGCCGCGCGGCTTCATCACGGTCGCCACGGCCGCGATCGGTTCGCCGCGCGAATCGCTGGACCGGTAGGACAGCTGCCAGGCGTCGATGTTCACCGGCAGGAACGACAGGTTGGCGAGGTTGACCTGTCGGGCCGCGATGATGTCGCCGGGTTGTTTGTCGCGATAGGTCTCGGGTGCGGGCCGGTAGAAGTCCGGATCGAAGCCGGGCGGCAGCGGTAGCTGCGGGAAGGGCAGAGCCGGACGAACCGGAACCTCGACCGGCTGGGACGGCGGGTCCGGGACGGGGTCGGCAGCCGCCGTCCCGGACAGTGCCAGCGGCAGCGCCGCCGCGATGGCGGCGACGGCGACCAGCGATTTCGATGCGCGAATGCGGAGTGGTGCCACGGTGAACCTCTCTGAGCGGACTCATGTGAGTCCGCCTGGTCTCAAAAGTGGGTTCGAGTATGCACCAGCCATGACGCGGGTCACAAGAGCGCCTGGTCATGACGTGACCCAGACGGGTGTGACCTATCCCAGCAGATCCGCGAGCAGTGCGCTGCGTCCCGGCTGTCGCAGGGTTCGCATCGCCTTGGCCTCGATCTGCCGCACTCGTTCCCGCGACACCCCGAAGATTCGGCCGACCTCCTCCAGGGTGCGCGGTTCACCGGTGTCGAGCCCGTACCGCAGCGCGAGCACCTGCGCCTCCCGCTCGGGCAGCGTCCGCAGCGCCTTGGCCAGTTGCTCGCGCAGGGCGCCCGAGGTGACGGTCTCCGACGGATCCGGGGCCTGGTCGGCGATGAGCGCACCCAACTCCGCATCATCCTCGCCCACCGGCGTGTGCAGCGAAATCGGTTCTCGCCCTTGGCGCATGAGCTCACGCACCCGCTCGGGTTCCAGTTCGAGTTCGGCCGCGATCTCCGCCGCGGTGGCCTCGCGCCCGAGCTGCTGCGACAGTGCCCGCCCGGTGCGCACCACCCGGTTGAGCACCTCCGAGACGTGCCCCGGCAGTCGGATGGTGCGGCTGCGGTCGGCCAGCGCACGCCCGATGGACTGCTTGATCCACCAGGTCGCGTAGGTCGAGAACTTCAGTCCCCGTTCGTGTTCGAACTTCTCGACCGCCCGCATCAGTCCGAGTGTGCCCTCCTGGACGAGATCCAGCAGCGACCATCCGGCCGGAACCGGATAGTGCTTGGCGATGGAGACCACGAGCCGCAGATTGGCCCGCACCATGTGGTCCGCCGCGCGGCGGCCGTCGGGACCGCCCCGCGCGATGCGCGCACCCAACTCGTACTCCTGTTCGGCGGTGAGCAGGGCCGTGCGGCCGATGGCGCGCAGGTAGTCCTTGACCGGATCGATGCTGACGGTGATCGCGGTGCTGTGTTTCATGCGTTGCCTCCGGTTCGGCCGCCGTGTGGTGGTGACGGAACAAAGTTAGATCAGACCTAAAAATATGTCAACATCGAATTTATGACGAGATCGGATATGCTGGTCGGTATGAGCACACGGACTTCGACTCCGACGGCGGCCCCGCTCGGCCTTCGGGAGCGCAAGAAGCTGCAGACCAGGCAGAACATCTCCGATACCGCCACCCGCCTGTTCCTGGAACGCGGCTTCGACCCGGTGACCATCGCCGAGATCGCCGCGGCGGCCGACGTCGCGAAGATGACCGTCACCAACTACTTCCCCCGTAAGGAAGACCTCGTCCTGGATCTGCACGACGAGTTCGTGAGCGGACTCGCCCGCACCGTGCTGGAGCGGCGCGCGGGTGAATCCGCCCTGGCCGCGCTGCGTCGCGCCTACCTCGCCGACGCCGCCGCCCGGAACCCGGTGGTCGGCTTCTCCGGCCTGGAGTTCGCCCGCCTCATCACCGGCAGCCCGGCCCTGGTGGCTCGGTTGCGGGAATTTCACGAGGAGCGCGAGCGCGCCCTCGCCGAGACCTTGGCCGCGGAGACCGGCGTGGACGGCGCGGTCGACATCACACCGCGGATCGCCGCCGCTCAACTCGGCGGCGTGCACCGGGCACTGTTCGAAGAAACCTTGCGCCGCACGCTATCCGGTGAGGACGACGACACTGTCGCCACCGCGATCCTCGGCTGTATCGGCACCGCCTTCGATCTGCTGGAACCGTCGCTGGGGAACTACGCCGTACGCGCCGCCTGATACCGGTGTATTAGCCGTGTCGTTGCTGTAGATCGGTCGCGCCGCCTCGGATACTGGGCCGATGACCGGTGCCAGCGTGGCCGCGCCCCCGTCCGTGAGCCGAGCCGGTGTGCACCTCGTCTTCGCGACGGTGGTGCTCGGCATGCTCATGGCGGCGCTGGACCAGACCATCGTGTCCACCGCCCTGCCCACCATCGTCGCCGACCTGGGCGGCGCGGGCCATATGGCCTGGGTGGTGACCGCCTACCTGGTGACCGAGGCCATCGCGACCGCGTTGGCGGGCAAGTTCGGCGACCTGTTCGGCCGCAAGCTGGTATTCCAGGTGAGCGGCGCGATCTTCATCCTCGGCTCCATCGTCGCCGGCATGGCGCAGGACATGACCCTGCTCATCGTGGCGCGCGGCATCCAGGGCGTCGGCGCGGGTGGGCTCATGGTCACCTCCATGGCCCTCATCGCCGATGTGATCCCGCTGCGCGAACGCGGCAAGTACCAGGGCGCGCTGGGTGCGGTCTTCGGCCTGACCACGGTGCTCGGCCCGACACTGGGCGGCCTGTTCACCGACCATCTGAGCTGGCGGTGGTGCTTCTACGTGAACGTGCCGCTGGCCGTGCTCATGATCCTCATGGCCGCGCGCTTCATTCCGACGCTGCGCGCCGAGGTGAAACCGATCGTCGACTATCTCGGCATCGCGCTGGTCGCCATCGGCGTCACCTGCCTGATCCTCGGATTGGAATGGGGCGGACAGGAATACGCGTGGGGATCGCCCACCATCATCGGCCTGTTCGTCGGTGCGGCGGTGGCGCTGGCGGCCTTCGTCGCGGTGGAGTTGCGGGCCGAGGAGCCGATGCTGCCCATGCACCTGTTCCGCGGCAATGTCTTCACCGTGTGCTCGGTGCTGAGCTTCATCGTGGGTTTCGCCATGCTCGGCGCGATGACCTTCCTGCCCGCCTTCCTCCAGTACGTCATGGGCGTTTCGGCCACCGCGTCCGGACTGCGCACGCTGCCACTGGTGATCGGCCTCTTCGCCACCTCGATCCTCTCGGGTGTGGTGGTCGGCCGCACCGGCACGTACAAGATCTTTCCCATCCTCGGCACCGCGGTGATGGCGGTCGGCCTGTTCCTCATGTCGACCATGGACGAGAACACCGGGTTCTGGGAGCAGTCGGCGTACATGATGATCCTGGGTCTGGGCATCGGCCTGACCATGCAGGTGCTCACCATCGTCGTGCAGAACACCGTGCCGTACGCCGATCTGGGCACCGCCACCTCCGGGGTGACCTTCTTCCGGACCATCGGCAGCGCCTTCGGCACCACGGTGTTCGGCACCCTGTACACCAATCAGCTCACCCCGAACCTGGCGGCGGCGCTGGAGGAGTCGAAAGTCGTTTCCCCGCAGGTCGCTTCGAATCCCGAGGCGCTGTGGCGGCTGCCGTTCACCGAGATCGCGCCGATCGTGCACGCCTACGCCGAATCCATCGGCTACGTGTTCCGCTGGGTGGTGCCGGTGGCGGTGCTCGGCTTCCTGGTGGCGTGGTTCCTCAAACAGGTTCCGCTGCGCGACAGCGTGCGCGCCGAGGCATCGGATGTGGGCGGCGGCTTCTCGGTGCCGGACTCCCCGGATCGCCTGGTGCAGTTGGAGAACGCCGTCGCGCGAGTGATCCGCGGCCTGCGCGACGACGCGGTCCCAGCACCGCGGATCGCGGCCGCGGCGGGCAGTTCGCTCACCCCGGACGAGGCGTGGGCGCTGGGACAGGTCCGGCTGTACGAGCGGCTGCGCGGAGCGGCGACGCTCACGGATATCGCTCGCACGCACTGGATCCCGCCGGAAGTGATCGCCCCGCTGTACGAGCGGGCGCGACAGCACGGCCAGCTCGAGATCGACGGCGACCGGCTGACCCTCACCGACACCGGTCGGATCGAAGCCGAGCGGATCAAAGGGGCGTGGCGCGCCTGGCTCGACACCCAACTGGTGGATTGGAATCTCAGCGACCCCGACGATCGCGCCCTGCTGGACCGGGCCTTGGACAATATCGCCACGAAACTGCTGGACGAGGCCGACCGCCCGGATGTATTGCCGCTGAAGACCTAGCGCACGCGGCCGCGACCCTGACGGAAAGGGCCACGGCAGCACTGCTTTCAGCGTTCAGGTCCGACGGTGGTGAGAGCCCTCGATCATCCGGCTGCCGCCGCGACGGGGCGCACCGGCGCGTCCCAATCGATCCGGAACCGTTGTTCGGGTCCGAGAGTCTTCTCCGGATCCATCATCTTCACCACGAGCGGCAGCAACAGATACATGGCCCGCCGGGCGATCGGCCCTGCCGCCTTGGTTCGGTTCATCCGCGCCACCCGGGCCGCCACGCCTTCCACCCGGGGGCGGCGCATGGCCTCGTAGGTGGTGAAAGCCGTTGTCGGATCGTCGATGTCGCGCAGGCAACGGGCCAGTTCGAGCGCGCTCTCGATGGCCAGTGACGCGCCCTGCCCGGAGGTGTTGCTCGGCGCGTGGACCGCGTCGCCGCTGAGTACCATCCGGCCGCGATGCCAGTGCGGCACCGACGGCATGATGTGCAGTGCGCCGGCCACCTCCAGTTGCTCGGGGGTGGTAGCCGCGGCCAGTTCCGCACCCGCATCGTCCGCGGCGTAGGTCTCCCGCAGGGTCCGCAGCCATCGGTCGGCGGGCACGGAGCGGGCCTCGGTCAAGGACAGATACTGGTCGTGCGGCAGATTCGCGCCCCACCCGACGCGACCGTCGGGCAGTGCCCAGTACAGGTAGTACGCCTGCGCGCCGAAGGCGAAGACCATGGTCTCGGGCGGCACCTCGACCGGGCAGGTGGTGGCCGCGCCGAAGCCGAGCATCCGCAGGAATCTCGGACCGGGCGCGTTCGGATCAATGAGCCCGCGCACGGTGGAGCGAATTCCGTCGGCTCCGATCAGCACATCGGCGGTGGCGGTGGTGCCGTCGGCGAAGATCGCGGTGACTCCATCGGCATGCTCCTCGACATCGGTGAGCCGCCTGCCGTATTCGAACGGGACCCCGGCGGCGACCGCGTTGTCGTGCAGCACGCGGTGCAGGGTCGAGCGTTCGACCAGGTGCAGCGGTTCCACATCGGTGAGCGACGGTGCGGCCACCCGTCGGCCGCCGACGCTCATGAGCTGGTGCCGGATGGGTGCCGACACCGCGCGTACGGCATCACCTCCGCCGATGATGTCCAGCGCGGCCAGCCCATTGGGGGCCAAGGCCAGCACCGAGCCGATGCCGTAGGCCGGACCCGGATACGCCTCGAAGACGCGGGCGTCGATACCCGCCCTGCGGAGCGCGGTCGCGGCTACCGGGCCGGAGATGCCGCCGCCGATGACGATGGCGGTGCGAATGGGGGACATGGGTTTCTCCTCGGGTGTGTCTACCCGAACCGGCTCATGCCAGGTGAACCCGGTTATCCTGTGGTTGCCAAACTCGGATCCGGTTTCACCCGTACGGGTCGGTTCGAGACGGTGTTACCCGGGCCTCGACGCAGGTGTTGCCGCACCTCGTCGGGGCTCGGTCGGTATCAGGGGCGTTCGCCCCGGACGTATCGTTCAGTTCGTGTCGGGCCTGGTCGGCGCTCCCTTCTCGATCCGGTCGTTCACCTCGGCCGTGATGTCGGCGGGGGAGGCGCCCTCGCCGTACCAGCGCCGCCACAGCTCCACCTCGGGAAAGCTGCCGTCGGCGAAGGAGTCGCGCAGGGCGCGCACCCAGGCCGCCTCGGCCTCCAGCATGGCCAACTCGAAATCGTTCTCGACCAGGAAGAGTCGCGGCAGGGTGCCGTCGAGGTCGGCCAATTGCGCACGGCCGGAGGTGATCTCGGCCTCCAGCTTGGTGAGGCGTTGCCCCAGCAGTTCGATCACCTCGTCCGGAGCCAGTCCCGACATGACGGAGAGCCCGGCCACGAAGCGGCGCGGCTCGGGCTGTGGGTCGGCGATGAGTTCACGGGTCCAGTCGGCGAGTTCGGCGCGTCCGGCCGCGGTGATGCGATAGATGACGCGTTCGGGGCGGGCGCCGTCGCGCTCGCTGCCCACGACCTCGAGGAAGCCGTGCTTCGCCAGATTTCCGACGACGGTGTACAGCGATCCCCATTTGATCGCCATATCCCGGTCCTTGCCGCGGGCCTCGAGCGTGGCGGCGATCTCGTAGCGGTGCATGGGCCGCTCGACCAGGACCGACAGCACGCCGAGGGCGAGCAGATTGCCGACCTTGCGTTTGCGGGCCATCCCGTTCACCTCCTTACTCGTAGACGAATATACGCCTACGAGTATTCATCGGCAAGCAATCCCCGATTCGGCTTTTCCGGCGGCTCGCACCCCCGCTCCGGTAGCCTGCGAAGGCATGGTTGACGTGCAGCGATCCGGATCCACCCTCCGCATCACCATGAACCGCCCGGCCAAGCGCAACGCCCTGTCCCACCAGCACCTGGAGGAGTTGCTGACGGCCTTCCGGGCGGCGGGCGAGTCGGATGCCACCGGCATCGTGCTGGCCGCCGAGGGCCCGGTGTTCTCGGCCGGGCACGATTTCGCCGATGTGGCGACGCGCGACCTCGAGGGTGTGCGGGAACTGCTGCACCTGTGCACCGAGCTCATGCGCACCGTGCAGAGCGTCCCCCAGGTGGTGATCGCCCGCGTGCACGCGCTGGCCACCGCGGCGGGCTGCCAACTGGTGGCCTCCTGCGACCTCGCCATCGCCGCCGACACCGCCGCCTTCGCCCTGCCCGGCGGCAAGGGCGGCTGGTTCTGCCACACCCCGGCGGTACCGGTCGCCCGCTCGGTCGGCCGCAAACGCTTCATGGAACTCGTCCTCACCGGCGACCCCGTCGACGCCGCCACTGCCGCCGAATGGGGCCTGATCAACCGCGCGGTGCCGCTCGCGGATCTGGACGCCGCCGTGGACGAACTGCTGGCCCGCGCCACCCGGGGCAGCCGCGCCAGCAAGGCGCTGGGCAAGCGCACCGTCTACGCGCAGTTGGACCGCCCGGAGGCGGACGCCTACGACATCGCGCTCGAGGCCATGGCCCAGGCATCGCAGCTCCCCGCCGCCAAGGAGGGCATGACCGCCTTCCTGGAGAAGCGTCCGCCGGTCTGGCCGGAGTGATCATCGGTCCTCACGTCCCCTAGGGTCGGTGACATGCGCATCTTCCTGGCGGGCGCGACCGGCGTCCTCGGTGGTCGGCTGGTGCCGCTGCTCATCGCGGCGGGATATCAGGTGGCGGGTATGACGCGGTCGGCGGACAAGGCGGCCGGTGTGCGCGCCGCGGGCGCGGAACCGGTGGTCTGCGATGTGTACGACGCCGCGGCATTGACCGATGCCGTCGTCGCCTACGCTCCGGACCTGATCATGCACCAGCTCACCGATCTGCCCGACGATCCGGCCCGGATCGCCGAGGGGCGCGGTGCGAACGCGCGGATTCGCGTCGAGGGCACCCGCAATCTGCTGGCGGCCGCCGCCGCGGCCGGAGCGCCGCGCGTCATCGCCCAGAGCGTGGCGTGGGAGTTGGGTGGTGAGGGGCAGCGGGCCGCGGAGTTCCTGGAGGACGCGGTGCTGGCGGTCGACGGGGTGGTGTTGCGGTACGGCCAATTCTACGGTCCCGGAACGTATTACCCCGACGACATGCCCGACGATCCGCGTATCCACGTCGCCGAGGCCGCCGACCGCAGTCTGCTCGCCCTCGACCTCACGCCGGGGGTCTACCGCCTCGTCGACGGTTCGGCGCGCGATATCGAGCCCGTCGAGTAGGCCTCGGCACCGTCGGGAGGCGACCGGCCCATGACCAGGGGCGAGATCGTCGACGCGTGCGACTACCGCCTCGGGTTCGGTCGGCAACCCCGGGACATCGGCCCGCAGGTTGTAGAAGGAAGTCATGAGGTCCGCGCGAGGTCGGCGGCGGCGCGGGCGAATTCGCGAACCGAGGCGTTCTCGCCCGCGGTACGCCACAGCAGCGCCCAGCGCACCGGCGGTGCGTCGCGGATGGGAACGAACGCCACGTCGGGCCGGGCGTTGTAGCGGCGTGCGTGCGCCCCGATCGGGAAGACGCCCTGCCCCGCGGCCACCAGGGTGAGCAGTTCGCCGTAGGTGGCGGCGGTGGGTCCGGCCGGAATCGGATGGCCCGCGGGCGTGGCCGGGGGAGTGCGGATATCGCGGATGGCCGCGGGGATCTCGGGCGGCAGCCGCAATACGGTGACCCGGGCCAGCTCGGCCAGGGTGATCGCGGTGCGGGCGGCGAAGGGGTGGGCGGCCGGCACCGCCAGCAGGCGCGCCTCGGTGACGAGGTCGGGACCGGCGGTGATGCCCTCAGCCGGGAACGGCACCATATCCAGCGCCATATCGATCTCCCCCGCGTGCAGCCACGGGATCACCTGTGCCGGTTGGGCTTCGCGCAGCCGCACCGCGACATCGGGCAGGCGTGCGCGGAACTGTTCGGCGGCGCGCACCAGCAGCTGTCCGGTCGCCGCGTCCACGAAGGCGACCTCCAGGGTGCCGGCGCGGCCGCGGCCGGTGTCCATGGTGCGGCGCACCGCGGCGGTGACGCGATCCCAGGCCGGGCGCAGTTCGGCGTACAGTTCCCGCCCGGCCGGTGTCGTGCGCACCCGGCGGCTGCTGCGCTCGAACAGCGGAACCCCCAGTCGCCGTTCCATTTTCGCGATGGTCTGGCTCACCCGCGCGGTGGTGACGCGCAGCCGTTCGGCGGTGCGGCCGAAATGCAGCTCCTCGGCGAGGACGAGGAACGTCTCGAGTTCGTGCCGCTCCAGCATGCCGGGTGATCCCCTCGATCGTTAATCCAAGCTTGATGATCATTGCGCAGGTTCTCATTGTTCCCGATCGCGTGGCGAGCGAGGTTGTAGGAGTCCGATAGCGCTCCACCAGGAGGAACCATGTACGTCACCGAGACCCGCGCCCTCGCCGCCGGCACCGCCGAGGCCGCCGTTCGTGAACTCGCCGACCGGGCCGAGATTCTGGATGCGCTGTACCGATTCGGCCTCGGCCAGGATCTCCAGGACAAGGAGCTGTTCGCCTCGGCCTTCGCCGCGGACGCCGAACTCGACTTCCAGCCGGCCGCCGCGGCGTGGGGTGGCGTCGTCCCGCTCATGACCGGTCGCGACGCCATCGTCACCACCATCCTCGACGGCTTCGTCGGCCGCGTGGACACCACCCATCAGGTCACCAATCCGCGCATCGTCGTCGACGATGACACCGCACGCCTGACCGCTCTGGTGGAGGCGCAGCACCTGCTCACGGTCGAGCACGACACCTTCGCCCTGCTGAAGAACCTCTACGACGTCGAGCTGGTGCGAGATGGCGGGCGCTGGCTGCTGCGGCGCATCCGCATCGACAATGTCTGGTACCAGGGCGATCCGCGCGCGATCTTCGGCGCGTGAGCACGGCTCGGCGAATGCTATTGCGCTAATTTCTCGCAAACGTATGCAATAGATACTCAGCTGGAATATTAGCCTTGGGATCTGCTGCCACTGTCTCGCAGCAAATCTGTGTAGCGTCTGGGGGAGGAGCTTTTCGGATTACTGGAGCAGGTGCTTGGAACCGAGGGAGTCTCAGCAAATGGCAGGCGGCACGCAGGGGCGCGGCACCCGGGAGACCGAGGGCATGCTCGGCGTGTCCGCCAACGGTGCCGTACCGCCGCGTGCCGTCGGACTCATGGTCGCGGCGGCACTGGTGCTCACCTTCGCCGTCCTCGGCGGCAATCCGCTGACCTGGTTCGAGGGCAGTCACGGTCGGACCGAGGAGAGCACCGTGCCCCCGGCGTCGAGTGCGACGCGGACCGCCCCCGTCGAACCCGCCCGCTCGTCCGCCGAGGCCCCGCCCGCCCCGGCCCCGGCTCCCGCCCCGGCCCCGGCTCCCGCGCCGGAACCGGCTCCCGCGCCGGAACCGGTCTACGTGGAACCGGCGCCCGAGCCGCCGCCCGCCCCCGAACCGGCTCCCGCACCCCCGCCGCCGCCCCCGCCGCCCCCGGTACCGGAGGTGCTGGTGCCGTTCCTGCCACCCTGGCTGGTGCCCCCGCCGCCCCCGCCGCCCGCCCCGTAGTCCGGGCGGCCGCGCATCGAAGGAGTCCAGGTATGGCCGAAGGACACAGCGATGGTGACATCACACCGCGCGCCCTCGCGGTGGTCGTGGTGATCGCGGGCGTGCTGGTGCTCGCCGTCGCGGCGGGCATGCTGCTCACCGGTCGCGACGACACGCGAACGGGCGGTGAGCGAGTCCCCGCGAGCACGCTCGCGCCGTCCACCACCGCGCTCGCGCCGACGACCACCGCGTTCGCCCCGGAACCCGCACCCGCCGTGCGCATTCCCACTCCGGTGGCGCCGCCGATAGACCTGGCCGACCGCCGCGTGGGTGACGACTGCACGCACGACAATGTCATCTCGGCGTGGGAGTTCCGGGACGGCGACTGGGTCTGTGTGCCCAAGCCGCCGGGCACCGAGAACTACATTCCGGCCGAGGCGGTGTACCCGGGTCGCTGACCGCGCGTCAGATTCCGGAGACTCCCGCGAGCTGGCCGATTCCGTAGGTGACGGCCATGGCCAGCGCACCGCCGATCACCACGCGCAGCACCGCGCGGCGCGGGTTGCCGCCGCCCAGCCGCGCACTCACCGAACCCGTGATGGCCAGTGCCACCACCACTGCCGCGAAGGTGACCGGAATCCGCCACGACACCGGCGGCAGCAGGATGGCCAGCAGCGGCAGCAGCGCGCCGACGGTGAACGCCACGGCCGAGGAGAGCGCGGCCTGCCACGGATTGGTGAGTTCGTCGGGGTCCAAACGCAGTTCGGCCTCGGCGTGCGCGGCGAAGGCGTCGTGGGCGGTGAGTTCCTCGGCGACCTTGCGAGCGGTCTCCGGTGAGAGTCCCTTGGCCCGGTAGATATCGGTGAGCTCGTCGAGTTCGTAGTCCGGCTGCTCGGCCAGTTCGCGTCTCTCCCTGGCCAGCAACGCCTTCTCGGAGTCGCGCTGGGTGCTCACCGAGACGTACTCGCCGGCCGCCATGGAGATCGCACCGGCGGTGAGTCCGGCGACGCCCGCGGTGAGGATATTGGTGGCGTCCGTGGTCGCCGCCGCGACGCCCACCACCAGACCGGCGGTGGAGACGATGCCGTCGTTGGCGCCGAGCACCCCGGCCCGCAGCCAGTTGAGCTTGGATGCGAACCCTTCTGCATGCGGTTCGTGCGGGTGCGCCTGGGGCCCGGTTGTCTGGTCCACGACCGCAGCCTAAGTGATTCCTCCCATGAATCAAGCGAGGTAAAGCTCTCCTTTCCAGGTGTGCACCGGATTAGCTGCGAAACTGGACAGTATGGCCCGCTTCTTTCTGCGTCACTGGTCCACGCTCGTTCCCCTCTTCGCCGCCCTGGTGCTGGCGGTTTCCTGGGGTCGCGATCTGAACGGGGCAGCGGTGATTCTGGTGAGCGCGGCCCTGATAGGGGCGGTGCTGTCGGCGGTGCATCACGCCGAGGTGGTCGCGCACAAGGTGGGCGAACCGCTGGGCGCGCTGGTGCTCGCGGTCGCGGTGACGGTCATCGAGGTCGGCCTGATCGTCACGCTCATGATCTCCAGCGGTGACAAGGCGGCATCGCTGGCCCGCGACACCGTCTTCGCGGCGGTGATGATCACCTGCAACGGCATCGTCGGTCTGTCGCTGCTGGTGGGTGCGTTGCGGCGGCGGGTGGCGGTCTTCAACGCCGAGGGCACCGGCGCGGCGCTGGCCACGGTGGCGACCCTGGCCACCCTGTGCCTGGTGCTGCCGACGTTCACCACCAGTGAACCGGGTCCGGTGTTCTCGGGTGGGCAGTTGGCCTTCGCGGCGGTGGCGGCGCTGGTGCTCTACGGCGTCTTCGTCATGGTCCAGACGGTCCGGCATCCGGACGATTTCCTGCCGGTCGAGGGCGGTCCCGCCACCGTGGTCCACGATGAGCACGAACAGCCGCCGACCGGTGGGCGGGCGCTGGCCAGCCTGGGCCTGTTGCTGCTGGCCCTGGTCGGCGTGGTCGGTCTGGCCAAGACCGTATCCCCGAATATCGAATCCGCCATCGCCTCGGCTGGGCTGCCGCAGTCCGCGGTCGGTGTGGTGATCGCGCTGCTGGTGCTACTGCCGGAGGCGCTCGCGGCGGTGCGGTCGGCCCGGCGGGGCCGGGTGCAGATCAGCATGAATCTGGCGCTGGGCTCGGCCATGGCCAGTATCGGGCTGACGATTCCGGCCATCGCGCTGGCCTCGATCTGGATCGAGGGGCCGCTCATGCTGGGGCTCGGCGCCACTCAGATGGTGCTGCTGGCGCTGACGGTGGTGGTCGGCGCGCTCACGGTGGTGCCCGGCCGGGCCACGCTGCTCCAGGGCTGTGTGCACCTGGTGGTGTTCTCCGGCTTCCTGTTCCTGGCCGTCAGTCCCTGAGCTTCACGAGCCTCGCGCTTCACGAGGTCCAGCGGTACACCTGTCCGTCGCGTAGTTCGTAGGCGCGGGCGGGCGGTGTCGAATCGCCATTGTGCGGACGTCCGGCGAGCATGGCCATCACCCGGGTGCGGCCCCGGGTGATGTGGCCGCTCTCGGACCAGTGCACGTAGGGGTGAACGAGTTTCGCGAATGTGGTCCAGTCGTCGGCTTCGATGGCCCCCAGGATCGCGGTCACTGTCTGATCCACACCGCCAGTGAACTCCTCCCAGCGGTGCGGGGGAGCCGATTCACGCGAATTCGTACGGCGCTGACGACGGCCATCGCGATTGCTGACAGTTCACTTACTGCGCGGCCGAGGTATGACCGAGGGCTCCGAAACCTCGATGCCGGCGGTTCGCCGGGGCGGTGATATCCGCCACAGCGATAGCTGTTACCGCTGATAACGGGTTCCAGAACACGCCTTAACATGCAGATATAGCCTCTTGACCTGGGGGTCGGCGTTGATACCGGCCGGTAGCTTGGCGGTGTCGGTCACACCGTAACCCGATTTGTTGTAACTGCCCGTAACCATTAGCTTTGATGGCAGGCAGTGTTGCCGATCACGGAGAAGAATGATTTGAAGCCCGACACCCGGTCGCTACCGACCCCATCCGCCGCACGGATCGTGCGCGACAACTTCTCCGGAACCGTCGTGTCCTCCCTGCGTACCTTCGGACGGGCCGCCGGTATCGCCCAGGAGACCGTCACCGGCGCGGTGAGCGATATCGCGCGCGGGCAGTTCCAGTGGCGGGAGGCCATCATCCAGGCGTGGCGGCTCATCACCGTCACGGCGCTGCCCGCGATCCTCATCGCCATCCCGTTCGGCGTCATCGTCTCGGTGCAGGTCGGCAATATCATCCACACCCTCGGCGCGGATTCGCTGCTGGGCGCGGCGGGCGGGCTCGGCGTCATCAAACAGGGAGCGCCACTGGCTACCGGCTTCCTGCTCGGCGGTGCGGGCGCGGCGGCCATCGCCGCCGACCTCGGGGCGCGCACCATCCGCGAGGAGATCGACGCGCTGAACACCATGGGCATCAGCCCGATTCACCGGCTGGTCATCCCGCGCATGGTGGCCATGCTGTTCGTGGCCCCGCTGCTGAACATCCTCATCATCTTCGTCGGCGTCCTCGCCGGATACGCGGTGGCGGTCGGCGGCCAGAACGTCACGCCGGGCAGCTACTGGGCCACCTTCGGCTCCTTCGCCACCACCGCCGACGTGTGGGTGTCGCTGGTGAAGGCGGTCATCTTCGGCTTCCTGGTGGTCGTCATCGCCTGTCAGCGCGGACTCGAGGCCAAGGGCGGCCCGCGCGGCGTGGCCGACGCCGTGAACGCCGCGGTGGTGCTCTCGGTGGTGTCCATCGTCGTGGTGAACCTGGTCGCCACTCAGATCACCGCCATGTTCCTGCCCACGAGGCTGGCATGACCACATCGACCTACGTCCCCAAGGGACTCGGCTGGTTCGCGCGCTTCTATCGCCGCCGCGGGCTGATCCTGCGCCGCATCGAGAATCTCGGCTTCGTGCTGGCCTTCGTCTGGCAGGTGCTGTCGTCGATTCCGTTGACGCTGCAGCGCTATCGCGACGAGACCATGCGCGCCATCACCAATATGACCTGGGGCCGCGGCTCGGTCATCGTGGGCGGCGGCACCGTCCCCATGATGATCGTGCTCGGCCTGGTCATGGGCGCGTCGGTGGCGGTGGAATCGTTCGCCACCCTGGACATGCTCGGCATGGGACCGGTGACCGGCCTGGTGTCGGCCTACGCGACCACGCGCGAACTCGCGCCCATCGCGGCCGCCATCGGCTTCGCCGCGCAGGCGGGCTGCCGGATGACCGCCGAGATCGGCTCCATGCGCATCTCCGAGGAGATCGACGCCATCGAATCGCTCGGCCTGCGCTCGGTGCCGTTCGTGGTCACCACCCGCGTGCTGGCCGGTGCGGTCGCCATCATCCCGACCTTCCTGATCGCGCTCATCCTGTCGTACCTGTCCTGCCGTGGCCTGATCACGCTGGTGCACGGGTCCGCCGCGGGCGTGTACGACCACTATTTCTTCCAGTTCGTCACCGGATTCGACGTGATCGCGGCGGTGATCAAGGTGGCCATCTTCGCCACCGTGGTCATCCTCATCCACTGCTACTACGGGTTCTTCGCCACCGGCGGCCCGGAGGGTGTGGGCATCGCGTCGGGTAAGGCGGTGCGGGCCAGCTCCGTGGCGATCGTCGCCATCGACATGGTGCTGTCCATCGCGCTGTGGGGCTTCAACTCGGCGATCACGTTCACGGGGTAGGGATGCCGAATTACGGAATGCCCGGGGTCGCGGTGGACCGCGGCCGGGCGATGAAGGTGGGAGCCATCGCGGTCGCGGTGGTGGTGGCCGTGACCGCGGCCTGGTACGGCATTCGCGCCATGACCGCCGATGCGGGACTGCGCATCTCACTGCACACCGAGCAGATCGGTGACGGCGTGCTGGCGGGCACCCAGGTGCGCCTGGACGGCGTGCTGGTCGGCAAGGTCGTGGACATCACGCCCGCCGCGCGCGGCACCCAGCGCATCGCCCTGCGACTCGACGAGTCGCGGCTGTACGGCCTGGACGACTCGCTGCTGGTGGACTACGCGCCGCAGAACCTGTTCGGCATCAGCGAGATCGAGCTGCGCCGGGGCCCGGGCGGCGCGCCGCTGCGCACCGGCACCGAGATCGACCTGACCGGCGCCAAGTCGGCGGCCGTCTACGACGCCACCATGGGTTCGCTGCTGCGCAGCATGTCGCAGGTCGGCGATTCGGTGCTGACTCCGCAGCTGGCCACGGTCATCGCGCAGGTCGCGGCGGATGTGGAGGCGTTCACGCCGCTGGCGCAGGCCATCGTGACCGCCTCGCGCACCGTGGTGGACAACCAGAAGATGCCGCCCTCGCAGCTGTTCGGCAATCTCGGCCCGGCCTTCGACGGCGGCGGCCGGTTCGCGGGCGCGGCGGTCGAGGTGGTGGACGTGATCCGCAGTATCGAACGGCTGCAACAGGATCGCGAATCCTACGACCACGGGGTGGACATCGTGGTGAACAAGCTGCTGCCCACCCTGTCGGAAACGCTGGGGCAGGCCGGAACCCAGCTCTCGGCCACCACCGACACCCTCGCCGCCATTCTGTCGGTGCTGGCGCAGATGGTGCCCGCGCCGCAGCGCACCGCCGCCGAGCTGACCGAACTGCTGCACCGGCTGCGCGCCGCCATGCCGGACACCCCGAACGGACCGGTGCTGAATGTCGAAGTGGACCTGCGCGGCGTGCCCGCCGTGGCGGTGCCGCTCCTGGGTGCGGGAGGTGGCCGATGAAGGTGGGGGCCGCCGCCTGGCGGCTGGGACTGTTCGCGGTGGTGATCGTGGCCGTGCTGGCCATGGTCATCCAGCTCATCGAACGGCCCGTCGCGGGCGAGACCGAGGCGCACGACGCGCTGTTCACCGATGCCAACGGCCTCAAGGTGGGCGATGACGTGCGCATGTACGGCGTGCAGGTGGGCAAGGTGCGCGGCATCGACCTGGACGGCACCCGGGCGCGGGTGCGCCTGACCGTCAAGACCGACGCGGCCATCTACGACAACAGCACGCTGGCCATCCGCTACCAGAACCTGACCGGGCAGCGCTACATCGACCTGCAACAGCAGCCGCGGCCCGGGGTGCGCCTGCCCGCCGACGCCACCGTCGGCGTCGAGCAGACGGTGCCGTCCTTCGATGTCACCAGCCTGTTCAACGGCCTACGGCCGGTGCTGGCCACCATCTCGCCCGAGGCGATCAACCAGTTCAGCGCCAGTATGGTGGCGGTGATCGAGGGTGACGGCAGCGGCGTCGGCCCGGCCCTGGACGCCATCGGCCAACTCGCCTCCTATGTGGACAACCGCCAGCAGGTGATCGGCACCCTGATCCGCAATATGTCGGAGCTGTCGGACAAGGTCGGCGGCCGGGTGCACCACCTGGTGCCGCTGCTGGCTCGACTGTCGGACATCTTCGAATCGCTGCGCGAGAACATCGGCGGCCTGGCGCAATTCGCGGTGACCGCGCCGTCGGTGCTGGCCCCCGTCGACTCGCTGCTGCGCACCCTGGGCCTGGCCGAGGGCAATGACGTGGACGAGCTGATCCGGCGGCTGTTCCCCGATCCGCAGGAGGCGGTGGCGGTGTTCGGGCGGCTGCCCGCGGTGCTGGCCGCCGCGGACGCCGCGCTGCCGTCGGCCTCGGGCTGGACACCGCAGTGCAGCAGGGGAACCGCGGAGCTGCCGGGTCTGCTCCAGGTGCTGGTCTCCGGTCAGCGGGTGGTGCTGTGCAACGGATGAGACTGTCGAGCCTGCTGCCCCGCGAGAGCAGGGTCATCGACGACCACACCCGCAAGCGCCGGGAGCTGCGCCGCGGCGTCGTCGGCGCGATCCTGCTCGCCATCTGCCTGCTGGCGGTGGGCGCGCTGTACGTGGTGCCGTTCGGAAAGCACACCTACACCGCGGAATTGACCGAGGCACAGTCGGTGAAGGCCGGTGACGATGTGCGCATCGCCGGCATCTCGGTCGGCGAGGTGGAATCGCTGGAGCTGAAGCCGGACCGGGTCGTCATGCGCTTCACCGTGAATTCCAATGTGTTCGTGGGTGATCAGACCTCGCTGGACATCCGCATGCTCACCGTGGTCGGCGGCCATTACGTGGCGATGTTCCCGGCGGGGGAGCGGCCGCTGGGCGACGCCCCGATCCCCGCGGACCGAGTTCGGCTGCCTTACAGCCTGATCCAGACCTTCCAGGCCGCGGCCGCGCCGTTGCAGCAGCTCGACGGCGACTCGCTGCACCGCAATCTGACCGCGCTCGGCGATTCGCTGGAGACCGCGCCGGACACCCTGCGCACCACCCTGGACACGCTCGGCACCTACGTCGACGCGTTGAACCGGCAGCGCACCCAGGTCTCGAACGCCGTCGCGGTGCTGGACGAGTACGTGCGCATGTACGACGGCGCGAAGACCGATCTCGGCCGCCTCATGGACAATGCCAACCTGCTGGTCACGGTGCTGCTCGACAAGCACGCCGAGATGGCCGAGGCGATCCGGTTGCTCAGCGGCGTGCTCGACCGGGTGGCCGTGCTGGGCCCGGTGTGGAACGACCAGCTGAAGACCAGGGTCACCGACGCGGTGGCGGCGCTGCGCGGCCTCAGCGGCGAGTTCCAGCCCATGCTCACCGCCGCGCAGAGTTTGCAGGACAAGTTGTCGCAGTTGGTGATTCCCGACGGCGGGGTGGGTGTGGACCGGTCCGGCCAGACCATCACCGCGCCGGCCGCCATCTGCGTACCGCTGCCCGGGAGGGACTGCTGATGTTCAAGCGGATGCTCGGATCGCAGGCGTTCATGTCGGTCGCCGGGGCGCTGGTGATCGTGCTCGTCGCCCTGGTCGGCTATGTCGTCATCTTCGACCCGATGAAGAAGACCATCTCCTACACCGCGATCATGCCCGACGCGGTGGGCCTGTACGTGGGCAACAAGGTGACCATGCGCGGCATCGCGGTCGGCACCGTGGATTCGGTCGAGCCGGAGAACGGCAAGGTGACCGTCGGTTTCTCGGTGGACGCGGACCATCCGGTGTACGCCGACGCCGCCGCCACCACCGTCGCCGAATCGATTGTGGCCGACCGGAATCTGGCGGTGCTGTCCAGCGGCGCGGATCGGGCGCTGTGGGATCCGGCCCGGCCCATCACCAATACCCTCACCCCCAAGAGCATCACCGAGACGCTGACCGCGCTGGCGGATCTGTCCGCCGAGATCCAGCGCCCCGACGCCCCGGACGCGCTGGGCCGCGGCCTGATCGCGCTCGACGACGCCACCCGGGGCACCGGCCGCGAGATCAACGACATCGTCAACAAGCTGGGTGCGGCCATGGCCGCACCGGACGCCGATATCGCGCATCTGGTGGGCATTTTCGACTCCTTCGCCTCGGTGGCCGAGAAGGTGGAGACGCACTGGGGCGACCTGCGCAGCATGCTGCTGCGGCTGGCTCCGGCGCTCACCATCGCCAGCGACGAGCTGATCGGTCCCGGCGCGGTGCTGGTCGACCGGCTCGGCGCGGTGCTGCCGATGCTCAACGACCTGGTCGTGCTGGCGGGCGATCCGATCATGGACGCGCTCAACGACGCCGTGCCCATGGTGCGGCTGCTGCGCGCGAATATCGGTTCGCTGGCGGAGGTGGTGCGCAAGCTGCCGGTGATCACCTCGGTGGCGCAGGCGGTCACCGGTCCCGACGGCATCACCTACGGGTCGCCGCGGGTGGCACTGCCCGCGCCGGACGCCGAGCAGGTGTGCGCGGCGATCGATGCCGTCGCACCCGGACGGTGCGCCGGTGCGGCGAACGGCATGGTCGAGATTCCTCTGGTTCAGCTGGTGCTGGGAACGGCGGGTGCGCGATGACGGCGAAACTCTTGCGCCGCACCGGAATCGCGGTGCTGGCGGCGGCGCTGCTGGCCGGTGTCGGCGGTTGTGGCTTCGATCCCGCCTCGGTGCCGGTGCCCGGCACCACGGTGTCGGGGCCCACCTATCGGCTGCACATCGAGTTCGACAATGTGCTGAACCTGCCCGCCAAGGCGAAGGTCATCGCCAATGGCGCGATGGTCGGCACGGTGGCCGGGGTGCGGGTGGTGGACGCCGCGCAGGCCCCCGCCGGTCGCGGCGGCTACGTGGTGGTGGATGTCGACATCTCCCGCGCGGTGCGGCTGCCCGCCACCACCGTGGCCGAACTGCGGCAGAACACCGTGCTCGGCGACATCCACCTGGCGTTGACCACTCCGACCGACGGTTTCGGCGATCTGCTGACCGACGGCGGCACCATTCCACTCGAGCGCACCGCGCCGCCGGTGCAGCTCGAGGACACCATGGCCGCGCTGGCCACCTTCACCCAGGGCGGCGCCATCGACCAACTCCAGGACATCATCCACCGGTTCAACGCGGTGCTGCCGCAGGATCCGGCCGAGACCAAGCGCATCGCGCAGGTGCTCGCCGCCGACGCCGTCGACCTGGCCGCCAACCTGGACCAGGTCGATCTGCTGCTCAACGGACTCGGCACCAATGCGCAAGTGCTGCACGACAAGATGGGCTTCCTGGACCATGAGCTGAGCCAGGTCTCGGTGGACCAGATGAACGGCATCACCCATTCCATCGACGGGGTGGCGGGCCTGTTCACCGCGCTCGGCACGCTGGGCACCTCGCTGACCTGGCTGGCCCCCATCGCCACCTCGGGTGATGCGGCCGCGCAGGCGTTCGTGCCGCTGGCGATGTCGGGTGCGCCGCTGGATCTGTCCGCGCCGGGCAATCTGAATCTGCTCATCGCGCTGTTGCGGGACAAGGTGATTCCGTTCTTCGAACAGGGCGCGAAGGTGAATGTCACCGGGGTGTCGGTGGATTCGGTTGGCAAGGACGAGCAGGTGGATCGCATGGTCGCCACCCTGCGCATGATCGGAGCCGTGCGATGAAATGGGGATCGCTGGCCTCGCTGGCCGGTATCGGCGTCGTCACCGTGGTCGGCGCGAGCTATCTGACCTTCGGTGTGGTGCGGGCGGATCCGTTCGCGGAGTTCACCGACGCCGCCATGGTGCTGCCGAATTCGGGATCGCTCGAGGTGGGTTCGCCGATTCTGCTGACCGGTGTCGAGGTCGGTGAGGTGACCGCCGTGCGGGGCACCGCCGACGGGGTGGAGGTGCGCTTCCGGGTGGCCGCGGATCGGCGGGTGCCGACCGACAGCACCGTCGTCATCGAACACCTGTCGGCGCTGGGCGAACCGTACGTGGAGTTCCGCCCCAACGGCCCCGGTGGACCGTATCTCGCCGACGGCCAGCGGTTGGACGCCTCCGCGGTGCGTCCGCCGCTGTCCATCCCTGAGGTCGCCCGGCTGGTCACCAAGACCATGAACCAGCTCGATCCGGAGGCGGTCGGCTCCCTGGTGAGCACCCTGGGCGAGGCCTTCATCGGCACCGACGGCGCCATGCCCGCCCTGCAGCGGTCCGGTGATCTGCTGGCCGCGGCCATTATGAGCCGGGAGCCCAAGATCGCCCAGCTACTGAACAGCTTCCAGGCCGCGGCGGCCGATATCGACGGTATGGGCGAGGCCACGGGCGCCGCCGCCCCGGCATTTGTCGAGTTCTCGCATGCTCTGACCGCCCTGGTCGAGGCGGTCGGTAGACTGGTCGACGGTGCCCCCGGACCCGATGCGTATCTGGCCGACAACGGGCTGGCTACCTTCCTGGCACGGCTGAACGACTGGTTGCGGCAGGCCGGACCCGAATTGCAGACCGTCGCACCCGCCCTGCAACCCCTGGCGGACGCGGTGCGCGGTACGGGACCCCAGATCGATATCAGCACCCTGATCTCGCAGGCGCTCGCCGACACCGGTGACGATGCCGTGCGCGTGCGGGTGAATGTGAAGTAGTAGGAGGAAGCGGATGTCCGAGGACGCCGAGAAGGACGCCGAGAAGCGCGACGCCACCGCGGCGACCGCGCGCAAGACCGTATCGCTGCCGGTGTCCACCCTGGTGGCGGGGGCCGTCGCGGCGGTGCTCGTCGCCGTGGCCGTCGTGACCACCGGCATGTGGCTGTCGGCGCGCGGCGACCTCGACGACATCCATGCCGCGACCGCCGCCGAGCAGCACGCCGAGCAGGTCGCCACCGACTACGCGGTCGGTGCGTCGAATATCGACTTCGCCGATCTCGGCGCCTGGCAGGGCCGCTTGAAGGCGAACACCACCGGCAAGCTGTCCGAGCAGTTCGACGCGGCGGGGCCGAAGCTGTCCGAGGCGCTCACCGTCTTGAAGTGGACCTCCAGTGCCACGCCCATCGCGGCCAAGGTGACCGGTCGGGACGGCGACGCGTACCTGGTCGACGTCTTCCTCGATGTCACCAGTACCAATGCCCAGAATCCCCAGGGCGTCAAGACCACCGTCACCTACAACGTGACGGTCAACCCCGACGGCTGGACGATCGCCGACGTCGGCGGCATGGATATGACGCTGCCGCGGAAGTAGCGGCCGGGCTCCCTCACCCCGTGCGCAGGGTGTCCGCGAGCCGGATCGCCAACGCCACGATCATGAGTGTGGGATTGGCGTGCCCGTTGGTCGGGAAGACGGAGCTGCCCGCGATATACAGGTTGTCCATCCCGTGCACCCGGCACCGCGCGTCCACCACGCCGGTGCGCGGGTCGGCGGACATGCGGGTCGCGCCGGTGGGGTGCGCCCAGTCGGTGAGTTGCACCGGCTCCGAACTGTTCTCGCACACCCATCGGTGCAGGTGCGGGGGATCGAAGCCGAGGCGCGCGAATTCGCCGGCCGCCAGGGCGGCGGTGCGCCGGACGGTGGCGTCCTCGATTTCATGTACCTTCCAGTCCACCCGGGCCAAGGGGATGCCGAGCCGATCCACCTTGTCGCTCAGGGTGACCCGGCTGTCCGGATCGGGTTGTTGCTCGACCATGCAGCGCAGTTCCACTTCGGCGAGTTTGCGCGGCAGTCCGGTGCCGTGCACCAGGCGGCGGCGCACCCCCGACAGCAGCAGGCCGGGATGGGCCGACACGATGCGCGTATCCCGCAGGGTCAGCTGTCCCCGCAACAGCCGCTTGACCGATTCCCAGGGGTCGTCGTCGGCGGGCACCTCCTGAATCCACAGGGCGCAGTTGAGCAGTCCCTCGCGTTTCTGGATCGCGGGGGAGAGCGCGACGCCGTGCAGGAAGGTGTGCTTCCCGCCGCGACCCTTCACGACGTACTTGCCGAAGCGGTCGCGTGCGGTGGCGGAGGTCGCGGGATCGAGCGTCCCGACCGCGCCGCAGCGATGGTCGAGCAGATATCTGCCGACCATGTCGTGTCGGTTGCCCAGTCCGGCGGGCACGATGCGGTTGGCGGCCAGCAGCAGGCGCGGATTCTCGAGCCCCCCGGCCGCCAGCACGATTCGCTGGGCGACAACCAGACGTTCGCCGCCCTCGGCGTCCAGGACCCGCAGCGCCCGCACGTGGGTGCCGTCCGGATCGGTATCGATATGGGCCAGGGTGGCATTCAGGACGACTCGGACATTCGCGGCGGAGATCGCCGGGGCATGTCTGCCGAAACGCTTGCAGTCGAAGGGATCCGCGGGGTCCTTGCTGATCTGCCAGAAGTAGGGGCGCAGCCAGCGCCGGTCGAGTTCGGCCGCCGGCGCGGAACGTCCGGCCAGGGTCCAGAACCGGTCGTCGGTGAACCCGACCCCGTGCCCGAGGCCCAGATGCGCGCCCGCCCGCTCCAGATACGGTTCCATTTCGCTCGCGCCGATCGGCCAGCCGGAGTCCGGAACCCATTCCCGCCGGGCGAAGTCCAGCTCGTCGAGGGGCGCGCAGCGCCCGGCCCAGGTGTGCGAGCTGCCACCCAGCACCCGATTGCGGGCATGGCGGTGCGGTAGGGAGCGCGGCGCACCGACATTGTCGATGTCGTTGAGCTCCTCGGTGTCCGGCTGCTCCGCGCGGCCTCCGCTCTCCAGCACCAGTACCCGCAGCGCTGTCCCCGCCAGTTCGGTGGCGATGGTCAACCCGGCCGGTCCGGAACCGATCACGCAGACATCGGCGGAGAGCTCCTCGTCCCGCAACCCCCGCAGGTCGTCGATACGCACCGGAATGTCCTTCCGATCCCCGCATCCACCCCCGAGACGGACGCGCAGTGACTGTCCGGGCTCATCGTAACCGCTCGATTGCGCGTTCGTGGCCCATCTTTCACCCGGCTCAACAGCCGGGCTGCAGAAACGCCCGGACGTACCCCGCCGACTGGCGCACGTACATCCACGCCCAGAACAGCGGACCGGAGTCCGCGGGGCTGGCCACCATGGTCAACTCGCCGCGAAAGCACTTGCCCACGATGTACCGGGCGCGGGAGACGTGCGGGGTGTAGGTGATCACGATGATGTGCCGCCAGTCCCCGGTGGCGGCCCGCCGGGCGATCTCCTGCGCCTCGCCCTGGGTGGTCCACGGCTCCGGCACGAAGCACGACACCCGGAAGTCGAACGTCCCGTCGCAGTAGCGGTCCATCACGTGGTCGTCGATGCCGGTGGATCGCGAGATGACCAGTTCCGGCGCGTAGCCCTGGCGGGCCAGCCGCAGGCCCAGATCGAAGCGCTCGTAGGCCGTGCCGCCGAGCACCACGATGGCGTCGGCGGGCCGCAGCGGGTCCACCTGCGGATGGACGAACACCGGCACCCCGGCGATGCCGATTCCTACAACCAGGGCGACCAGTACGACGAGGGTGGCGACGGCTCGCCGGAACGCGGGCACGGTATCGACGATACCGACTGTCCCCGAGCCCCTTTGGCTCCCCGCCGCCTCCCCGCGCGTTCCCTCCGGGGCTACCGCCCGGTACCATCGGCCCAGCTCAACACCGTGGAGGAGAATCGTGTCCGCGAATCCGACCGCAGCGCAGCTGCTGGCGACCGTCGAGGCGTCCCCGAAGGCGGTCGCCGCCCACGACCGGTCCGCCTGGGTGGACCTGTTCGCGGCGGGCGCCGGTGTGGAGGATCCGGTGGGCTCCCGCCCGCATCGGGGACGGGCGGCGTTGGAGCGGTTCTATGACACCTTCATCGCGCCCAACGACATCGCCTTCGAGGTGGATCACGACGTGGTGTGCGGCATGACGGTGTTCCGCGATCTGACCATCCACACCACCATGTCGACCGGCGTCACACTGCCGGTGCCCATGCATCTGCGCTACGACATCGCCGAGGGCGACGGCGGACTGAGAATCGCTGCCTTGCGGGCGCATTGGGAGCTGCCCGGCATGATCACGCGACTGCTGGGCGCGGGTGTGCCGGGTATGAAGGCCGGAATGAAGTTGGGCCCGCAGCTGATCGGCAATCAGGGCGTCGGCGGCGCGCTCGGCTTCCTGCGGGCGTTCGGTGGCGTGGGCTCCGGCGGCAAGCGAGCGGCGGCGCGCCTGCTCGATGCCGCCGGCCGCGGCGACGCCACGGGCCTACGCGCGGTACTCGCACCGGTGGCGCGGCTGGAATGGCCGGTGGGAGACCGCATGTCGGTCGACGACTTCGCCGTGCGGGCGACCGGGCTACGCTGGCGCAAACCCATCGCGGCGGGCCGCACCGTGACCGCGACCGTCGACACTCCCGACGGTCGCGGCATCGCGGAACTCGATTTCGCCGAGCACGGCACCCGCGTGCAGGCGGCGCGAATCTACCTGGCGCGCTGAATCACCGCTTCGCTCCGACGATCTCGTTCACCACGTCGGTGCCGGTGAAGGTGCTGCCCCCGGCGGTGCCCACCACTCTGCCGTGCACCGCGATCAACCACTGCCCGCAGACGCAGCGCAGATAGCGCACACCACGGTGACCGGAGACGGCGGAAGCGGGCGAGGGCCAGGAGCAGGAGGGGCAATTCACCCTTCCCATCCTTATCGGAAAACTTCCAGCGAAGATCGACGACACGCGTCCGTATGCGAACTGTGTTGGTATTCCGCCGTGTTTGTCCGATCCACCGCGTGACTCACGATCGCGGTCCGCGACTTCCGCTGCGCCGCACCGTCGTCGGCGTCACGCCCCACCAGCGTCGGCAGCAACGAGTGAAAACGGCCTGTTCCGACAGACCGATCAGCGAGGCCACCTGGCTCATCGGCATATCCGTGGTGGTGAGATAACGGCGGGCCTCCGCCCGGCGCACCTCGTCGAGAATGGCGGCGAACGAGGTGCCCTCCGCCGCCAGCCGCCGTTGCAGCGTGCGCGGATGCACCGTCAGAAGTCGCGCCACCGCGCCGATTTCGGGTGCGGCCGTGCCGAGCAGCCGCTGTACCGCGGCCCGTACCCGCGGTGCGATCTCGGTGCCCGCGCCGCCGGTGAGTTCGGCCAGGAAGGCCATGGCCAGCCGGTGTAGATGGGCGTCCCCGCCCGAGAGCGGCCGGGTGGCAAGGCTGCTGGGCACGCGCAGCAGTGCGGCCGGGCGCTCGATCCGCACCGGTGCGCCGAAGAACTCCTCGTACACCGACAGCGGTGCGGCGGGCCGATACGGCAACTCCACCGAGCGCAGGCCGTACCGCTCCGTCGCCAGCCGCTGCAGGATGGTGTGGTGCACGAAGGCCAGTCCGAGGTCGGTGCCCTGCACCGGGCTCGGCGTGCCCGGCGGCACGCCGTAGCGCAGGGCGATCACCCGCTCATCCCCGTATGGGTCCGGTTCCACCGTCAGGCTCAGCGCGCGGGCGTGCACGAACAGATAGCGGGCGGTGCAGTTCATGACATCGGCGAGGGTGGGGGAGTTGCCGATGGCCAGGGCCAGCGGCCCGAGCATGGCCAGATCCTGGCGGCGGGAGATGCGCAGGCCCAGGTCGGGGCAGCGCAGCCGATGCGCGGCCAGCTCCAGCACCGCGCCCACCGCGTAGTCGGAGACCAGCAGGTCGTCGGTGTCGAGAGCGGTGACGGGCAGCCCGCAGGCGCGCGCGAATTCCTCGGCGTCGCCGCCGAGTTCCGCGACCGTGGCGCGGAAGCCGCGCAATCCGGCGGACCTGATGACCGACATGTCGTTCAGAATCAAATACTTGTCGCGCACAGTCAAGAAGCCGGGGCGGGACGGCCCCAGACTGGAGATCATGAGTGAGCGCACAACCGGACGGGTCGAGCACCTCGACGTGGTGATCGTGGGCGCGGGACTGTCCGGAATCGGAGCCGCCTACCGCCTGCGGACCGAGCACCCGGACCGCAGCTACGCCGTCCTCGAGGCCCGCGAGACACTGGGCGGCACCTGGGATCTGTTCCGCTACCCGGGTATTCGCTCCGACTCGGATATGTTCACCCTCGGCTACCCCTTCAAGCCCTGGCGCGATGCCCAGTCCATCGCCGACGGGCCGTCCATCCTGCGCTACATCACCGAGACCGCCACCGAGAACGGCATCGACCGGCATATCCGCTACGGCACCAAGGTCGTTGCCGCCGAATGGGACAGCGCCGCCGCCCGCTGGACGCTCACCCTGGAGCATCGCGACGGCGAGCGCGCCGAACTCACCTGTGGATTCCTCTACTCCTGCTCCGGCTACTACGACTACGACCGCGGCCACGCACCCGAGTTCCCCGGTATCGACGACTTCGCGGGCCGGGTCGTGCACCCGCAGTTCTGGCCCGAGGACTTGGATTACACCGGACAGCGGGTCGTGGTGATCGGCAGCGGCGCCACCGCCGTCACCCTGGTTCCGGCCATGGCCGAGCGGGCCGAGCGGGTGACCATGCTGCAACGCTCACCGACCTGGATCTCCGCGGTGCCGGGCCGGGACAAGGTGGCCGACCGGCTGCGCGCCCTGCTGCCGCCACGGTTGGCGCACCGCGTCATCCGCACCAAGAACATTCTGTTCGGCATCGGCTTCTACCAGTACTGTCGTCGTCGTCCGGAGGCCGCGCGCAAGCTGCTCACCGGGCTGACCACGCGCATCCTGAAGGACGAGCGGTTGGTCGCCGAGCACTTCACGCCCGACTACGATCCGTGGGATCAGCGGCTGTGCGCGGTGCCCAACGCCGATTTCTTCAAGGCCATGCGCAAGGGCAGGGCGGAGGTGGTCACCGATCACATCGAAACCTTCGTGCCCGAGGGGATTCGGCTGCAGTCGGGCCGGGTGCTCGAAGCCGATGTGGTGGTCACCGCCACCGGACTGCGGCTGCTGGCCTTCGGCGGCATCGACCTCACCGTGGACGGTGAACCGGTGCGTCTGAGCGAGCGCTTCGTCTGGCAGGGCACCATGCTCACCGGCGTCCCCAATTTCGCGGTGTGCATCGGATACACCAACGCCTCCTGGACGCTGCGCGCCGACCTCACCTCGCGCCTGGTGTGCAAGGTGCTGTCGTATATGGATCGCCACGGCTTCGCCGCCGTGGCGCCGCATGCCGACGGCCCGCTTGCCGAGCGACCGCTGCTGGATCTGGCATCCGGGTACATTCAGCGCTCCATCGGGGACTTTCCGCGCCAGGGCGACCGGCATCCGTGGCGGGTGCGGCAGAACTATCTGCTCGATGTCGCCACCACGCTGCGCACGGATCTGGGCAGGACACTGCGGCCGCACCCGGGAGCCGAGTGCGCGAAGCCGGCGCTGTCGGGGCGAGCCGCGCTCAACACGCCGTGAATGCTCGTCAGGCCGGTGATCAGGTCCTTTACGGAGCTGTCGGACCGTGCGATGCTGGCGCAATCGCATCGCGCGGGAATCCACCGGTGAATGGGGGAGCGGGCATATGGCATTTCGAGGCCGGTATCTGTCCCCGGCGCCCGATCCGGAGCCGCCGCTGACGCCCTGCTGCGCACATGTGACGCTCGACGCCCAATCCCCGCCGCCGTGTCGGAATCGGGTGGCCCGCAATGACACCCGGACGGCGCGCAATGATGCCCGCGCGCTGGGCCCGGGGCTGGAACGGGTGGTGCGCGGCACGCATCCGGAAATTGCCGCGAGCGAAGTCGAAGTTTGTTCCGGGGCACGGAATTTCGCATGGCGGACGGTGCAGTTCGCCGTGGAAGTGCTGGACGGTCGCCGACCGGTCGCACAACTGGCCGCGGTCGCCGATTCCGGGGTGGTGGCGGCCGTGCGCACCCTGGTGGGCGCGCGGCTGGTGCCGGGCCGCTCGCTCGGCACGGCGGTGCTGACCAGGGTCGATGTAGTGATGGTCGATGCCGTGCACGCCGAGGTGTACGCCGCCTACGACCGCGGTGCCCGGCATTTCGCCCTGGCCGCCCGCATTGCCCGTGGTCGGCGCGGTTGGCGGATGACCGCATTCCGGGTGCGGTGACGCCGCGCGGCTCCTACCCGGCTGCCCGGTAATAGCCGAATAGCCTGATGGTTGCGAATTCCAATCGCGCCGGGTTTGAATTCTATCCGTCCCGGGCATAATATTTCCGGCGAAAAGCGGCATCAACGTGAAAGGGCAGTCCATGGCGAAGAAAGTCACCGTGACTCTGGTCGACGACTACGACGGCGAATCGAAGGCCGATGAAACCGTCTATTTCTCGCTGGACGGCATGGACTACGAGATCGACCTGTCGCTGAAGAACGCCGGTAAGCTGCGCGGGTCGCTGGAGCAGTGGACCGAGAAGGCTCGCAAGGTCGGCCGTTCCAAGCGGAAGGGTACGAGCGGCAAGACCCGTCCCGCGGTGGATCGGGAGGAGAGCACCGCGATCCGCGAATGGGCGCGGGCCCAGGGCCATCAGGTCTCCTCGCGTGGCCGTATCCCGGCGGAGATCGTCGAGGCGTACCACAAGGCGAAGTAAAAGCCGGTCCGGAAATCCGGAACTCCGGAATTCGGCCAGCGCCGGTGATCCCGCAGCGGGTCACCGGCGCTCGCCATATCACGACAATCGCGTCGAAGAGCGCGTTCCCGGCGAATACGCACATCCGGGAGAATCGGCACGTCGGCAGTCGGCGTGGTGCGGATTGTGTGCCCTACGTGGCCCGCGTGCGGCAGCCGGTCGCGCGATCGTCCACCCGGGGCGGAGAGACCGCCCGCAACTCGGTGCGGGCGCGGTCCAGGACGGCGCGGGCCCGGGTGGCGTGGGCGAGCGCGGCCTCGTGATCGTCCAACGCCACCGCCAGGCTGGCCAGTACGGCCTCCACCGGCCCGAACGTCACCACGCCCATCTCCAGTCCGACGATCTTGCCCGCGTGCGGTACGAGGTAGTCGTACAGTTCGCGAATGGTGTCCTCGTCGTCGAACTGGATCGCGGCCGCCGCGCGGAAAACCGACATGGTGACGGGGTAGATGCCGTCCTGGGGCGGCTTGGCTCCGTCGTACACCGCACGCGCCGCGTCGCGGTCGCCGCCGTGTACCAGCGCGATCGCGTAGATGTGCGACATCACGTCCGGCAGCGCCGCGTAGGCGTGCGCGAGGTCGTCGACCATGCCCGATAGATCGGCGCGTGCCCAGGCGAGGGCGACACGACCGGCCAGTGCGGCCTCGGCGGCATTGGTCAGGCCCGAATGCGTTATGCGTGTGATGAATTCGCCGTACAGCTGCTCGGCCCGGTCGAGATCGCCGCGCAGCAGTTCCATACTCGCCGCGGCGCAGCAGGCGATATCGAGCAGCGGCCGCAGCTGTCCCTCGTCGGCGAGTTCTACGGCCAGCGCGGCGTGCCGATCGGCCTCGGCCAGCTCACCGGCGGCGAAGGCGCTGCGAAAACGCAAATGATGTGCCACCGCCTGGTATTCAGTGAATCCGGCTGCGGTGGATACGGTTTCCAGTTCCGCGGTGAGCGCCGCGTGCTCGGGACCGTAGTCGTAGTCCATATAGGTGACCGCGTTGACCGCGGCGCAGAGCAACTCGGGATCTCCGAGGGTGCGTGCGGCCGCGAGGGCTTGGGCGCTGAGGTGGTGATAGCTCTCGCGGTTCTCCGCATCGATTTCGAAGGCCGCCGCCAGCAGCAACCGCACCCGCTCCGCACCCGAGGCGGAATCCAGTACCCGCCACAGGGCTTCGAAGAAGTGCGCGCTCGATTCCCGCCATTCCCGAACGGGCCAGATGACCGGTGCGCGCCAACTGGTGAGCGCCCGAATCACCGGCTCGTCGCCGCCGATCCGTTCGGCCAGCTCCAACGCCCGGTCGCGGGCGGCCCGGGCGTCACGCTGAGATCCGTTGTCGGCCAGCGCGGTCACCAGGGCACAGAGCGCGTCGAGCAGCGCGGTGCGGTCGCGGCGGTCGGCGTGCTCGCCGTCGTGCCCGGCCAGCTCGTGCAGTTCGATGACCGAGTGGCTCAATTCCACCGCCGCCGAGCGCATGCCGTGATCCATACAGTGACGGGCCGCCGCCCGCACCCGGTCGATGGCGTGGTGGGCGGTCTCGGCGCTCGCACCGAGTACGGCGTGCCGGGCCAGCAGCAGCGGGTCGGCCGCGGCCGGGCCGTCGCGGCGCCGCCGCTCCAGGATCTCCAGCGCCGACCAGTGCATGCGCGCCCGTCGCAGCGACGGAATGCCCCGATAGACAGTGTCACGGATCAGGCTGTGCTCGAAGCGGATTCGACCCGCGCGGTCGGTGCGCACCAGGCCCACCGATTCGGCGGCCGTCACCATGTCGATGAGCGCGTCCTCGGGCATTCCGGCGGCCGGAGCGAGCCGGGACAGCTCCACCTCGTCGCCCCAGACGGACAGCTGTCGCAACACCTCGGCGACACCGAACGGCAGCCGCGCGATGCGACTGTCGACCAGTTCGCGCACGGCGTCGGGGACCGCGTCGGGATCGCCACCCGCGGCCAGCAGTCGCGCCGATTCCCGTACGAACAGCGGATTGCCGCCCGTGCGCCGGTGCATCCGGTCCAGGGCGGCATCGTCGAGCGCCGTGAGTCCCGCGGCCAGCGCGACGGATCGGGTGCCGGTCCGGTCCAGGCCGGTGAGTTCCAGCCACGCGGCGGTGTGCTGGGCCAGCGCGGCCGTGGTGGCGTGCGTGTCGGGGCCGCCCTCGGAGCGCCGCAGCGTCACCAGGATCAGCACCGGTTGGTCGCGCAGCCAGCTGGTGACCTGCCGCAGCACCTGCAGCGTGGCGGTGTCGGCGCGGTGCAGATCCTCCAGCAGCAGCGCGACCGGCGCCACGGTGCTCGCGCAGAGTTGGGTCACGGTGCGCGACAGGGTGAACGGATCCGCCGCCGGTTCCGGTGCGGCAGTGGTGTCCAGTCCGGCCACCACTTCCGACCAGGCCCAGGCCACGGGTGCGCCGTCCACCTCGGGGCAGGCTCCGGCTGCGACCGTCCAGCCGTTGCCGCGCAGCCGGGCCAGCGCGGACTCGGCGAAGGTGGTCTTGCCGAACCCCGCCTCCCCGGTCACCCAGGCCAGCCGCAGGCGGCCGCCACGAGCGGCCTCGGCCACCGCGAGCACCTCGGCGAGTTCGCCGGAATAGTCCGTGGCGCACGCGATCCCGCCGCCGTCGCGACCGACGGCGGTCTCGTCGTCGATGGCGTGCGCGCTGGCGTTCGTGGTGGGGGCGTTCGCGGTGGCGGTCGTGGTGGTCGGCGGCTCGGCGGCTCCGGCCAGGTTCGAGGCGTGGTTCAGGATGGCGGTTTCCAGCACGCGCAGCCCGGGACCGGGGTCGACGCCGAATTCCTCGGCGAGAAATTCGCGGCAGCGGCGAATGGTGGCGAGTGCCTCCAATTGCTGACCCAGCTGATACTGCGCGAGCGCGAGCAGCCGGGCGATTTCCTCCCGCCCGGGATGCTCGTCGAACAGCTGCCGCAGTTCGATGACCACATCGCCGGGACGCTGTAGATCCAGTTTCGCCTGGGCGTCCAGCTCGGCCGCGGTCAGACGCAGGTCGGTAAGCCGATTCGCTTCCGCCACAGCCCATTCGGTGTCCATGAACGCTTCCAACGCCGGACCGTTCCAGCAGGCGAGCGCATTCTCCAACAGGTGGCTGCGGTCGCGGGTGTCGGCGCGCTGGTCGGCGTCGTTGAGCAGTTCCTGATGAGCGCGCAGCAATTCCTCGAAGTGCCAGGCGTCCACCGCTTCCGGCGGCAGATTCAAGGCGTAGCCGGAGGATTCCGAGACGATGAACCTCGACGGGGCGCGGCGGGGGCGATCGGGTTCGAAGAGGCGGCGCAGATTGTGGATGTGGACCTGGAGGACGGTGGCCGCCTTGGGTGGTGGTGATCCGGCCCAGAGGTCCTCGATCAGCCGTTCGGTGCTGACGGCCTGGCCGCGGGCGACGATCAGGCGGCCGAGTACGGCCCGCTGCATCGGGGTGCCGAGCGGGACCTCGCGTCCGTCGATGGACATGTGCAGGGGTCCGAGCACCCTGACGTGCGGTCCTGCCATCGCCGAAACCCTTCTCGCGCGGGTAGGCGGTACCGGTCGTCCGCCTCAAAAGAGGATTATCATCCCACAAATCAGCGATGCCAAAACTATGCTGAATAGTTGCCGAATGGTTATCGCAGTTTCGAGGACTCGAAATTGCCCTGGATCGGTGTCATCTGAACGCATGTCCAGTAGTGGGCGGCGGTGAGTCGAGCGCATATTTCCCCCGCTCGTGCGGGTTATGACATCCATCACAAGCTCGTGAGATCATGAAATCCACGGTGTCCTCCCATCGAAATTCCCCCGCCTATTTCCATTCGCGACGCGCCTGGCGAATCGGGCTGGAAGTGAATCGGAAGATCGATGGCGAATAATTCCAAGGGGAAGTATTCAAAGGAGGTCCTAGCAATGTTGACGCGATTCGAGTGGCTGACAGGGGGCGAAGTGATGCGGGACCAGGCGATGCCCATGGTGGAACCCGAGATCTCCGGCTTCTACCTGGACCGAGACGGTGATATTTGGGAGCGGCGCAGCGAGGGCTGGCGGCTGATCCTGCAGCGTGGCGTGGCCGTCGATCCCGAGGCGCTGTGGGACTGGGCCGAAGGCCACGTCCGCGATTACGCCCCGTTCACCCTCGTGCACGGCGACGCCCACGCCGCCCGCATGGCGGCCGTCGCCTTCCCGACCGCGCACCCGAAGGACGGCACCGCGCGGTAGCGGCCCGCCGAGAGGCGGAGCAGGCCGATGGCGCCGCCGTCACGTGGCGGCGGAACACCGGTCGCTCCGGCTCGCGGGCATGTCCGCTGACCTGCGGGTGAGCGCTAGTTCAGGCGGCGGATGTCCCCGCGTACCCGGTAGAACCCGCCGCGGCCCGATTCGGCCACCGCGTCCACTACATAGCGCGCTCCGGCCTCGCGAATGTCGCGCGGGAACTGCACGTTCCACTCGGGCCGGTAGCCCGGCGACACCACGTGCACGCGCAGACCGCCACCTTCGTGCACGCACTCCACCACGATGCCGTTGCCCGCGTCCGAAGCCACCTCCACGGTGGCGCTGGGCGTGACAGCCGACATCTCCGGCGCCTTGACCGATACCGTCCGCGGCAGCACGCCCTGTTCGGCGTCGTGGACGGCGTCCTCGCTGACATCGATGCAGGCCAGCGCGCCGCTGGTGGTGACCAGATACAGCCGCTGGTCGTGGTACTGCATGGAGTACGCCGAACCGCAGCCGGTGCCCAGCTTCCACAGCCGCTGTCCGTCGGCGGTGAAGCAGTAGACCGAGGAGTAGTTGTCGCCTGCGAACACGTAGCGGCCGTCCGGCGAGGTGGCGCAGGAGAATACGGCCGCATCGCACTGGTAGGTGCGTTCGGCCTGCCCGTCCTTGGCCACCATGCGCACCTGGTTGTGGCTGGTGCCCGCGTAGACCGCCGTGCTCTCCTGCCATCCGAACAGCACCGCGCCGCCCGTGCGCACCTGCCACCGACGTTCGCCCCCGGCCAGGTCGTACCTGGTGACGCCGTCCGAATGTCCGTGGTACACACCGTCGTCGTCGATGCGCACCATCCAGCCGGAATCGCCGTTGCTGCGCCGCGACCACAGCGATTGCTCCTCATGGTCGATGACGGTGAGTCCGCCCTGCACGTCGGAGACGCCGAGCAGGCCGTCGTGGATGTCGAGCCAGTAGATATCGGTATTGCTGGCGATATCGTAGGCGGCGCGCGGTACCTTGCCCGACAGGTCGTAGACGCGGCCGTCGTCGCAGCCCGCGTAGATCCAGAAGTCGTCGGCCACGATGCACTTCACCGAGTCGGGCAGCCGAAAGCGGCCGATGACCTCTCCGTGCGGGGTCAGTGTGAAGACGTCCCCACGCTCGTTGCCGACCCAGCATCGGTGTTCGTCCACGAAGATGCCGAAGGCTGCGGCCCCGGAATCGAAAGTCCACAGTACCGGTGCGGATTTCGCGGTGGAGCGTTGACTGACGATGGCCCGTCGGGCCACCGGGCGCGCGGCGCGCGCACCCATGACCGCGGCGGCGTAGCCCTTGCGCAGCTTCTCGCCGATCTTCTTGTCCGCCGCCGCCCGCGCCTTCTCGGGCGTGGCGAACGAGCTCACCTTCACCTGCCCGCTCTCCCCGATGCGTCCGTAGCGGATGGTCACCTGTGTGCCCACCACGGCCACTTCGTAGAACTTGTGCGCCGAACCGCTGTCCTCGGACAGCTCGAGATAGGTGGTGCCCCCGTTGGTCATGCTGTAGCTCCGTGCCTTCGTCAGATGAAATCGCTGCGAAAGCTAGCAGGGCACACCGACATTCGCTGCGGTTGTATCGGATCGGGCCTCAGAGGAAGACCTGCGCGGCCAAACCCGCCAGCGCGCCGCCCAGCAGTGGGCCGAGCACGGGCACCCAGGCGTAGGCCCAGTCGGGGTCCTTGCGGTGGGCGGTTTCGCGGTCGGGCAGGTCGCGGTGGCCGCCGACGCCCACGCCGAGGTCGGCCGACACGGCCTTGGGCGGCACCTCGGCGGAGTGCTGGGTGGGCAGCAGCGCGTAGGCGATACGGGGGCCGAGGTCGCGGGCCGGGTTGATGGCGTACCCGGTGGGGCCGCCCAGGGATGCGCCGATGCCGACGACCAGCAGGGCCGCGGCGAGCGGGCCCAGGCCGCTGGGGGTCTTGCCGAAGGCCACGATGACGAAGACCAGCACGAAGGTGGCGATCACCTCGGTGAGGAAGTTCCACGGGTAGGAGCGGATGGCGGGCACCGTGGAGAACACCCCGAGCTTCTTCTCCTCGTCGGGTTCGGCGTCGAAGTGTCGTTTGTAGGCGAGGTAGGCCACGCACGCGCCGAGGAACGCACCCACCAGTTGGCCGCTGAGATAGGCCAGGGTGTTGGCCGCGTTCACCGGAACGCCGGGCGCGTATTCGTCGAATCCGGCGAACAGATTGCCGAAGGTGACGGCCGGATTCAGATGGCCGCCGGTCTTGTAGGCCGCATAGACACCCGCGAAGACGCCGAGACCCCAGCCGAAGGAAATGAGCAGCCAGCCGCCGTCGAAGCCTTTCGACTTGGCTAGCAACACATTGGCGACAACACCGGCGCCGAGCAGGATCAAGATACCTGTGCCTAGTGCCTCACTCGCGAATATCGTGCCGAAATCCATGAATAGAGCCTCCGATCCGCGGGGGGACGCGGATGCGACCCCGGGCCTGAAATGACTCTACGATTCTCACTCAGCAAACTCTTGGAAACACACACGATCATCTCGAATGGGGCATGATAAATCCCACATTCGCCCCGCCGGCCCCGGGCGCTGAAAACGCTTGTGCCGCGCCGGAACCGACGTTCCGGCGCGGCGGCGTGAAGGGGTACGGCGGCGGCCGATCAGCGGGCGGCCACCAGCCGGGCGGCGTTCGCGGACTCGTCGTCGCGGGCTTCGTTGGCGGCCAGCTCCGCGTGCACCCGGTCGTTGTAGCGGTTGACCTCCGCGCTGGTCCGCTCGGCGTCCCAACCCAGGTGCGGGGCCACCAGTTCGGCGATCGCGGCGGCGGCGCGGAGACCGCGGTCGGCCACCTCGATGGAGATGCGGGTGCGGCGGGTCAGGATGTCGTCGAGATGCAGCGCGCCCTCGTGGGTGGCCGAGTAGACGGCCTCCGCGCCGATGTAGTCCTCCGCGCCCGGAATCGGGTGGCGCAGTGCGGGATCGCGGGCGATGAGCTCGAACAGATCCTTGGCCACCGCGCCGTAGCGGCCCAGCAGGTGCTCGACGGTCTGCACCGGCAGGCCCGCGTCCTTGGCGACGCCCGGGATATCGGCCAGCATCTCCTGGTATCCGGCCGCGCCGAGCAGCGGCAGATGCTCGGTCACCGAGTCGGCGACACCGCTGCCGAGCCCCTCGACCGCGGCGTTCACCACGTCGGCGGCCATCACCCGGTAGGTGGTGTACTTGCCGCCCGCGATGACGAACAGGCCCGGCACCGGCTCGGCCACCGCGTGCTCCCGCGACAGCTTGGACGTGTCCGAGGAGGCGCCCGAGAGCAGCGGACGCAGCCCGGCGTAGGTGCCGACGATGTCGTCCTCGGTGAGCGGTTCCTTCAGCAGGGTGTTGACGTGGTCGAGGATGTAGCGCACATCCGCCGCGCTGGCGGCCGGGTGGTCCTTGTCGAAGGCCCAGTCGGTGTCGGTGGTGCCGATGATCCAGTGCTGCTCCCACGGGATCACGAACAGCACGCTCTTCTCGGTGCGCATGATGATGCCGGTGTCCATGTTCAGCCGCTCGCGCGGCACCATGATGTGCACGCCCTTGGACATGCGCACGTGGAACGGGAAGTCCACGCCGGTCATCCGGTTCATCTCGTCGGTCCACACGCCGGTGGCGGAGATGACGCTGCGGGCGCGCACGTTGTATTCGCGGCCGGTCTCCAGATCCATGACGGTCGCGCCGATCACGCGCTGCCCCTCGCGCAGCAGGCCGGTCACCCGGGTGCGGGTGAGCACGGTCGCGCCGTGCTTGGCGGCGGTGCGGGCCAGCGTCATGACGTAGCGGGCGTCGTCGACCTGGGCGTCGTAGTAGCGGATCGCGCCGGTGAGCGCGTCGTCCTTGAGCGCCGGGGCCAATTCCAGTGCGCCGGAACGGGTCAGGTGCTTGTGCATGGGCACTGCCCGCGCGCCGCCGAGGGTGTCGTAGAGGGCGACGCCCGCGCCGATGTAGGCGCGCTCCCAGACCCGATGCTGGAGCGGGAACAGGAACGAGACCGGGTGCACCAGATGCGGTGCGATCTTGTTCAGCAGCAGGCCGCGTTCCTTCAAAGCCTCACGCACCAGCGCGAAGTCGAGCTGTTCCAGGTAGCGCAGCCCGCCGTGGATGAGCTTGCTGGAGCGGCTGGAGGTACCGGCCGCCCAGTCGCGGGCCTCCACCAGGGTGACGTTCAGGCCGCGGGCGGCGGCGTCCAGGGCGGCCCCGGCGCCGACGATGCCGCCGCCGACCACGAGGACGTCGATCTCGGTGTCCTCCAGGTGCGCGATGGCGTCGTCGCGGTAGGCGCGATCCAAGCGTGCAGACACGGGAATCTCCTTGTTCTCCAGGGTGATAAGTCTTGTGGGGGCCGGGGATCAGTCGTCGAGATCGACCCAGTCGAGGGTGCGCGCCACGGCCTTCTTCCAACGGCCGTAACCTTTTTCGCGCTGCTCCTCGGACCAGGTGGGTTCCCAGCGCTTGTCCTCGTGCCAGTTGCGGACGAGTTCGTCGGTGCTGCTCCAGAATCCGACCGCGAGCCCGGCGGCGTAGGCCGCGCCGAGCGCGGTGGTCTCGCGAACCACGGGGCGCGACACCGGAACTCCGAGGATGTCGGACTGCAACCGCATGCACAGTTCGTTGGCGGTGATGCCGCCGTCCACCCGCAGGGTGTCGAGTTTGACCCCCGAGTCGGCCTCCATGGCCTCCACCACGTCGCGGGTCTGGTAGCCGATGGCCTCCAGCGTGGCCCGGGCGATGTGGGCGTTGGTGCTGTAGCGCGACAGGCCGATGATGATGCCGCGGGCGTCGGAGCGCCAGTAGGGCGCGAACAGTCCGGAGAAGGCGGGCACGAACACCACCCCGCCGGTGTCGGCCACCTGGCTGGCGAGCAGTTCGCTCTGGGTGGCCCCGGCGATGATGCCGAGCTGATCACGCAGCCACTGCACCGCCGAACCGGTGACGGCGATGGAGCCCTCCAGTGCGTACACCGGCGCGTCGTCGCCGAACCGATAGGCCACGGTGGTGAGCAGTCCGTGCTGCGAGCGCACGATATCGGTGCCGGTGTTGAGCAGCAGGAAGTTTCCGGTGCCGTAGGTGTTCTTGGCCTCGCCGGGCCGGAAGCACACCTGTCCCACGGTGGCGGCCTGCTGATCGCCGAGAATGCCGGTGAGCGGCACCGCGCCCTTGAACGGGCCGTCGGGGTTGGTGAGCCCGAACATCTCCGGATTCGACGACGGGGCGATGGTCGGCAGCATGGCCCGCGGCACCCCGAACACGGCGAGCAATTCGTCGTCCCAGTCCAGGGTTTCCAGGTCCATGAGCATGGTGCGGGAGGCATTGGTGGGGTCGGTGACGTGCACGCCGCCGTGGATGCCGCCGGTGAGGTTCCACAGCAGCCAGGTGTCCGGGGTGCCGAACAGCGCGTCGCCGCGCTCGGCGTCTTCTCGCACACCCGGGATGTTCTCCAGGATCCACTTCAGCTTGCCGCCGGAGAAGTAGGTGGCGGGCGGCAGGCCGGTCTTGCGGCGGATGAGTTCGCCGTGGGTGCGGTCGAGTTCGGCCGCGATGCGATCGGTGCGGGTGTCCTGCCAGACGATGGCGTTGCAGTAGGGGCGGCCGGTGCGCCGGTCCCACACGATGGTGGTCTCGCGCTGATTGGTGATGCCGACCGCGGCCAGGTCGGCGGCGGAGAGGTTCGAGGAGGTGAGCACGGTTTTGACGACCGTGCGCGTGCGCTCCCAGATCTCGGCCGGATTGTGCTCGACCCACCCGGCGTGCGGCATGATCTGCTCATGCTCGAGCTGGTGGCGGGCAACCTCGTTGCCATCGTGGTCGAAGACCATGAAACGAGTGCTCGTCGTTCCCTGGTCGATGGCTCCGATGTATCGGCTCATCGTGTCCCTTTCGAAAGGCTCACCTTTGAGCCCGTCGTATGCCCTGGTGGACGCGGGTGGCGGCCACGTTCGACCACGAATCTACGAGTCGATGAGTGCGCTCAACAGTGGACGCGTTCGACAATGTCGAACGTTTCGGTGGCTGCTCGGTCACAGGTGTCGCTACCGTCCGGCGAATTCCGAACGGATAGGTTCGTGACGTGCCGGGTCCCATCCAGTCCATCGAGCGCGCCGCCGCCGTGCTCCGCCTGCTGGCGCGCGGCTCCGGACGCATGGGCGTCGGCGAGATCGCGGCGGCGCTCGGCCTGGCCAAGCCGACGGCGCACGGCATCCTGCGCACCCTGCAGGGCGTCGGCTTCGTCGACCAGGACCCGGCGACCGGCAAGTACTTCCTGGGCGCGGCGCTGGACCAACTCGGCGGCGGCTACCTGGACGCGAACGAACTGCGTTCGCGCGCCATCAACTGGGCCGACGCCCTGGCGGCACGCACCGGGGAAGCGGTGCGCATCGCCGCGCCCCAGCACGCTGCGGTGGTGGTCGTGCACCACGTCTTCCGTCCCGACAACACCGAACAGGCGTTGGCCGTGGGGGAGTCGTTGCCGCCGCATGCCACCGCCCTCGGCAAGGTGCTGCTGGCCTACGACGCGGAGTTGGCCGCCGGTCTGCGCGGTGCGACCCTGACCGCGTCGACCTACCGCACCATCACCGACCGCGGCACGCTGAACCGGGCCCTGTCCGAGGTGCGCCGCGCCGGCTGGGCGGGTGAGATGGAGGAGTTCCACACCGGCGAGGCGGGCATCGCGGCCCCCATCCGTTCCCGCGGCGGCCTGGTGGTCGGCGCGATCGGCATCTCCGGCCCCGTGGACCGGCTCTGCGACGCCCGGTCGCACCCGCGCCGCCCCCTGGTCGACCGCGTCCGCGACGCGGCGCATGCGGTGTCACGGGATCTCGGTGCGGCGCAGTGATATTCGGTCCAGTGATATTCGAACGTAACCTCGGGAGCCGGGAATGACGCAACGGTATGTGCTGGCCATCGACCAGGGCACCACATCGACCAGGTGCATCCTGTTCGACCAGCGCGCCCGCCTGGCCGGAGTGGCCCAGCGCGAGCACCGCCAGCACTACCCGCGCCCCGGCTGGGTGGAGCAGGACGCGCAGGAGATCTGGCGCAATGTCGAACGCATAGTGCCTGCCGCCCTGCGGAATTCGGGTATCGAGATCGACCAGGTGTCGGCCGTCGGCATCGCGAATCAGCGCGAGACCACCGTGGTGTGGGACCGGCGCACCGGGGTGCCCATCGGCCGGGCCATCGTCTGGCAGGACGTGCGTACCGAGCCGGTGGTGCGGGAGCTTTCGAAAATGCCCGGGGCGCAGCGTGTCCGGGAACTCTGCGGCCTCCCGCTGGCGACCTACTTCGCCGCTCCCCGGTTGCGCTGGCTGCTGGATACGGTGCCCGGCCTGCGCGTCCGCGCCGACCGCGGCGAGGTGCTGTTCGGCACCATGGAGACCTGGCTCATCTGGAACCTGACCGGCGGCGTCGACGGCGGCGAGCACGTCACCGACGTCACGAACGCGGGCCGCACCCTGCTCATGAATCTCGACACCCTGGCCTGGGACGACGAGTTGCTGCGGTTCTTCGACATCCCGAAGGCGATGCTGCCGCGCATCGAACCGTCCACCGGGTCGTTCGGCACCGCTCGAAAAGTGCTGCCGGGCATAAGCATAGCGGCGGCACTGGGCGACCAGCACGCGGCCCTGTTCGGCCAGACCTGCTTCGCGCCCGGGGAGACCGAATGCACGTACGGCACCGGCGGCTTCCTCATGATGAACACCGGCCGCGAGCTGATCCGTTCGCAACACGGACTGCTGACGACCATCGGCTACCAGGTCGGCAAGGAACCGGTGTACGCCCTGGAGGGCCCCATCGCCGTCACCGGCTCGCTGGTCCAGTGGGTGCGTGACAACATCGGCCTCATCGGTTCCGCCCCCGAAATCGAAACCCTCGCCCGCACAGTGGAAGACAACGGCGGCTGCTACCTCGTCCCCGCCTTCTCCGGCCTGTACGCACCCCACTGGCGCAGCGACGCCCGCGGCCTGCTCATCGGCCTCACCTCCTACGTCACCAAGGGCCACATCGCCCGAGCGGTCCTGGAAGCGACAGCCTGGCAGACCCGCGACGTGGTCGAGGCCATGAACGCCGATTCCGGCCTGCACGCCCAATCCCTGCGCGTGGCAGGCGGAATGACCTCCGACAACCTGCTCATGCAGATCATCGCCGACGTACTCGACATCCCCGTGCAACGGCCGATAGTCGCCGAAACCGTCTCCCTCGGAGCTGCTTACGCGGCCGGACTGGCAGTGGGGTACTGGCCGGATCTGGAAGGTCTGCGTAGCAATCGGCGAGTAGCGGCGCAGTGGATTCCCGCCATGGAAGCCGGATTGCGGGAAACCGAATACGAGAACTGGCGGCGGGCCGTCGAGCTGACATTCGGATGGTTTCGAGGCAAGAGCTGAGCCGAAGAATGGGACATTTCTTGTCTGAGTATCTGTGGTTCGGTGTCACATCGCCTGCTCATCGAGATCGGTGACCGGAACCTGCCCGCATGATCGGACGCCGGGGCCTGCACCGGTATCAGGTGGAAGCCCTGCGCGATGCGTGACCCGGTCAGAGCCCCCGCTACCGTCATGTCCATGCAACTGCACGTCGGATGCGCAATGTGGACCCACCCGGCCTGGCGCGATCACCAACCCACCCCCTCACGCCGCCTCCACAGCTATGCGACCTGGTGCAACGCGGTAGAGGGCAACACCACCTTCTACGCCACCCCCGCCCGCAAGTCGGTGGAGCAGTGGGCCGAGCAGACCGCCCCCGACTTCCGCTTCGTCCTCAAACTCCCCAAGACCGTCACCCACGAGCGCCGATTGCACGGAGCCGAGCGGGAATTGCGGACCTTCCTGGACGCCGTCGAACCTCTCGGCCCACGTTTGCACGCGCTCTGGGTTCAGCTCCCGGGCTCGTTCGGCCCGAGCGATCTCGGCACACTGGCGAGATTCCTGCGGACCCTTCCCGGCCGCTGCGCGGTGGAGGTCCGGCATCCGGCGTTCTTCACCGACGAGCGAGCCGCCCAGCAGTTGGAGCGCGCGCTGGCGACCGTCGACGCCGAGTGGATACCGTTCGACACCGCAATACTTTTCGACGGTCCCGCCACCAGTCCCGCCGAGTACGAGGCGCGGTCGAAGAAGCCGAATCTGCCGCGCCGCACCGCGGCGCTCACCGAGTTCCCGATCGTGCGCTACCACGGTCGCGACGACGACGATCGCACCGTCGCCGGTTGGCGGCCGTGGGTGGATGTCACGGCGGAGTGGTTGCGGGAGGGGCGATCTCCGACGGTCTTCATCCACACCCCCGACAATGCGAGTTCGCTACCGCTGGCACGGGCGTTCCACGAGGAGGTACGCACCCGCGTCCCCGAGTTGCCCGCGTTGCCCGAGCCCGAGCAGACGGACCCCATGACGCTGTTCTGAGCCATGAGCCATGAGCCATGAGCCATGAGCCGCGTCTGCGCTCCCGGTCTCAGGCCGCGTCGTCGGTCTCGACGAATCCCGGCACCCATTCGCGCACCAGGGCGAGGAACGGCCCCGTGGTGTCCAGTTGCGCGCAGATGCCCGCCACCCCGCCGAGCACCCGCCCGATCATCGGCATCTCGGGAAACTCCGGTGTCGCTTTGAAGGCCAGCGCGTTGTTGATCGACATATTGCGCACGTCCATGGAGCGCTGCGCCTGATCCTGGAGCACCTGCCGGGTCATGTGGAACTCCTCCTCGCGTAGCAGCGCCACCAGCGGCCCCAGCGTGCGTTGCAGCGGGCCGATATCGACGGTGGTGCCCTCCTTCACGAACCCGGAGCGGCGTACCACGTCGACCGCCCTGTCGAAGTCCTCCGCCAGCAGGTAGCGCGCGGTCTCGCCGATGAAAGACGGTAGCCCGTTGGGTGTTTCGGTGCACGCGCCGAAGTCGATGATGCCCAGCCGCCCGTCCTCGAGCAGCCGGAAGTTGCCCGGGTGCGGATCGCAGTGCAGGATGCCGAACCGTGCGGGCGACGATACCGCCAACTCCCACAGCAGGATTCCGGCGCGGTCGCGCTGTTCCCGATCGCCCCCGGTGATCACCTTGGACAGCGGCATCCCGTCCATCCACTCGGTGACCATGACCTTGGGCGCGGAGGCGACCACCTTGGGTACGAAGAACTTCGGATCGTCCGGCCCCAGCGCCTTGGCGAACCGCCGCTGATAGTCGCATTCGATGCGGTAGTCGAGCTCGTCGTGGGTGCGGTCGATGAACTCGTCGACCAGTTCCTTCACATCCGCCCCGGGCAGGATGAGGTTGAACACCGACGAGAACATCTTCAGCAGCGCCAGATCCGCCTTCAGGGACTCCTCGGCGTGCGGGTACTGCACCTTCACCGCGACATCGCGGCCATCGGACCACACCGCCCGGTGCACCTGTCCGATGCTGGCCGCCGCCACGGGTTTCGGATCGAAGGAGCGGAAGCGGTCGCGCCACCGCGTGCCCAGCTGCTGGGTCAGCATGCGGTAGGTGTCCGCCTCCGGCATGGGCGGTGCTTCGGCCTGGAGTTTGACCAGGGCCTCCCGATAGCGGTCGGCGAATTGCGGCGGTACCGCGGCCTCCATGACCGACAGCGCCTGCCCGACCTTCATGGCCCCGCCCTTGAGTTCGCCGAGCACGGTGAACACCTGGTCGGCGGCCTCGGCGATAAGTTTCTCGTCGAGTTCGCCGCGCTCGGCCCCGGTGATGATCCGGGTACCGAGGGCCGCGGCGCGTTTGGCCATGATGCTCATCGGCAGGGCCGCCAGTCTGGCCCCGCGTGCGATCCCCTTGCGTCTGGTTCCGGCCACAGTCACGTCCTCACACCCACACCCGATCGTCTTGGTCGCCACTGTCCCAGACGGGTTCTGCGGCGTCAAGGCGAGGGTTGTGTAGGGTTCACGTGCGTGTCGCCGGGGAGACCGGTTCGATCGACGCCCGATAATGTGGGGCAATCTTCCGGCGACCGTAGTTTTCGAGCTTTTTCCGCACCACCGCTTTCCCGCTCCCGCCGCCCGTGCGCGCGGGGCGTTATGGCCACTGACCAGGCGTGTTACGGAGAGTGAGCGACAGATGAGTTCTTATACGAGCGCGGACGGCTTCCCCGATGTCGTCGTCACCAGCCTCGCGGCCACCACGTCCATCGCGGGTGATATCGATTCCACCTGGA
This sequence comes from Nocardia sp. CC213A, assembly GCF_030766805.1. Lineage (NCBI taxonomy): Bacteria > Bacillati > Actinomycetota > Actinomycetes > Mycobacteriales > Nocardiaceae > Nocardia > Nocardia sp. CC213A. The sequence goes on from NZ_JASFXA010000019.1 coordinate 76,779, forward strand.
AGGGACTGTTGAGCGGCGAGAGCGGAATCGATGTTCTCGACGATTCCTTCATCGACGATTTCGAGTTGCCGGTGCGCATCGGCGGCCACCTGAAGGTGTCTCCCGGTGCCTCCCTCACTCCGGGTGAGGTGCGGCGGCTGTCCTACGTCGAGCAGATGGCGACGGTCCTCGGCCGCGAGGTCTGGCGAAACGCCGGCAATCCCGAGGTGGACACCAACCGCCTCGGCGTCTCCATCGGCACCGGTCTCGGTGGCGCGGAGTCGCTGATCGTGGCCCGCGACAAACTGTCCAAGGGCGGCTACCGCAAGGTGTCCCCGCTGACCGTGCAGTGTGTGATGCCCAATGGCCCCGCCGCCTGCGTCGGTCTGGAGTTGGGTGCGAAGGCCGGTGTGACGACCCCGGTTTCGGCCTGTTCCTCGGGGTCGGAGGCGATCGCCAATGCCTGGCGCATGATCGTCATGGGCGATGCCGACATGGTCGTCACCGGCGGCGTGGAGGGGTCCATCCAGGCCCTGCCCATCGCGGCCTTCACCATGATGCGGGCCATGAGCACCCGCAACGACGACCCGAAGTCGGCCTCGCGCCCGTTCGACGCGGACCGTGACGGTTTCGTCTTCGGCGAGGCCGGTGCGCTCATGGTGATCGAGACCGAGGAGCACGCCAAGGCGCGCGGTGCGACCATCCACGCCCGCCTCATGGGCGCCGGAATCACCTCGGACGGTTTCCATCTGGTGGCCCCCGATCCGGAGGGCACCGGCGCGGCGCGGGCCATGACCCGGGCGCTGGAGACCGCGGGCATCACGAAAACCGATGTCACGCATATCAATGCGCACGCCACCGCCACGCCCATCGGCGATACCGCCGAGTGCAACGCCATCCACAAGGCGATCGGCAACCACGCCTCGGTGTACGCCCCGAAATCCGCTTTGGGGCACTCCATCGGCGCGGTGGGCGCGCTGGAATCGGTCATCACCGTGATGAGCATTCGCGACGAGGTGATCCCACCCACGCTGAATTTGGACAATTTGGACCCGGAAATCGATCTCGACGTCGTGCGCGGGCAGGCCCGAACGGGGCGAATCGACTACGCGGTCAACAACTCCTTCGGATTCGGCGGGCACAACGTCGCGCTGGCATTCGGCCGGTACTGAGTGTCGCCGATCACCACACCTGCTACTGTTTCCCAGCTTTGGTGTGTGTCGATCTTTGTTCGGTGTCACTGCACGATGGAGTGCGTTGAAAAAGGATAGGGAATGATCGGCGAGACCTTCGATGACTATCTGGACGAGCACGGCAATATCAAGATCACGGGCGACTGGACCCTGATCGACGTCGTCGACAAACACAGCGAGACGAATCAGGACGATCTCGCTTACCGCTATATCGACTATTCGCGGGAACGCGACGGCGAGTACCACGAGCTCACCTGGCGGCAGTTCGGCGTCCGGCTGCGGGCCGTGGCGGCCCGGCTGCAACAGGTGACGCGGCCGGGCGACCGGGTGGCGATCCTGGCCCCGCAGGGCCTGGACTACATCGTCGGCATGTTCGCCGCGGTCTACGCCGGGAATATCGCCGTACCCCTGTTCGATCCGGATGAGCAGGGCCATTCGGATCGGCTGCACGCGGTGCTGGGCGACTGCGAGCCCACGGCCATCCTCACGGTCGGTTCGGCGGCGGCGGGGGTGCGGGAGCTGTTCCGCCACCTGCCCGCGCCGCAGCGGCCGCGCATCCTCGCCGTGGAGGCGATTCCGGACACCGTCGGCCAGACCTGGGTGCGCCCGGAACTCGACATCGACAGCGTCGCCTACCTGCAGTACACCTCCGGCTCCACCCGCACCCCCGCGGGCGTGGAGATCACCCACCGGGCGGTGGCGACCAACCTGTTGCAGATGATCGACGCCATCGGCATCACGGCGAACGCGCGCGGCGTCACCTGGCTGCCGCTGTTCCACGATATGGGGCTGCTGACGGTGATCCTGCCGACCATCGGCGGCAAGTTCATCACCATCATGTCGCCGAGCGCCTTCGTGCGCCGCCCGTACCGCTGGATCAAGGAATTGGCGGCGCAAGAGGACGGGGCCGAGATCTTCGCGGCGGCACCGAATTTCGCCTACGAGCACGCCGCGCTGCGCGGACTGCCCAAGCCGGGCGAGGAGCTGGACCTGTCGAATGTGATCGGCCTGATCAACGGCAGCGAACCGGTGTCGGTGGCGTCGATGAAGAAGTTCAACGACGCCTTCGCGCCCTACGGCCTGCCCAGGACGGCCATCAAGCCCTGCTACGGCATGGCGGAGGCGACCCTGTTCGTCTCGGCCACCAAGCGCGAGGACGAGGCCCGCGTGGTCTACGTCGACCGCGGGGAGCTCAATGCCGGGCGCATGACGCCGGTCGAGCCGGACGCCGACAGCGCCGTGGCCCAGGTGTCCTGTGGTTATGTGGCGCTGTCGCAATGGGCCGTGATCGTGGATCCGGAGAACGGCAAGGAACGCCCCGACGGCGAGGTCGGCGAGATCTGGCTGCACGGCCAGAACATGGGCATCGGCTACTGGGGTCGGCCGGAGGAGTCGATCGCGACCTTCCACAACACCCTGACCGCCCGCCAGCCCATGGGCAGTCACGCCGAGGGCACCGCGCCGGGCGCGAAGTGGATGCGCACCGGGGATTTCGGCGCCTATCTCGACGGCGAGCTCTACATCACCGGCCGCGTCAAGGATCTGGTCATCGTGGACGGCCGCAACCACTATCCGCAGGATCTGGAGTACACCGCGCAGGAGGCCAGCACCGCGCTGCGGCCGGGCTTCGTCGCGGCCTTCTCGGTTCCGGCCGACCAGCTGCCGCCCGAGGTCGAATCCGGCCCCGGCGAGTCCGGTGAGGTGCTCGTGGTGGTCGCCGAACGTGGTACGGGCGCGGCGAAATTGGATCCGCGGCCCATCGCCGAGGCGGTGCGCGCCGCCATCGCCAAGCGCCACGGCGTGACGGTGCGCGATCTGCTGCTGGTGCCCGCGGGCTCGATTCCCCGCACCTCCAGCGGCAAGATCGCGCGGCGGGCCTGCCGAGCGGCGTATGTGGAAGGCACGCTGCGCGGGGGATACCAGCAGAAGGATTTCCCCGACCAGGCGGACTGAGCGCGGAGCGTCGTCGTGAGCAGAGGGGTGCGGGGTGACCCGCGCCCCTCTCTCGCGTCGCGGGTGCGCTATGCGGGGCGGGTGGCCCGGTAGTAGGTGACGCGTCCGAGGCGGCGGGTGACGGTGCAGCTGATCTCCTCGGCGTCGAACCCGGCCGTCCGCAGCAGGCGCGGAATGCCGTCGCCGAGATTGTCGGTGACGTGACCGCCCTTCAGCATGCGCCGGGCCATGAAGCCGTCGGCGGTGGTCATGCGGCCGCCGACGTCGACGATGTGCAGCTGTCCGCCCGGCCGCAGGATGCGCAGTGCCTCGGCCGCCGCATCGGACTTCACGTCGGCGGGGAGGTGGTGCAGCATGAAGGCGGAGAGCATGTGGTCGACGCTGGCGTCCGGGAAGGGGAGGTCCTGGGCGTAGGCGTGCCGGAAGTCGATCCCGCTGCGGCCCTTGGTCTTCCGCTCGGCGCGGGCGAGCGCGAGGGGATCGGGATCGGTGCCGGTGATCTCGATGCCCGGGTGGGTGTCCTTGGCGAGAACGGTGAGATTGCCGGTGCCGCAGCCGATTTCGACGACCTGCGTGCCCGGCCGCAGCCCCGCCCGCGCGATCAGGGTGCGATGGACCGCGGGGACGCCGAGTGCCCGGGTCAGCAGATCGTAGAAGGGCAGCAGGCCGTTGCGTCCGGCGGCGGGCAGATAGTCCTGCCGGTTGCCCATCGCACGGACGATATCGATATCCGAAGCGGGATTATTTTTCGTCATGCCTCCATGGTGTGGCCTCGATGCTCTGGTGAATTGGTCGATTCTCGGCAGTAATGGGACTATCTTTCGTCACATGTCCGAGCATGCGCTGCCGGTCCGCTACGCGGCGGGGGTGCCGGTGTACCGCTACCGGTCGGATCCGGCGATGCCCCCGCTGTCGGTCGCCCGCTTCACCCGGTCGACGCGCCCCACCCCCGGTCACGCCCACATCCACGAGTTCCCGGTGCTGCTCTACGTGATCCGCGACGGCGGCCTGCTGCGCGCCGCCGGTCGCCGGTTCGAGCTGCGCGCGGGCGATATCTTCGTGGTCGGCCTGGGCGAGGTGGTCGACACCACCGACACCCACACCTTCACCGACGCCCGCGGCCTCTTCTTCGACCCGGCGATCCTGGGCGGCGAGGGCCGCGCGCCCTGGCCCGCCTGGCGGGGACACCCGCTGCTCTACCCGTTCCTGCACGGCCGCCCCGGCGGCCTGCTGCGCCTGCGCCTCCCCGCGGACCGACAGCCGACGTGGGAGCGCGCGATCGCCGCCATCGAGACGGAATTGTCCACCCGCCCAGCCGGTTACCGGCAGGCCGCCACCGCTCACCTGACCCTGCTGCTGGTGGACATGGCGCGGCTGGCCGCCGATGTGGTGGGCGAGCTGCGCCGCAGCGGTGAGACCGTGCTGGCCGAGGTCTTCGACGTGATCGAGGAACGCTTCGGCGAACCGCTGTCGCTGCGCGATGTGGCCCGCGTCGTCGGCATGACCCCCGCCTACCTCACCACCCTGGTCCGCCGCCGCACCGGACGCACCGTGCAGGACTGGATCACCGAGCGCCGGATGAGCGAGGCACGCCGCCTGCTGTCCGATCCGGACCTGTCCGTCACCGAGGTGGCGCGCCGGGTCGGCATCGCCGATCCCGGCTACTTCACCCGCGTGTTCCGCCGCGAGAACGGCATGCCACCGCGGGCCTGGCGTGATCGGGTGGCCGCCGCATGACGGTGGTCGCCGTTACAGTGAGGCGATGGGCACCGAAGAGACCCGGCGGGGCGTGCGGCTGACCAACCTGGACGTCGCGCTCTTCGACGGCGCGGACGCGACCAAGCGGGACCTGATCGACTACCTCGAGGCCATGGCCGACCGGCTCATCCGGCAGTTGCACGACCGGCCGCTGTCGGTGGTCCGGGTGCGACCGGGCCAGGACCCGTTCATGCAGAAGAACCTGCCCAAGTACACGCCGGACTTCGTCAACCGGGTGACCCTGTGGGCCGACAGCGCCCACCGCGAGGTGACCTACGCGCTGTGCGACGACATCCGCACCCTGCTGTGGTTCGGCAACCAGCGGGCGGTGGAGTACCACCCCACCCTCGTCCCGGTGGACCACAGCCTGGGGCAGACGCATCTGATCCTCGATCTGGATCCTCCGGCGGGCGAGGATTTCGCGGTGGTGGTGCGGGCCGCCGAACTCGTGCGCGCCGCCCTCGCCGCCGACGGGCTCGCGGGAGCCGTGAAGACCAGCGGCTCCAAGGGGGTGCACATCTTCGTCCCGATCGAGCCGGGGTTGCCCATCGAGGACGCCGCCGCGGCCACCCGGGCCATCGCCGCCCGTGCCGAACGCCTCGATCCGGTATTGGCCACTACCGCCTTCATTCGAGAAGACCGGGGCGGCAAGGTCTTCCTGGACTCCACCCGGGCGGCCGGTGCCACGGTCGTCTCGACCTACAGCCCCCGCATCCGTCCGGGCACGACGGTGTCCTTCCCGGTGGACTGGGCCGATCTCGGCAGCGTCCATCCGCGCGACTTCACCATCCACACCGTGCCGAAGACCCTCGGCGACCGCGACCCGTGGGCCGAGAACATGCCCGCGCCGCAACGAATTCCGGCCGACCTGCTCGAGGAGGGGCACACCATTCCGGTGGCACGGGTGCAGGCCATGCACGAGGGCAAGCGCCGGGCTCGGGCGAAGCGGGAGAGTTAGCCGCCGGTCAGAGCTGGTGTGCCGCCGCCTCTTCCGCCTCGGCCAACAGGTCGGTGATCCGCGCGGCGGGCATCGGATGGTGGAAGTACCACCCCTGCGCCGTATCGCAACCCAACGCCCGCAGCTGGTCGGCCTGATGTCGTGTCTCCACGCACTCGGCCGTGACGGTGTACCCGAGATCGTGCGCCAGCGCGATGATCGTCTCGAGGATGCGCAGATCCGCCGCCTCCATGGCATCGGGGGTGCGCAGGTGCCGCACGAACGGGCCTGCCAGTTTGACCGTGTGCAGCGGCAGCCGCCCGAGATAGGCCAAATTCGAATAGCCGGTGCCGAAATCGTCGACGGCGATGCGGACCCCGGATTCGGCCAGCGTGCGCAGCGCGTGCAGCGGCCGTCCGGTGGTGGCCATGAAGGCGCGTTCGGTCAGTTCCAGTTGCAGCTGTTCGGGTTTCAGTCCGCTGTCCGCGATGGCCTGCTGCACCAGGTCCAGCCAGACCGGATCGGAGACCTCGGTGGCCGAGACGTTCACGCTCACCAGTGGCGTGAGCGCCGGGTAGCGCTCGCTCCACACCCGGCTGTCCGCGATGGCCAGATGCAGCACCAGCGAGCCCAGCGCGCCGATATGACCGTTGTCCTCGGCCAGGTCCACGAAGCGGGCGGGCGGCAGGATGCCGAGTTCGGGATGCCGCCAGCGGGCCAGCGCCTCCACCGCCACCATGCCCGACCCGTCCAGTGCCACGATGGGCTGGTAGTCGAGGAAGAACTCCCCGCGCGCCAGGGCGTCGGGCATGGCGGCGGTGAGTTCCACGCGGGTGTGCTCGCGATGGCTGCGGGCGGCGTCGAAGATCTCGTAGCGGCCGCGCCCGGCGGCCTTGGCCCAGTACATGCTGGAGTCGGCCGAGCGCAGCAGTTCCTCGGCGGTGGTGTGTCCGGCGCGGTCCTCCATGACGCCGACGCTGGCGGTGACCGACAGCCGATAGCCGTGCACGTGGAAGGGGCGGGAGAAGGCCTTCAGCACGCAGCGGGCCAGGCTGGCGACCTCGTCCGCGCCGCCGCTGTGCGGCACCAGGATGACGAATTCGTCGCCACCCATGCGGGCCACCAGCTGTCCGGGCCCGGTGGCGCAGGTGGTGAGGCGGGTGGCGGCCTGGGCGAGCAGTTCGTCGCCCACCGCGTGGCCGAAGGTGTCGTTGACGGTCTTGAAGTGGTCGAGGTCGACGTAGCAGAGCCCGACGCGCACGCCGGGGTCGGCGAACACGGTGGTGAGGGCGTCGAAGAAGCGGGTGCGGTTGGCCAGTCCGGTGAGCTGGTCGTGATTGGCGCGGTAGTGCAGCCGCTCGCGCAACGCCCGCCGCTCGGAGATGTCCTCCACGAGAATGAGGGTGTACTGCGGTTCGCCGCGCTCGTCGCGGATGAGCGAGACATTGATATTGGTCCAGACCCCGTGCCCGTCCTTGTGCGGATAGCACTTCTCCAGCTGCACATTGTCCAGATCGCCGCGCAGCACCCCCGAGTACAGCTTCCACATGCCGGGATCGTCGCTGGGGTGCCCCAGATCGGTGACGGACAGGCGCAGCATCTCGGCGGGGGTGTAGCCGAGCATCTGCGCGAACGCGGTGTTGACCTCGATGATGCGGCCGGTCATATCGGAGAGTCCGGTGCCGATTCCGGCCTGTGCGAAGACCGCCCGGAAGCGGGCCTCGCTCTCGCGTAATCGTTGTTCGACGAGTCGGCGCGCGGTGATGTCGGCGACGCGCACGCTCTCCTGTTCGGCCAGCAGCCAGGCGCGGAAGGCGCGCACGTAGCCGGTGGTGAAGGCGGCCAGCAGCATGGCCACCCGGTCCGCGGGGACGTCGTCGGCGATCTCGGCGAAGTACTCCTCGAGCACGGCGACACTGCGCCCGAGCACCTCGTCACCCACGAAGTGGGCCCGCGCCAGTTCCGCGCCCAGTTCCGCGATCCGCCGATCCGATGCCGGATCCCGCGCGGCGGCGTCGAGTTCGCGGGCGAATCGAGTGAGCAGCGTCCGGGTCTCGGCACGACTCATCGGCACCACGTGATCGCGTGTGCCACGGGTGAGTGCGGCGACCCACTGCTCGACGAGGTCGGCGTGTGGGCCGCCCGAGTACCGCTCACCCCCGGCTTCCCACGCCATGGGGATCGATCGTAGCCCTACCGTCGTACGGCGGCGAATCACCTCCCGCTGGGATACCATTGCGGCGCTTGATTGTTCGTGGCGAATCACAACCGTTCCGGGTGAATGGTGTGAACGAGGCGAACGATGTGTTTACTTTTTCGCTGTCAGAAGGGTTCGCGATGACCAGGCCGAGTTGGGCTCCCGAGGGGATCGATCTGGATCGTCCCAGTGCCTCCCGCGTATACGACTACTTCGTCGGCGGCATGCACAATTTCGAGATCGATCGCGAATTGGCGCGCCAGATCGAAGCATTCACTCCCAATATCGCCGAAACCATGCGCGCGAACCGGGATCTGCTGCGCCGCCTGGTGCGTTTCCTGGTGGACGAGGGCATCACCCAATTCCTGGATCTGGGTTCGGGCATTCCCACCGTCGGAAATGTGCACGAGGTCGCCCAAGCCCGCAATCCCGAGGCGCGCGTGGTGTACGTGGATATCGATCCGGTCGCGGTGGCGCACAGTATCGCTATTCTGGGCGGCAATCCGAATGCCGGGATCATTCAGGCCGATGTCGCCGATCCGGAGCGGATCCTGACCGATCCGGTGGTCGGCGAACTCATCGACTTCTCGAAGCCGGTGGCGGTGCTGCTGCTCGGCGTGCTGCATTTCGTCCCGGACGAGGCGGATCCCGCCGGTGCCGTCGCGCGCCTGCTGAAGCCGTGTGTCCCCGGCAGCTATGTGGCCATCACCCACGCCACCGCCGACGGGCAGCCGGCGGAGGTGCTGGAGGGGCAGAAGCTGTCCGGTCGCACCTCCACCGAGATCTCGCTGCGCACCCGCGACGAGATCGTCACCTACTTCGGCGACTGGACGCAGCTCGAGCCCGGGCTGGTGCACCTGCCGCTGTGGCGGCCGGAGAATCCGGCCGATGTCGGTGCGGAGCCGTGGCGCTCGGGCGCCTACGGCGGCGTCGCCCGCAAGGACGGCTGAGCCGAACCCGTCGCGCCGTCCGTCCGCCGGGGCCGGGTGGTCCACAGGCGGACGGCGCGCGCGGTGATGACCGTGACCCCGGCGGCCACCGCGACGGCCAGGAAGACCAGCACGGCCGGGAACACGTAGAGCACGTGCTGGAAGCCGCCCACCCGTCCGGCGAAGACGAAACTGCCCAGTCCGGGCAGGAAGGCCAGTACGGGCACGGCCGTCAGATACGGCAGCTGCCGCAGCACGATGAGCCAACCGGGCAGGGACATCTCGCGCTGCCGGTGCGCCCAGCGGCGCGAGCGCGCGACCGCGATAGCCGCCAGCACCGCCACGGCGAGGGTGGCCGCCGCGAGTCCCCAGTCGGCGTAGATTCCGGCCGGTCGCCGCACCGTCGGCTGGTCGCCCCGGGCGATGTCGACCAGTCCGTCGCCGATGATCGACGGGTCCGACTCCAGCGCCATCCCCATATCGGTCAGCACCACGATGCCGTACCCGGTCTTGGGCAGCAGCACCTGCTCTGCGGTGTAGGTGAACCAGGACCCGGTGTGGTACAGCCGTCCGGGTTCGGCGTCGTCGACCTGCCAGCCCATGGCGTAGTGGGAGCCGCGCGGCGGGGTGTGCATGAGTTCGACGGCGGCGGGGGAGACCAGTTGCTGGCCACCGGCCCCGCGGCCGCCGTTGTTCTGCATGATGAGCCACTGCGCCAGATCCGCCGCGGTGGTGACGATGCCGTGGCTGCCGCCCACGAACCAGTCGATCTCGGGGACCGCGATCGCCTTCCCGTACAGGCGGATGTGGCCGCGCGGCAGGTTGGCGTCCCGCGGTCGGTCCACGGTGGTGCTCGCGTCCATGCCCAGCGGCCCGAAGACCCGCTCGCGCAGGTATTCCGCGTAGGGCCGGCCGCTCACCATCTCCACCAGGCGCGCCGCGACCTGGTAGTTCGGATTGTGATAGTGGTAGTCGGTGCCGGGTGCGTCGGCCAGCGCCGCGCCGTGCAGCCGATCGACCGCCTCGGCGAGGGAATGCGCCTGGGGCCGTTTGAGATCCGGGAAGGCGCGGTCGGACATGCCCGAGGTCTGGTTCAGCAGCTGCCGCACCGTGATCGACTCGGCGCGCGGATCGGCCATGCCGAACTCGGGCAGATACCGCCGCACGGGCGCGTCCAGATCCACCCGGCCCGCCTCGACGAGCTGCATGACGGCCAGCGCCGCAAAGGATTTGCTCAGCGAGGCCACCGGCATCGGACTGTCGGCGGTGATGGCCGCGCCGGTGGAGTCGCGGCCGTAGCCCGCCACGTGCACCACCCGGTCGCCGTGGGTGAGGGCGACCGCCGCGCCCGGTAGTCCGGTGCGCGCCAGATAGTCCGTCAGGAACCGGTCGATCTCGGCCGGATCGACCTCCCCGGTCTGTGCCGACGCCACCGCGACCGACGGCGGCAGGGCCGGCAGCAGCAGCATCGCGATCACGGCGAGAACCGCCGAGCCCGAGATCCGCACCGTGTCCGCGAGTTTCCGCATACCTTCTCCCGATCTCAGCGCAGCGCTGGGATCACCTCGCGCTCGAACAACTCCATTCCGGAGGTGTCATAGGCCGCCTCCGGGAAATTGAGAATGGCATATCCGAGGCCGAGTCCGCGTACGCGGGACAGATTTTCGACGACCTGTTCCGGGGTGCCGACGGTGGCGGTGCCCCGCAACATATCGTTGACCTGCTGCTGCGCATTGTCTGCCCCCACAAATGGGGTCAGGCGCGCGGTGAGCGCCGCCAGCCGGTCCTCCACTTCCGCCTCGGTCGCGCCGATGGCCACATTGAAATTCGAGGAGCGGGTGATGGCGTCGAAATCGGTGCCCACCTCGGCGCAGTGACCGCGCAGCAGTTCGGACTTGTGGGCGAATTGCTCCGGCTCGCCCGCGAAATTGGTGTATTGCGCGTACCGGGCCGCGATGCGCAGCGTCACCTTTTCCCCGCCGCCCGCGATCCACAGCGGAATACCGCCCTCCTGGATCGGCAGCGGCCGCACGATCGCGCCGTTCACCTGGTAGTACTTGCCGTCCAGGGTGGCCGCGCCGGTGCTCCACGCCTGCCGGAAGATCTCCACGCCCTCGCGCAGGCGGCCCAGTCGCTCACCGGCGGGCGGGAAGCCGTACCCGTAGGCGCGCCACTCGTGTTCGTACCAGCCCGCGCCGATGCCCATCTCCACCCGGCCCGCCGACACATGGTCGACGGTGGCGGCGACCTTGGCCAGGTAGGCCGGATTGCGGTAGGCCATGGCGGTGCACATCTGGCCCAGGCGCACCCGCTCGGTGCTCGCGGCGAAGGCCGACATGAGCGTCCACGCCTCGTGGGTGGCCTCCTCGGTGGGCACCGGCACGGTGTGGAAGTGGTCGTAGACCCAGATCGACTCCCAATCCGGGTTGGCGTCCGCGCGTCGCGCGAGATCGCGCATGACCGCCCACTGCTCGGCCGGGTCGATGCCGACCAGGTCGAGCCGCCAGCCCTGCGGGACGAAGATGCCGAAGCGCACGGATATCTCCTTCGTGTGTGATCCGCTGTCGTTCCAGTCTGCCGTTCCGACGCTACAAGGCCGGAGCTCCGATCTCCGTTGCATAAAACTCGCCATAGGTTTGCTGAGATTTGCCTGCGGGGTGGTTCGATGAGGAATCGTGGAGCCTCGCACCGATCTCGCCGCCACCGTAGACGCCCTCATGCCCGAGCTGAAAGCCAAGCTCGAGCGGCTCGTATCGATTCCCTCCATCGCCTTCCCCGACTACCCGCGGGAGAATGTGCAGCGCGCTCACGACTTTGTTGCCGAGGAGTTGCGATCAGCTGGAGTCGGCGACATTCGGGTCCTCGAGCTGCCGCGCACCGCCCCGGTCGTGTACGGCCGCATCCCCGCCCCCGAGGACGCGCCGACCGTGCTGCTGTACGCGCACTACGACGTTCAGCCGCCGGGTGACGCGGAACTGTGGCACACCCCGCCGTTCCGGCCGACCGAGCGGGACGGCGCGATCTACGGACGCGGCGCGGCCGACTGCAAGGCCAATGTGATCGCCCATATCGCCGCGCTGCGCGCCTATGGCGGCACCCCGCCGGTGGGCGTGATCGTGGTGATCGAGGGTCAGGAGGAGTACGGCTCCGACTTCGACGACTATCCGGCCGCGCATCCCGAGCTGTTCCAGGCCGACGCCATGCTCATCTGCGATGCGGGCAATCTGCGGGCGGGCACGCCGACCCTGGTGACCGCGCTGCGCGGGGTGGCCGATGTCTTCGTGGAGGTGCGGACGCTGGCCGCGCCCGTGCACTCGGGCCAATTCGGCGGGGCCGCACCGGATGCCCTGCTGGCGCTCATGGCCGGACTGGCGACCCTGCACGACGCCGACGGCAATGTGGCGGTGCCCGGACTGCGCCGCGACACCTGGACCGGAGCCGACTACACCGAGACCGAGTTCGCCGAGATCACCGGGATGACGCCGGATATGCCGCTGCTCGGCACCGGACCCATCGGGGAGCGCATCTGGTACGGCCCGGCGATCACCGTGATCGGACTCGACGCCCCGGCCGTGGAGACCGCCGCGTCGGCGGTGGTGCCCTACGCCCGCGCCTACCTGAACGTTCGCGTGCACCCGGAGCAGGACCCGGCGGAGGGACAGCGCGCGGTGATCGAGCATCTGCGCCGGGTCCGGCCCTTCGGCATCCCGCTGACGGTCAGCGGCGGCGATGTGGGCACCGGTTTCGCGGCCGGAACCGACGGCCCCGCCTACACCGCCATGCGCGCGGCCATGGCGAAGGCGTGGGGGACCGACGCGGTGGATTCCGCCATGGGCGGTTCGATTCCACTCACCAACTCCCTGGCCGCGGCCGCGCCGCACGCCGAGGTGCTCATGCTGGGCGTCGAGGACGCCAAGTGCAATATGCACGGCTACAACGAGCGGGTGCTGCTCAGCGAGCTGCGCAATGTGGCGGTGGCGGAGGCGGAGTTCTTCCGACTGTTCGCCCGCGCCTTCGCCGAACGGGCGGGCCGATGAGCGATACCGCCACCGCCGATCCCGCATCGCCGGAGCACGACCGCACGTGGACATTCCCCTCCACGTACACGATTCTCGCGGGCGTCACGGTCCTGGTGTGGTTGGCGGCCTTCGTGATTCCGCCGGGGACCTACGACCACGACGACACCGGCCGCCCCGTCGCCGGAACCTATCACCGCCTCGACGAGTCGCGGAGTGTCGGCGACCGGCTGCGGGATCTGTTCCTGGCTCCCATCAACGGCCTCTACGGCGTGCAGGACGATGCGACCGGCCAGGTCGGCCCCGATATGTCGGGCGCGCTCTACGGCGCGGCGGCGGTCTTCCTGTTCGTGCTGGCGGTCGGGGCCTTCATCACCGTCGCGTTCGGCACCGGCGCGCTCGACGCTGGCATCGGCCGCCTGGCCTACGCCCTGCGGCGGCGTTCCTTCCTGCTGATCGTCGGCATCATGGTGGTCTTCGCCCTGGCGGGCACGGTGGAGGGATTCGCGGAGGAGACGCTCGGCTTCTACGCCCTGCTGGTGCCGCTCATGCTGGCCCTGGGCTACGACCGCATGACCGCGGTCGGCGCGATCATCTGCGGTGCGGGCGTCGGCGTGCTGTGCTCGACGGTGAACCCGTTCGCCACCGGCACCGCGTCCTCGGCGGCGGGCATCCCCATCGGTGACGGCATCGTGCTGCGCTTGGTCATGCTGGTGGTGCTGACCGCGGTCACCGTCGGCTACGTGCTCTGGTACGCGCGCCGCGTCCAGCGCGACCCCGAGAAATCGTGGTCCGGTTGGCAACCCGGCGACCGGGAGGTGAAAGCCGAAGACCACGAACCGGATCCGATGACCCGCCGCCAGCAGGCCGTGCTGTGGCTGGTGGTGCTGACCTTCGTCTTCATGATCTTCTCCATCATCCCGTGGGCCGAGGTGATCAACGGCCCGGACGCCGCACCGTTCCCGTGGGAACTGGGTTGGTACTTCCCGGAACTCACCGCCCTGTTCCTGGTGGGCGCGGTGGTGATCGGCCTGGTCGGCGGTCTCGGCGAAACCCGCATGACGGAGGAGATCGGCAAGGGCTTCGGTGATTTCGTCGGCGCGGGCATAGTCATCGTCCTCGCCCGCGGCGTCACGGTGATCATGAACAACACCCAGATCACCAGCACCGTCCTACATGCCCTCGAGGGTGTCGTCACCGGCACCTCGTCGGCCCTCTTCGCGGTAGGCGTCTTCCTGGTGAACGTCCCCCTCGCCTTCCTGATCCCCTCCACCTCGGGCCACGCCACCCTCGCCATGCCCATCATGGCCCCGCTCGCCGACTTCGCGAACGTGCCCCGCTCCCTGGTCGTCACCGCCTGGCAGTCCGCCTCGGGCTGGGCCAACCTGGTCACCCCCACCACGGCGGTGGTCACCGGCGGCATCGCCCTGGCGAAGGTGCGCTACGACCGCTACGTCCGGTTCGTGGGTCCGCTCATGGGCATCCTGCTCGTACTCATCTGCCTGTTCCTGGCGGTGGGGGCCTGGATCGGCTGAGACGCTGGTGTTCGCCGACCACCGCTCGGCGAGCCGACACCGCTCCGGACCGCAATCCCGATGCAGCGCGAGCACTGTCGACTCCTCGAACGTCCGGATCGTGGCCGGGTCCAGGTCGCAGTCCGCCAGTTCGACAGCGCGCGGAGCTTCGTACGTCATCCCCATCTCGGTCACCTCCGATGCTTCCCGGCCCGGCGGTGCCTGCCTCGCTCCACGGGCATCAGCACCCGATTGCAGTCGTCGTACGCCGTCGGGTTGTCTGTGGCTACCAACATCATCGACCTCTGAGTGGTGTGGGTGATGGAGCCCCTGATGGCCGGTACTTCGCGTGTTCCCCGAACCGCCGTACTGCGTGGGCACACTCAGCGATCCGAGTTGTGGTGCGGCTCGGGGGTTTCGGTTTTCCCGGCCATCCGGGGTGAACTCAGTAGACACCCGCCGGCGAAGAGATGGAACTTCCACCTTGTGCGAAACACGGCGGGGATGCCAAACTTTCAGAACGGCTACACCCAGCTCGGATACTTCCAAATCTCGCCCCCGTCAATAGCGAGGCTAATGGCTATGGCTGGATCGACCCTTGCGAGTAGAGCGCTCGGACGACTGCTTGCCCAGCATCGCGCCCGCGCGGGGCTAACGAGGTATGCAGCAGCACAGATCGTGGAGACCTCACAGCAAACTCTCGGGCGTCTGGAAGATGGTCTGAAAACCAAAGTTCCCCAACTGTGGGTCAATGCGTTCTCTGATGCATACGGTGTGGGCGACGAGGACCGCCGAGTGATGCTCGGGCTGGCCCAGGAACTCAACTCGGCGCAGAAGAACTGGTGGCGTGCCTATGCCGATGAGATGCGCCCGGGGTTCGATCACTACATGGGTTTGGAGGCCGCTGCCCGCAAAGTCACCGCATGGAAGACCGCCATTGTGCCCGGTCTGCTCCAAACTCCCGCGTATCGCCGTGCGATGGCCTGGCTGGAGACGCCCGACATGCCGACCGGGCAGGTCGAGAAGCTGATCGAGGTCGCGGAGAAGCGGCAGTCACGTATGCGTGATGTCGACTTCGACCTGGATGTGATCCTGTGGGAGGCCGTAATTCGTGACCAGATCGGCGGCCGGGGCGTGATGGCCGAACAACTCGAGCGGCTCCTCGAAGTGAGTGAACTGCCGAACGTCACCGTTCGGATGGTCTCGTTCGATGCGGCAGGGCACCTGGGTTCCCGCGTAGGTTCGTTCGTCCTGCTGGAGTTTCCCAAGTTGCCCGCCACCGGAATGGCCGAACCACCTGTGATCTATGTCGAGGAATGGGCCGGAGACCTCTACCTCGAACGGGAAGCGGAAGTGACGCGTTATCGCGAAGCTCTGGCCGAGATCAGCCGTGTAGCGTTGGATCCCGACACGACCAGGCACATCGTGTCGGCGACGGCAAAGGAGTACCGCGCGTGAACGTCGACCTATCCAAGGCCGAGTGGTTCAAGAGCAGTCACAGCAGTGCACAGGGCGAGTGTGTGGAAGTGGCGCACCTCGCGGGCGGAGTAGTGGGAGTCAGGGACTCGAAGGACTCTGCGGGACCTGCGCTGGTATTCACGCCTGGCGAGTGGGATGCCTTCGTAACCGGTGTGCAGACCGGCGAATTCGATACCGGCATGAGTTGACCTGATGTAGAGGTTGCTCCAGCAGCCGCGCGAGCCGGTCGAGGTCAGCGGTGTTCGCGGGTGCTTCGGCATGTTCGAGACCGACTTTCATCGTTTCCGTCATTTCCTGCCCAGTGCACATCGACCGGTCCGTCCCGGTTCTACTCAGAAGGGCGGGCGGTCTGCATCCCGATCGGAGCCGCCGACGCTGCACAAGGTGCCTCCGACAGTGATGGTGTGATGGACGTCGCGGTGAGTGCGCAAATGTCGTCGCCCTGGTGGGATGTAGACGTGGAGTAGTTCGGTGAGCGCGTTGACCGCCGGTCCCGGGTCGAGTAGCGGTGGATCGGGTTGTGGATCAACGGGTTCCAGTAGGGTGGCGGCCACCGGCGCATGCGGTAACAGGAACTTGGCGCCTTCGGGGCTGGTGGTGATCGTGTCGCCGGTGGGGGTGCGCCATTCGATGCGCCGATGCGGATGGTGGGTGACCGTCCACCCGTTCATGCCGTGGTCGGCGAGGGTTTTCAGGCGGTGATGTCGGCGGCAGCGGCAGCCGAGGTTGTGCACGGTGGTGGGTCCGCCGGTGGCGGGGGAGTGGTGGTCGAAGGGCTGTTGGTGGTCGAGGTCGGTGGCCGCGGCCGGGACCGGGCAGCCGGGGGCGCGGCAGGTTCCATCGAGGGCTAGTACGCGGGCGGCGACGGTGGTGCTGGGGCGGTATCGCCATTCTGGTGAGTCCGCCGCCCATTCTGGTGAGTCCGTCGCCGTTGGTGGGGGATTCATGTGGCGTGGGGGTATGGTCGCGGTGTCGTCGATCGTGGCCAGGCCGTTCTCAGCGGCGTCCGGAGCTGCGGGTACACGGCCAGGGTCGGCGGGTTCGCCGATGACAGGACTGCCGTCGGCGAATTCGACCGCTGCCGGTGCATGGTTCCCGTCGGTGGTTTCGATGGTCGGCGATCCTGCGGTGTCGGGTGTGCTGGTGTCGCTGCTGATTTCGTCGCTGGTTTCGGTGATCACATGGAAGCGGGCGTGGCGGGCGATCTGCCGCGCCAGATCGGCGTCGATCGCACCGAACCCAGCCAACAACCCCGGATTGTCCTGCACCCCCGCCAGGGTCGCCGCGCTGACACCGACCTGCACCAACGCCCGCCGCGCGACCGGCACCGGCGTGGTCGAGTCCCGGCGGGCACACTCGGGCAGTGCACAGCCGCAGGTCAGTTGCCCGCTCCCGTCGGCCAACGCCACCAACGCATCGGCACGCCGCTGGTTCATCGTGCGCGGATCGGCGGCACAACACTGACTGACAGCCATCTCCCGCAACCGTTCGAACAACGTCCACCCCCCGGCCGCGGGCAACACGGCATCGACCAGCGCGGTCCCGTCGTCGGCCGCACGCACGGCCACGTACCGTTCGCGTTCGGCCTCACGCCGCCGCCGCGCCTGCCCGGCGGGGTCGAGCTCGAGCAGTCGCTTGCGGATGGTGCGCCGCAACCGCGCGGGATCACACCCTTCGGCACGAGCGACCACCGTCTCTTCCAACTCCGCGACGGTGTCGTCGGATGTGTTGACCAGAGTGTCGTGGATCGCGCGTACCCGCGCCAGATCGATGCGCCCCTGTCAGAACGCCCGGCGGGTCGCGGGCAACCGCCCCAATCCCATCCCGAGCGCGATCAGCCCGTCCGCGCTGCGCTGCGAGACCCGCACCGCCACACCGATTTCGGTCGCCGCCGACTCCCCGGCATGCCGCGCCGCGACCCCGGCCTCGAGCTGCTGGGCGCGCCGCAGCCGATACAGCCGCGTCATCAACGCCACCTCCTCGGCCTGGGCGGCGGCGATCCGCGCGTGTACCTCCCGCAGCCGCGCGACCAGCTCGTAGCTGGTGGCCTCGCCCGCGACGGTTTCGCTCATGTGTTCGAATCTACCGTCCGCGACCGCGACACGAAACCTCAGCTAGACCGACATGCCGAAGAAATTCAAGCTTTCGAGATAGCACGAAGCTGATCGAATGCTCGGCGTGATGATCCTTGGTACGCCGGGATGTTCGAAGCCGTCGGTGACGACAACGCGATCGAATCGGCTGAATGGCGATGCCTCCACGCATTGGTTCAGAATCAGCCCAGTTCGTCCGGTGAGGTGACAGTCCTGGCATCGTCGGCGTCCCAATTGCCCGACGCGCGCAGGCGGCGGAGAGACTCGTCATTGCCGACTATCAGCGAACCACCGGTGTCGTAGGCAAAACCGTGACACTCGGTCAGCAGATCGAAGAGTATGCGCCAGATCAGCCTGCCAGCAGGCCGCCAGAAGGTCAGCACCCCGCTGCCCAGTCCGGTGACCTCGGTCCAGGCGTTTTCGATGTCAGGATCGCTGACGACTGCGTCGGTGCCGACGACGTCGACGCCGTGCCGGCCGAATATCTTCTCGACTACCGCCGGGTCCAGAACTCCGGGTAACCCCTGATCGTCGAGAGCAATCAGGTAGACCTCTGTGGACATCGCACCCTCCGTTGTCGAGTGATCGGATGACCCGGCTGTTCAGCCAGGGGCGGAGCGAATCTCACGCTAGCTGTTCCCAGCGGTGCCCGACTCGTTCGAATACGGACGTAGTCGACGGTGACCGACCGCGGCGAAGCCCAACCTTTGCGGGAATCCATACCGGGCATAGCCGGCGTACCGAGCAGCCTCCGCTACGCCCCGGTCAGAATCTCCGCCTCGGGTGCGGCCGAAACCACGTCGGTGACCGCCGAGTGCGCGGCGGCGGCATCGGCGGTGGGTGCGTGGGCGGGATAGTAGTCGGCGGTTCTGGTGCCGGTGAAGTAGTCGGTGGCCCAGCCGACCGCGAGCGTCTGCAGGGTCGAGATGTTCACCGATCTCGGGTCGCCGCACACCAGGTTGCCCAGAGTGTCGCCACTGGGGCCTTCGGCGTCGGTGTGTACTCCGGTACCGATGCGGATGCCCAGGTAGCGGCGGTGCAGCAGGCGCTGGAGGGTGTCGGTGCCGACGCCGAAGAGATTGCATGGTGAGGGTTTCGCGGCGATATCGAGAATCGGTAGGTCGGTGTGGTCGAGATCGGTGAGGGCTTGGTCGGTGTTGTCACCGAGGAAGGACTTCACCGGGTCGAGCAGGACGAGTCCGCGCAGGTCGGCGAAGGCGGCGGGGTGGTCGGTGTGCAGTCGGCGCGCGACGTATTCGACGGCTTCGCCGCCGGCTGAGTGCCCGACGAAGACCGTCTGCCGCGGCAGTCGCAGATCCGGGCGGTGCGCCGTCGCGGTAGCCGCCGCGAAACTGCGCGCCAGCGAGTTGGTGGGTTCGGCGTCGGTGGCGAACAGATCGGCGATGTTCCCGAGGAATCCGGTGTTGTCGCCGAGGTTCTGCAGGGTGCATCCGGCCGGGTCCATGAACGGCAGAGAGGGAGCGAAGACGACGTATCCGGCAGCCGCGAAATGCTCGGCGAGGCTGGCCACATTCGCATTGCTCCGCGCGAAACCGTGTTGCAGCCAGACCAGGCCACCGGCTGGTCCATCGGGCAGATACCAGTCGGCCTTCAGATGTCGGACCGCATCGCCACAGGCGATATCGACGGTCTCCGGCACCCGGTCGGGTTCGGCGTGCGCGACGGGTGTCGCGACGGTCGCCACGGCGCAGGCGGCGGCGAACATGGCAGTGAGTACGAGACGACGAAGGTTCATCACCACTCCTGTGCGGAAACACGCTGCTCCGGGGCGGGAGCATGGGTTATCTGGACATACGCCCAATTGGGAACCTCGAGCGGGGCGCTGTCAAACGGACGGCAACAGATCACACAGGCGGATGGGAGGAGGCCGACGTCAAGCCATCGGGAGCAGTACTGACTCGGGATAGTGGAAATCACAGGCTCGGGACTGCTGTCCGAAGTTGACGAGAGTACGGACAGCGCGCCGACCGGTAAGCCGCCGGCAGTCGAGTGAGGTGCACAATACGTCAGATTCGTCGGCGGATGCCTCAGCCCGCGCCAAACCGCGCGATCAGCGGCAGGTGGGGGCGTGTGTGATCGGGCGTTCGCGCCGACCGCCAGCCACGACAGGCACTACCCGTCGTCGGTTCTGTCCCGATGAGTGGGCCGAAAGCCCTCCGCGATCCGCCGGAGATACTCGCCATACTCGGGTGAATCCAGTTCGAAGCCTTGCTGATTCCAGCGATGAGCGCTCCACCGGTCATCGATCTCGGCTTGATGGATCGCCCTCAGCACCTCGGGCCGGTAGATCAGAGCCACACGCCAATTTCCGAGGTATCGAGCCTGGATGTGGGCGGTGACATACCGGCGTCGGTGGCCAGTACCAACCACGGTCACCACCTCATGACCCCTTACCCGCGAAGCCGCCGATCACATGAAGCTTCGCCCCGGCTGGGAAGATCTTGTGGCTGCGCAGGACAGCGTTGGGACCCGACTCCTTGTACGGGTAAGGCAACAACGACGCGACCACACACCACTCGGGCCTAAGCGCACCATCGCTCACGGCACCAAGTTATCGGCTTGCCTGGTGAAGCCGGGGTTTTGATCCTCCGACCCTCACGGCATTCGGCATCGCGCGCACTCGTCGGCCGTGTCCCGGCCGACGTAACGGCCTGTGGGCGGCACCTCGGCGCGAGTGACCAGAGGGTGCCGGTCTGTCGCATCCGTAATCTGGACGGGTCGGGTTCGGATTCGCGATGAGGGGGACGCAGTGAACGACTACGGTAGCTTCGCGACACAGCCGCTACCGATCCGAGCGCCGCGCCGCACCGCCGCAACGGTCAAACTGAAAGGCGTTGGTGCTGAGGCGGGTACGGGTGCTTCAGGGCTTGCCCGTGCGGGTGGGCAGGTGGCTCTCGCCGGGGTGGTCAGCCGAGTCACGGGGTTCGCGCGGACGATCGTCATCGCCGCCGTGCTGGGGACGGCGGCTGTCGGTGATGCCTACAACGGTGCGAACAATCTGCCGAACATGCTCTATGAACTGCTGCTGGGTGGTGTCCTGGCCAGCGCTGTCGTTCCGTTGTTGACCAGGGCTCGGCGCCGGGGCCGCAAGCGGTCCCGCGAGTTCACCCAGCGCGTCATGGTCGCGGCGGTGCTCGCACTGGCGCTGATCACGGTGCTCACCGTGGTGTGCGCTCCGCTGATCGTCCGAGTGTTCGTGACCGACTCCGAACAGCGTCATCTCGCCACGTGGTGGGCGTATCTGCTGTTGCCGCAGATCTTCTTCTACGGGGTGTCGGTCGTCGTGGGCGCGGTGCTCAATGTCCGCGACAGCTTCGCCACGGCGGCCTGGGCGCCGGTGGTCAACAACGTGATCGTGCTGGCCACCTGCGGGGTGTTCGTGCTACTGCCGGGACCGGTCACCCTCACGCCCGCCTCCATGACCACCGCGCAGGTCCTGACCATCGGGATCGGCACCACCGTGGGGATCGCGGGGCAGGCCGCCTGGGTGGTTGCGGCGTTGCGGCGCAATGGGTTCGCGTGGAGTTGGCGGGTGCGGCCGTTGCCCTGTACGTGGCGTCCGGTGCGTTCCGGGCTGCCGATCCTGGGATGGCTGCTGGCGTATGCCGTGATCAGCCAGATCGGTGTCGCGATCACGATGCGAGTCGCCTTCGACCATGGCGGGGTGTCCGTCTACACCTACGCCGAATTGCTGTTCCAGGTGCCCTACGGCATTCTCGCCGCGTCGGTGCTGACGGTGTTGATGCCGCGAATCTCGCGTGCCGCCGCGTTCGGCGACCATGCCGCGGTGACCGCCGATCTCGCCCGTGGGGCCCGCTATCTGTCCGTGGCGCTGATTCCGGTGACCATGGCGATGAGCCTGCTGGGGCCGGGGTTCGCGGCGTTGGTGTTCACCGGTCGTGTCGACGCCGACGCCGCACGGTTGATCGGTACGGCGGTGGCGTGCTCGGCCTTCGGGCTCGCACCGTTCGCGCTGGTCATGCTGCAGATGCGAGTGTTCTACGCCTACAACGACACTCGCACCCCCACCGTGATCAATATCGTCATGGTCGCGACGAAGGTGACGATCCTGGTTCTGACGGCGACCGTGCTGACCGACCACGCCGTGATCGTGATGCTAAGCGTCGCGAGTTCGCTCGCCTACGTTGCCGGTGCGGTGACCGGGCACATTCTGCTGCGTCGGCGGTACGGGCCGCTCGGCTTCACCGCTGTCGCCGCCACCGTGCACCGCGTCATGTGGGCCACGGCGCTCGCCGGAGCCGCGGGATGTGCTGCCGTCGCACTCGTCCGGACGACGATCGGCGCACCGACCATCGAACACCTCGCCACGGTAGCCGTGGGAGCGGCAGTCGGCTTGGCGGTGTTCCTGCTCGCCGCACGAATGATCGGCATTCCCGAAATCCGCGCGGCACGCACGCTGCTGATCCGTTCGTGACCGGTCCGGCCCGTCACACCCTGCGCCGCACCGTGAGCGCCATCAGGCGCTGCGCGGTATCGCACGGATCGCCGGTGGCCGACTGCACCCACCAGGTGACCGCGCCCGAATCGCTGGTGGTGACCCCGCAGGTAGCGGGATGACCCGGCCGCCGTTGGGAAAAGCCTTGCCAGCCAGCAGAAGTGATGGCGGTGACCTGGTAGCCGAGTTGTCGCGCTATCCCCTCCTCCCGTTCCACCGAGCCGTTCTCCAGCCAGCCGAAGGTCAAGTCCACGCGGCCGCCGATGCGCCACATGCACACGGCCCCATGGAAATACATCTCCGACCGGCCGGATTCGCCGACGGTCGACATGATGTCGTCCGGCGGGACCGCCGTGCATTCGTGGAGTAGTTCGTCGAGGCGTCCGGGTGGTCGCGTGGGGGCCGGCGCCCAGGTGTGTGCCCGGTCCACGGTCAGCCGGGCCAGCGGCCGCAGGACCGTGCAGTCGATGCCGGGGGCGAGGACGAGCCAGTGGAAGAAGTCCGCGCCGTCCTGGACCGCGACCTGGCACAGGCTCGTCGCGTTGGCGGTGAAGCCGTGGAAGCCGTCGATGGAGAAGTCCGCCACGGTCTTTCCGCTCATGCTGGCGATGGTGCGTTCGCGTTCGATGGGGCTGTCGCGGAACCAGGTGAACATGACCCGCCGGTCCCGGCCGGGTGATTCCCAGACGCATTTGAGGCCGTTGCGGGCGACGGCCGCCAGGGTGGGCAGGCCGGTGATGGTGCGGATGTCGTCGTCGCGCGCGCCGCCGCACTCGCCGAGGAACGCGCCCGCGGAAGGGGACGAATCAGGCTCCGGTGGGCTGTCTTTCGCGCAACCGGACAGGAGTCCTGCGAACAGTGTCGCCGTGGCGATCACCATGGTCTTCCGCATGTATCCCCCTCGCACCAGCCCTGCTCGCGGGTGATCGATGCGACCGCGCCGGGGGCCTTACTCCGGGATGCCCAGCAGCGCGGCCTGCACCTGCCGCAGCCGGTCCACGTCGCCGCGGATACCGGCCGCCGTGTCGTTGTAGAGGAACGCTTCCAACAGCCGGATGAGAGTGTAGGCGAGCAGCTGCCGGTCCAGGATGGCGTGGTAGCCGTCCTCGTCCTCGGTGCGGGTGATGAGGTCCTCCACGGCGGCGACGGCCTTGGGCTGCACCGGTCCGTCGCTGGCGGTCAGTACCTTCAATCCCACCAGGCGTTCGTTGTCCAGGTACCGCTGCAGCGGCGCGCTCGCGGCCAGCCAGTGGTTGGTGCGGTCCAGGGCCTCCAGGATGCGGTGTGCGCCTGTGGTTTTCCGGCGGCTGTCGGCGAGCCGCAGCAGGCTCTCGAACTCATCGGCCAGAACCGCGCCCATGAGCCCGTCCCGGGAGCCGAACCACCGGTAGATCGAGGCCCGGCTCAGGCCCAGTTCGGCGGCGACGGCTTGGACGTCGACGCGCTCGCCCGCCAGGAAGGCCCGCCGGGCGAGTTCGACGACCTCCGCCTTGGTGGCCGAGGCCGGACGCCCGGGGGAGCGGGCGGGCTGCTGCCGAGTACTCACCGAGAAAATGATACGGCGTGTATCTCATGTATCTAACTCGGTGCTCGCGGTCCCGTGGTTAGCGCAGTGCGCTCGCCAGGGAGTTGCGCTCCACACTGACGAACGTGTCGTCGGCGGGCAGCAGCCACTCGGGTCCGACGAAATACCGTTTCGCCGTCTCGTCCCCGAGCGCGAGATAGCGCAGCCAGGCCACCGCCACTCCGGCGGAACGATAGTGCGCGAGCCCGTCCACCGGCGAGAAATGGCTTACCCCACGGGCGTTCGCGATCCAGGCCGGGGCGTGCACGGTCAGGTCGTACTGCCACCAGCGCACCCACGCGCCATCGGGAACCACGAAATCGTCGGAGCCGGTGAGGAACAGCGTCGGCACCCCGATCGACGCCCCGATGGCGAGCGGACCGGGTTGCACGGCCAGCACCCCGGCGACCCTCAGCCCCGGATCGACGAGTCCGGCGATACTGGGGAACACCGCCCCCGCCTGCAACGCCGCCTGGCCCCCGCCCGAATGTCCGGCGAAAATCGTGCGGCCGAGGTCGATGCGGTGGTGCAGCGGGGAATTCGGATCCCGGTGCGCGACCGCCGCCGCCACCACACCCAGTGCCGGGACGTGGATCAGGGAGTTGAAGAACTCGTAGGGGAGCACGACCACGAAGCCGTGACTCGCCCACTGTCGCGCCATGGCGTCGTACATGCCCGGATTGGCGTGATAGCCGGGCGTCAGGACGATCAGGGGTGCGGGCGACAATGCGGCGATATCGGCCGGGTGGTAGACGTTCACCCCGAGGGGAGAATCGAGCCCGTTCGGAAATGCCTGCGTGCAGGTGAGCTCGTCGCGATTGCCCAGGGCGTGGACCGCGAGCTGCTGCACCGTGCCCCACACCGATTCCCGGCACGGATCGACGCGCACCGGCGTGGCCACCGGATGCGGTCCCCGGGTGTTGAACAGGCTCTGGACGGTCGGTACGGGCGGTTGCGCCGGTTCCTGCGCCGCCGCGGTTCCGGCACTCCCCAACATGGTCACCACGACTGCCACCACCAGCGCCGCGACCGCGCACGGCACCGCTGTGGTCGGCGTCCGAGGGCGGATCGCCCGGCGCGCTGCCCGTCTCGACGTGGGCCCGGCCAGACCGGCCCGCACCGGCCCAGCCAGCCGTGTTCGTCCGCGATCTGTTCGCAGCGTCCGCCTTCGCCGATGATGTCCAGCCATCCCGGTCCGCATGGTCGAGGTTCGTCTGGCCAAGGCCCTCCGCATCGAGGTTCCTCCTGGTGTCGATTCGTCCGGGCGGCCGGTGCGGGAATCGCTCGACCGCGCTCGTGGCGACGTGCGTCCACCGTCGCGCGCCCCCGGGCCGCCCGCATTGTTGGGCCACACAGTCCGCGCCCGTCTCCGGTGTGGCCCCGCCCATTGGGACGCGCGTCACCCGGCCGCAGAATGTGAGCCGGACCCAGGAGGAGATTCGATGAGCTCGAGAACCATCACCGCGGCACTGGCGGGCGTCGCCGCGACGGTGTTGTCCCTGGCGACCGCGACGGCCGCCCCGGCCGACGGCGGCGCGGAGTACGTCGCCCTCGGCGATTCGGGCGCGGCCACCACCGGCATCGTCAATTTCGACACCTCAGCACCCCTGAGCTGCGCACGCTCCACCACCAACTACCCGCATCTGGTGGCCGCGCGGCTCGGCCTGCGCCTGGACGACCGGACCTGCAGCTCGGCCAGGATTCCGCATCTCACCCAGTCCCAAGCGGCCGGTGTGCCACCGCAATTGGACGCGCTCGGTCCGGACACCCGCCTGGTGACCCTGCACATCGGCGCGAACGACGCCCGGTTCACCGCCCATCTGCTGGACTGCTACCTGGCCGCGGCGCGCGGTGGCTGCGCCGGAACCGCCGACGGCTGGGATGCCGATATCGACGCCATCGCCGCGCCGTATGCCGCCGCCCTGCGCGAGATCACTCGCCGCGCGCCGCATGCCGCGCTGGTGGTCGACGGCTGGCCGCGCTATCTGCGCGACGGCGGCTGCCCGGAGACGCTCGGGCTGGCCCCGGCCGACGCCGCCTACATCCAATCCAAGTTCGAACGCCTCAATGCGGTGGTGGCCCGCGCGGCCGCGGCCGTCGGCGCGCTCTATGTGGACACCGTCGCCGCCTCGGCGGGCCGCGACGCCTGCGCGCCCGCGGGGGTGCGCTGGTTCGATCCGCTGCTGGCCACCGAGACTCTGGTGCCGTACCACCCGACGGTGCAGGGCATGCGCGGCGTGGCCGACCGGGTGGTGGAGGCCGTGCGTGCCGCCGGAGTTCTGCCCCTCTGATTGACATCACCTGCCATCAGTTCATACTTGCGGGTATGAGTGACAACGAAGTCGGGACCGCCACCCCACCGCTGGCAGACGTGATCAACGGCGCGCTGGAATTCACCATTCCGGCCGCCCACCGCATGGGAGTGCGCGCCCTCGAAGTACGGCCCGGCTTCGCGGCCACCACCGTGCCCGCCGAGGGCAACGCCAACCACTTCGGTGCGATCTACGCCGGGGTGCTGTTCACGGTCGCCGAGATCCTGGGCGGCGCGATCGCCATCGCCAGCTTCGACAGCGCCGAGTACTACCCCCTGGTCAAGGATCTGCGGATCGCCTTCCGCAAGCCCGCCCGCACCGATGTGCGCGCCGAGGCCACCCTCGGCGAGGAGGAGATCGCCCGCATCGCCGCCGAGGCCGCCGCCAACGGCAAATCCGACTTCACGCTGCGCGCGGTCGTCACCGACGCCGACGGTGTGCTGGTCGCCGAGACCGAGGGCCTGTACCAGCTGCGCGCCCACGGCAAGTAGCACGTTGCCCGGCTGACTCCGATACACCAGCCCGCCTTTCGGGCGGAATGTAGCCCCGCGGCCGACTCGTTCGCCAGGATGGGGGCATGGATCGGTTTCTGGTGCTGCACGACTACGGAATCAGCCGGGCCTGGTGGTGGGTGCTGGCGCGTTCGCCCCGGGAAATCCTCGAGACCTTCGCCGAAGTCGAGGTGATCGACGACGAGGAGTTGCTGGAGCAGGCGCGGCATCTGCGGCTCGACGAGACCGCCGTGGACGCCGACGACGTGCCGCCGGGCCTGCGGGACCTGCGGGATCAACGCCGGGCGCAGCGGTCGCGGCCCGGCTTCGGCGCACTCGTCGGCCGGGGCATCGTGCACCTGCGCCAGAGCGAGGGCGCGTTCGTCGCCCTCATGGAGCTGGGCCCCGACGGCCACCGACTACGCGAGGTGGCCATCGCCGGTGACGGCACCGTACTGCGCACCGGCGCCGACGAATGGCCCGCGCATCCGCCCGTCGACCTCTACGACCCGGAGCTGGCGCGGCACACCATCAGCCGCGACGAATTCGAATTCGCCTGGGCGGCGGCCGGAGCCGACGACGCCTGAGGTGTGTCGCGAACATCTTCATCGACAGGGCGCGTCGGCGCGGGCAAGCTGGGAGGGGTTGCGCAATCGGTTGCTGCGAGTACGCTCATTAATGAGTGTGCTCACTGATGAACCGGGAGGTGCACATGGTTCATTCGCCTCGGGACGTGCGGGGCGGGCGGCGGGCTCGGAAGATGCTGGACAAGCAGGGCCGCATCTTCGAGGCGGCCGCGCATCTCTTCGCCGAATACGGATTCGAGCGGGTGACCACGCAGCAGATCTCCGATCGCGCGGATATTGCCGCCGGAACGCTGTTCCGGTATGCGGCATCCAAGGGTGAGCTGCTGCTCATGGTCTACAACGAGGAGTTCCGGGCGGCACTGGACGCCGGGGAGCGGGTGGCGCGCGAGCGAACCGATCCCGGGGCGGCGATTACCGCACTGGTCCGCCCGGTGCTCGACCTCGCCGCCCGCCGGGTCGAGAACACCATTGCCTATCAGCGGGAACTGCTGTTCGGGCCGCCCACCGAGCAGTACCGCGCCGAGGGGCTCGCCCTCGTGCAGCGGCTCGAATCCACCATCGCGGACATACTCGCGGCATCGGCCCGATCGCGCGGGGTCGAGCTGCCGGACCTGCACGAGCGGGCCGAGCTGGCCGGACGCAGTGTGTTCGCCGTCCTGCATCTGGCGCTCGCCCAGCCCTCGACGGGCGCCCATGCGGGCCATGATGCCGCCGCGGACCTGCGGGGGCAGATCGCACAGATCGTCGCCGGATTCCTGGCGCGGAAAGGAGAATGATGAGCATCGAGATTCGCAAGGTCACCGTGCTGGGGACCGGAGTGCTGGGTTCGCAGATCGCCTTCCAGACGGCATTCAGCGGATTCGACGTCACCGCCTACGACATCGACGGTGAGGCGCTGGACGCGGCGCGCGAGCGGTTCGCCAAACTGGCGGGCATCTACCGCTCCGATGTGCAGGGCGGCGGTGACGGCAAGGCGGAGCAGACCGCCGACTCCATCACGCTCACCTCGGATCTGGGCGATGCGGTGCGCGACGCCGACCTGGTGATCGAGGCGGTGCCGGAGGTGCTGTCCATCAAACAGGAGACCTACGAGAAACTGGGCAAGCTCGCGCCGGAACGCACCATCTTCGCCACCAACTCCTCCACCCTGCTGCCCAGCGCCATGAAGGACTTCACCGGGCGGCCGGACAAGTTCCTCGCCCTGCACTTCGCCAACCAGGTGTGGAAATTCAACACCGGCGAGGTCATGGGCACCACCGACACCGATCCGGCGGTCTTCCAGGCGGTCGTCGACTTCGCCGCGGCCATCGGCATGGTCCCGATCGAATTGCACAAGGAGAAGGCCGGTTACGTCCTCAACTCCCTGCTGGTGCCCTTCCTCAACTCCGGAATGGCCCTCGCCGCAGGCGGATACGCCGAACCCGAGGCGGTCGACAAGACCTGGCGCATCGCCACCGGCGCCCCCATGGGCCCCTTCCAGATTCTCGACGTCATCGGCCTCACCACCCCCTACAACATCCTCGCCAATGGCGACGAGAACGGTCGGCAGCTGGCGAAGTGGCTGAAGGACAACTACATCGACAAGGGCAAGCTCGGCATCGCCACCGGCGAGGGCTTCTACAAGTACTGACGCCCGCTCGGCCCGGACCCGATCAGCTCGGGTCCATCGCGCCGCCGTGATAGCGGGAGGCGGCGTTCCACAGGAAGAAGCTGTCGATGCCGCGGGCCGCGGTGGCCTCGATCTGGGCGCGGACCTCGGCATCGCCGTAGGTGACGCCGAGGCTGAAGTCCTGCAGCCACGGGATCACCTTGGCATTGGTGCCCTCCACCTGGCGGTGGAAGTCCTCCAGGGAGCGGAAGATGATGTCGTAGGGCTGGGCGTTGGGATTGGCCACGCCGTACTCGCCCGGATTCCAGTGCGAGGGATAGAGCATGGGCGCGACGTAGTCCACGTGCGGCGCCATGAGCCGGATGTCCTGGGCGATCTGGTCGGGGCGGGTGGAGGCGATGCCGAAGACCGCGGCGCTCTGGTACGCGCCCGCGTCGCGCACCGGAGTGCGGCTCTCGCGCAGGAATTCGGCGATGGAGACGCTGGCGTTCTCCGTCAGGCCGGGGAAGGCCATGCTGGACAGCGACCCGTCGGGGCGACGGACGTAGTCGTACATCACCTCGTCGAAGCCGAGCCGCGCGGCCTCCACCGCCAGATCGATGTTGTACCTGCGAATCTCGGGGTGGGCGAAGTTCGTGAACGCGATGGCCCCGTAGTGGCTGGAATACGGTGCGCCGCCGCCGTTCTGGATCACCCAGTCGCGGCGGCCGCTGTGCCAGGCCCACTCCGCCATGGTCGGGTCGCGGAAGGCCACGATCCGGCCGACCACCCGCAACCCCATGTCGTGCAGCGTCTTCAGGGCCGCCGGAGCGTCGTAGATGGTGGTCGCCGCACCCGACTCGCGGGCCAGCGGCACCCGGGAGTCGTAGCCGACGACCCCGTCCTCGTCCTTGATGTCGAGCTGCACGGTGTCGATCCGGCCCTCGCGCGCCAGATCCAGCACCGCTTCCCGCAAACCGTCGTGCGACCAGGCGTGCGCGGTCACGTGCACCGCGCGAATTCGCGGCACCTCCACCCGGGTGGTGATGGGCTGCCTGGTCTCGTTGCCCGCCGCGTCCGCGGCCACCAGTGCCGCGCCGACCGGGGCGTTGGGCAGCGTGAGTTCGAAGGTGCCGTCGTCGGCCACCTCGACCGGCCGCCCGTCCAGGGTGAGACTGTCCGCGCCGGAGACCGTGCCGCTCAGGGTCACCGGTTCGCGGTAGGACCCGACCGTCTCCGGCTGGGCGACCTCGAGCGACGGCGGTCGCGCATCGACGGTGAAGGTGCCCGTCGTGCCCGGACCGGTGCGCAGCGCGCCGAACGGTCCGCCCGGCGGAATCTCCGCGGTGAGGGTGTGCGGGCCGTCGGCGAGCTCGCCCGGCCGGAACACCACGGTGTCACCGGACACCTCGCCGGTGACCGCCTTCCCGTCGAGTTCGAGCCGTACCGCCTCGGCGTCGTGGCCGCTCGCGTCCACGACCAGCGTCAGCTCCCGCAGCGCGGCGGCGTTCACGACCCCGTCGGGAAGTCCGTTGAGCGCCATCCCCTCCGGGTCACCGCGCAGCGCCCCCGCCGTCAGCGCGATGACCACGATCATCACCACCGCGATCGCGACCACCACCGCCGCCCGCATCCGTCCAGCACGCGGAATCCGCCTCAACAACCCGTACACCCACTCTCGTTCGACTGCCTCCCCAGTCTCTACCGGGAAGGCCGTCCGTCATGCCATCTTCACAACTCTGGTACCAAATCGATTGCCTGACACTAGAGTTGGTGAGATGCGCGGAAAGACGCTGATGTTGGCGCGCCTGGCCGCGGTGGGCCTCGCCCTCGCCGCCTGCGCGGCGCCGCAGGACAGTGAGCCCACACCCCGGCCCGAGACGGCGGCCCCGACCACCACGGCCGCCCCCGATCCGGCGGCGGTCGGCGCGAACGAGCTCGGACTCGTCCCGGTGCTCATGTATCACCAGCTGTCGCCCGCGCCCGCGGGCGAATACGACCAGACGCCGGAGGAGTTCCGCGCCGAGCTGGAGCGGCTGTACCGGGAGGACTACCGCCCGATCACGGTGTCCGACTACATCTCCGGGACGATCGACATCCCCGCGGGCACCCATCCGGTGGTGCTCACCTTCGACGATTCCACCACCAGCCAGCTCGCCTTCACCGCCGACGGCGCCCCCACACCCGACAGCGCCGTGGGGATCCTGGAGGAATTCCGGTTCCGCTACCCCGATTTCGCCCCCACCGCCACCTTCTTCGTGAACAACGACCCCTTCGCCGGGGAGGAGCGGGCGCTGCCCTGGCTGGCCGCGCACGGCTACGAGATCGGCGCGCACACCGCCTCGCACGCCAACCTCGCGAGCCTCGACGCGGCGGGCGTGCAGCGGGAGCTGGTGGAGAACGTCCGCGCCATCACGGCGGCGGTCCCGGACCAGCCGGTGCGTGCCATGGCCCTGCCGCTGGGTATCTTTCCCGGTGATCGGGCACTGGCCGCGACCGGCGGCTGGGACGGCACCTCCTACGCGTTCGAGGCCGTCATGCTGGTGGGCTCCAACCCCGCGCCGTCGCCGTACGGCCCGGTCGATCCGGCCGCCGTGCCGCGCATCCGGTCGGGCCGCGATACGGTGCCGTTCGATTCCGCCTACTGGCTGGACCGGCTGGCCGAGCAGCGCTACACCTCCGACGGCGATCC
This sequence comes from Nocardia sp. CC213A, assembly GCF_030766805.1. Taxonomy (NCBI): domain Bacteria; kingdom Bacillati; phylum Actinomycetota; class Actinomycetes; order Mycobacteriales; family Nocardiaceae; genus Nocardia; species Nocardia sp. CC213A. The sequence continues at coordinate 108,538 of NZ_JASFXA010000019.1, forward strand.
GGCGCGGATCTCCTTCCCGCGTCACCTGTCCGGTGACCTGGCGGCCCGCTGGGCGGACCGGGCCAATCCGTACTGATCGCCGTCAGACCGCCGACAGCTCCGGAATCCGATCCGCCAGCTCGAGCACCTCGGCGAGCAGGTCGGCCGTTGACCGCAGCTGTTCGCCGGTGTGTTCGGAGGTGATGAAGAACCGCAGCCGCTCCTTGCCCGCCGGCACCGCCGGAGCCGAGATGGCTCCGGCGTACACGCCCCGTTCCAGCAGGGTGGCGGAGACGAATCCGGCCCGGAGCTCACCGGGCACGATGACGGGCACGATCGGAGTTCCCTGGGAATCACCGAGATCCAGGCCGCGCTCGCGGAGCGCGTCGTTGAAGGTCCGGGTATTGCTCCACAGCCGCCGCACCCGCTCCGGTTCCGCCTCGAGCAGGTCCAGGCCCGCCGCCGCGGCGGCGATGGTGGACGGCGCGGGACCGCCGGTGAGCATGGCCACGCCCGGCGCGCTCGCCTTCATGGCCCCGATGAGATCGGCGTCGGCGGCCACGAACCCACCGCAGCTGCCCAGCGCCTTGGAGAGGGTGCCCATCCAGATGTCGACGTCGGCCCCGGCCATGGCGTAGTGCTCGCGAATGCCGAGCCCGCGCGGACCGAGCACGCCGAGCGAATGGGCCTCGTCCACCATGATCGCGCAATCGAATTCCCGCGCGACGGCCGCCAGTTCGGCCACCCGGCCGATGGTGCCGTCCATGCTGTAGTGCCCCTCCAGCACCACCAGGGCCCGGTCGAAGCCGCCGCGCGACATCTTGAGCACCGAGCGCAGCGAATCCGGGTCGTTGTGCCGGAAGTTGACCCGCCGACATCCGGCCCACTGCGTTCCCGAGACCACGCTGCCGTGGATGAGCGAGTCACAGATCGCCACATCGCCCTCGCGCAGCAGGAAGCCGATCACACCGGCGTTGGTGAGGTAACCGCTGGTGGTGACCATGGCATCGCCCTGGTCGTACAGGTCGGCGAGGCGTCGTTCCAGGTCACCGTAGAGCGGGATCTCGCCGGAGACGATACGACTGGCCGAGGCCGACGCGCCGTAGCGGTCCAGTGCGTCCTTGGCCGCCGCCACCACCCGCGGATGGCTGGACAGGCCCAGATAGTTGTAGGCGCTGAAGTTCACCAACTCCCGATCCGCCGCCCGGATCACCGTGTCGTTCGGGCTCTCGCGCGGCAGGAACAGCGGGTTGGTCAGGCCCGATTGCGCACTGATGGCCTTGATGGCCGCCTGCTTCCGCACGGTCGCCGCCACCTCCGGGTGATCGGCGAACTGTCGGCCCGGCCCGCGCGGGGGGCGTGCCGGTGCGGCGGCCGCCGGTCGCGCGGTCACGGTCCGGGCGGTGGGTTCGTGGTGAACGCGCTTGTCGGCGAGTAGTTTCCGCGCCAACTCACGTGCCGATTCGCTCATGCTGCTTCCTTTCCGGCCTGCTCGCCGCCGACCAGTACCTCCGCGGCCCGCGCGCCGGCCTGTGCCAGCGTGAACGACCGGCCCACCTTCAGCGACATGAGGTCCACGCCCACGGATTTGCCGACCAGTGCGCCGAATTCGACCGCCATGAGGGAGTCGAGGCCGAGTTCCGGCACCGGGATGTGGATGTCGATCGAGTCGGCGTCCACTCCCATGACCGCGGCCAACTGCTCGGCCAACATGTGGGCGACCACATCCCCGCGCTGTGCCTCGTCGAGTTCGCGCAGCGTCGCGACCAGATGCGAGGCGGCGGAGTCGTCCTCGGCCGCCGCGGCGATGAGCGCCGCCACCCGGCCGGTCATGCCGAAGATCGGCGCGGTGTTGCCGACCGTGCGCCAGTCCACCGGAATGATGGCCACCTGGTGGTGGATATCGAGTTCCAGTGCCTTCTCCAGGAATTCGGTGCCCTCGTCCATATCGATGGCGTCGAAACCGGTGGTGCGCAGGTAGCGCGCCACGTTCTCGTCCGCCTCGGCCATGCCGCCGCCGGACATGTGGCCCCAGCCGACCGCCAGCACCTCGCCGCCTCCGCGCGCCACCACGTCCGCGACCGATTGCAGGGCCATGTTCGCGGCCGTGTAGGAGTACTGCCCGGTGCCCGCGAATATGGCGCTGCCCGAGGAGAACAGCACGAACATATCCAGTTCCGCCCCGACGGCGGCGATGCCGTGGCGCAGTGCGTGCACGCCCTCGATCTTCGGCCGGTACACCGCGGCCAGGCTGTCGCGGTCCATGACCGAGACGCGCTTGTCGTCCACCACGCCCGCGGTGTGGAAGACGCCGCGCAGCGGATGGTCGGCGTCGTGCGCCCGGGCGAGGACCGCCGCCATCGCCGCGGCGTCGGTGACATCCACCTGCTCGGTGACGATCTCGACGCCCTGCTCCCGCCAGGCGGCGAGCTGGGCGCGGCTGGCGTCGGTGCGCGCACCACCACGCCCGAGCAGGGTGAGGTGGCGTGCGCCGCGACCGACCAGCCAGCGCCCGACCGCCAGGCCGAACGCGCCGAAACCGCCGGTGATGAGGTAGCGAGCCGCCGGATCGACGGTCACCGGGCGGGTGTCGGGGCGCACCAGCGGGGCCGGGTCGTCGAGGCTGAGCGCGATCCGGCCCAGCCGGGTGGAGCGGGCCACATCCTCGAACGCCTTGGTCACGTCATTGGTGCCGTACAGCTCGAACGGCAGCCGTCGGTAGCGCTGGGCAGCGAGATGTTCGTTGACCCGGCCGATCACGCGCATGGTCTCGGCGCGACGCTTGGCCAGCATGCGGTCCAGATCGAAGGAGTGATAGGAGACGTTCTTGTCGAACAGTCGCATATCGAGCACGCCGCCGCCGTAGATATCGGCCTTGCCGATCTCCACGATGCGGCCGAATTCGGCCACCGCCTTGAAGTTCCGGCGCAGAATCTCCCCGGGGGCGGTGCTGATCACCACGTCGGCGCCGCGCCCGTCGGTGAGTCCGAGCACGTCGTCGGCGAAGTTCAGCGAGCGGGAGTTCAGCACCTGATCCGCACCCTGGTCGAGTACGTAGGCGCGCCGCTCGTCGGTGCTCGCGGTGCCGATCACGGTCGCGCCGTGCAGTTTCGCGATCTGCACGGCCGCCGAGCCGACGCCGCCCGCCGCGCCGTGCACCAGCACCACATCGCCCGCGCGCACCCGCGCCAGTTCCAGCAGCGCGTAGTCGGCGGTGGCGAAAGCCGTTCCGCTGGTGCATGATCCGGGTTCCGCGTCGGTGTCGTACTTGATGATCAGGTCGCGGGGTGCGGTGTGATAGCGGCTGATCATGCCCTTGGAGGTCAGCGTCACTGCGTCGCCGACGGCCAGATCGTCCACCCCGGATCCGACCCGCACCACCACGCCGTCGCCCTCCATGCCGGGCAGCGTGCCGAAGAAGGTCTCCGCCATATCCTGTTCGGTGAGCACGCCGATCACCTTGAGCGGATCCTTGTAGTTGAGGCCGATGGCGCTGATCCGCACCTCCACCTCGCCCGGTCCGGGTTCCCGCCGCCCGCAGCGCCGCCAGCCGAGCCACGAGAGCACCCGCGACTTGGGCAGTTCCAGGCTGAAATTCGCCTCCGGATCGGTGAGCGGCACCGCCTCGTCCAGCTTGTCGAGCCGTTCCGGCAGCGTGGCGGCCACGACCGTCACCCAGCGCAGGCCGTTGCGCAGCATCACCTCGTCGGCGTTGTCGTAGCCGAACGCACCGGGAACCGCCAGTTCCGCCGCCAGATCGGAGGTGGAGACCTCGGGTTCGACGTCCACCAGCCGCCAGCGCAGTCGCGGCTGCTCGTTGAGCAGGACGCGGCGGGCACCGGCGAGCGCGGCCTGAGACGGGTTCGGCGCGGCGTCCTCGTCCGGATGGGCGTAGGCGCGTTCGGTGATCAGGCTGACGTGGATGGAACCGTCACCGGTCATGGGCATCTCGTCACCGCGCTGTTCCAGCCACACCTCGAGGAAGCCCTCGATGGTGACCGCCAGGCGGCGCAGCGTCCACAGGGCGTCGAGATCCGCGTACGCGGTGCCCGCCACCACGGCCACATGCAGGCGTTCCACGCCCTCGGTGGCGACCGCGGCGCGAAGTCGCTCCAGGACAGCGTCTTCCAGGTCGTCGCGGTTCGGATCGCCGGTTGCGAACAGTTCGGAGCGCGGCGCGGTCGCGGCCACGGCGGTGGCACGATCACTCACCTCGGGGCCGAGCTCGACGACGAGCGTGAAGGCACCATCCGGCGACGGCAGCGCAGCGCGGTCCACCGGATCCCGCAGCTCCCAGCGGTCCTCGAAGAAGATGTCGGTCATCCGTTGCAGCGCACCGCGTCCCGGTGCGATGGAACCGAAGCGCATGCCGACGATCTGCAGGACCACATTCTGTTCCGCGTCCAGCAGATCGATATCGGCGACGGGAGCGCCGGTGGTGTCGAGCCGGGCCACCACCGTCACCTCGTCCGGAATGGTCTCGAAGGCTCGCACCCCGTCCACGGCCACCGGCACCATGGCGCCGTCGTCCGCGCCGCCGGTGCCCGCCAGCAGCGCCGCCACGCTCTGCAGCGCGGCGTCCACCACGCACGGGTGGGCGAGGTGGCCGGAGTCGCGGGCCACCGAACCGTCCAGGGTGGCGACCACGGTCGAACCGGAGACGCGGACGGCGGTGGCGCGGCGGAAGGTCGGACCGTACCGGAGTCCGCGCGCCGCCAGCCCGTCGTAGAACGCCGCCGGATCCAAGGCGTACATATCGTCGACGTCGGGCAGCTCCACCTTGGTGGACTCGAAGACGCCGCCCTGGATCAGCCGCCCGGTGGCATGGGTGGTCCAGAGGGACCCGGCCATATCCCGGGAACGAATGGTGAACCGGCCGGTGGACTCCTCCACCCGCAGTTCCACGACCGGTGCCGCGCCCTCGTCGATGACCAGCGGTGCGATGAAGCGCACCTCCTCCACCGCCACCCGGGTGGATTCGGTGCGCAGCGCGACCGCGCTCAGCGCGGCGTCCAGGTAGGCCGCGCCGGGCAGGATGCGTGCCTCGCCGACGACATGGTCGGCCAGCCACGGCATCGCGCCCACGCTGAGCTGGAGGCGCCACGAGGTGGTGGAGTTGTCCAGGTCCGGATCGCCCAGCATCGGGTAGCCGTCGGGGGTGCCGTGGCGGCGCTGCTGGAAGACGGGATTGAGGTTCCGCAACCGGGTCCGCTGCCACGGGTAGCGCGGCAGGTCCACGTGCGGGGTCACGGTCTCGGTGAAGAGCGCGTCGATATCGAGGGCCCCGGCCGTGTACAGCCCGGCGATGGTCTGCCGGATGCTCTCGGCATCGGACTGCTTGCGATGGAGCGTGGGCACCGTGGTGCCGGATTCGCCCGCGCCGATCAGGATTTCGCGGATGTTCGCGCCCAGCACCGGATGCGGGCCGACCTCCAGGAACACCCGGCTGCCCGCCCCGACCAGTGCGGTGACGGCATCGGCGAAGCGCACCGGCTGCCGGACATTGGCACACCAGTACTCGGCATCCCAGTCGCCCGCGGTGACCCGTTCCCCGGTGACCGTCGACCAGAGCGGAATGCGCGGCTCGGCGAGGGTGAGATCGGCCAGGGCCGTGCGCAGTTCGCCGAGGATCGGCTCCATGAGGTAGCTGTGATACGGCACCTCGACGTGCAGGCGCTTGGCGAAAGTGCCCTGCTCGGTGAGGGTTTCGGCGATCTCGTCGAGGCGCGCCGCGGCCCCGGCCAGCGTCACCGCGCTCGGGCTGTTGACGGCGGCCACATCCACCAGCTCGTCACCGGCGATGAGTTCCCGGGCGGCGGCGAGCGGGAGCCCGACGGCCAGCATGCCGCCCGATCCCGCGGTGGTGGCCTGCAAGCGGGCCCGGTGGTAGCTGACCAGGAGGGCGTCGCGCAGTGACAGCATGCCGGTGACGTAGGCGGCCGACACCTCACCGACGCTGTGCCCGACCACCGCGGCCGGATGCACGCCCAGCTCCGCCAGCATGGCGAACAGCGAGACCTGCACCAGGAAGTTGGCGGGCTGCGCGACCGCGGTCGTGGTGACCTTGGATTCCTCTTCCGGGCGCAGCAGCTCCGCGACGATCGACCATCCGGCGATCTCGGTGAACACCGCGTCGATGCGCTTCGCCTCGGCGGCGAAGACGCCATCGGCCTCGAGCAGTTCCCGGCCCATGGCCCACCACTGCGGCCCCATGCCGGTGCAGACGAAGACCGGTTCCGGATGTTTGCGGGCCACCGTCTTGGTCGCGCCGCGGCCGGAGCCGTGCGCGAAATCGACCAGGCCGCGCACCAATTCGGTGTCGTCGCCGAAGGTCAGGGCGGTGCGGTAGGGGTGATGCCGCCGCCGGGTCCAGGCCGCCTCGGCCAGCCGGGCCGGGTCCGCGCCCTCGGCGATGAGCTGGGCGAAGCCCTCGGCCAGTTCGCGGGCGGCCTGCTCGTTGCGTGATGAGATCGGCAGCACCCCGAAGTGTTTCGGGGTACGCGGGGTGGCCGCGGTGGGCACGTACTCCTGGAGGATGGCGTGCGCGTTGGTGCCGCCGTAGCCGAAGCCGTTGACGGCCACGGTCATCCGCTCGACCTCCGGACCGACCGGCTCGGCTTCCAGCTGGAGCCGGATCCCCAGTTCGTCGAACGGGATGTCCGGATTCGGCTCGTTCAGCCAGCCCTGCGGGGCGATGGTGCGGTTGGCGACGGCCAGCGCGGATTTGATGATGCTGGCGATGCCGGACGCCGCTTCGGTGTGCCCGAGCTGCGCCTTCACCGAACCCACGCCCAGCGGCGCGGTGCGGCCCGGTACCCGCCCGTAGGCATTGCCGATGGCCCGCAGTTCCAGCGGGTCACCCACCGGGGTGCCGGTGCCGTGCGCCTCCACATAGGTGACCTGGTGCGGCTCGATACCGGCCCGCCGGGTCACCGTCTTGGCCAGTTCCTCCTGGAGATCGGCATTGGGCACCGTGATGGCGGTGGTGCGGCCGTCCTGATTGGAGCCGGTGGCCTTGATGACGGCGTACACCCGGTCGCCGTCGCGCTCGGCGTCGGCGAGTTTCTTGAGCACCACCATGCCCGAGCCCTCACCGCGGCCGTACCCGTCGGCGGCGGCGTCGAAGGGTTTGCTGCGCCCGTCGGCGGCGAGGAACCCGCCCTTGCACATGGAGACGAAGGGTTCCGGGCCGAGCAGCATGGTGACGCCACCGGCCAGCGCCACCGTGCAGTCGCCGCTGTCCAGGGCCTGGCAGGCCAGATGCAGCGCGACCAGGGAGGACGAGCAGGCGGTGTCGACGGTCAGTGCCGGGCCGACCAGGTCGAGCGCGTAGGCGATGCGGTTCGACAGCATGGTGTAGGACGCGCCCACCGCGGTATGCATGTCCACGTACGGCAGCGCGGCGTTGGTGGTGGACACCGCGAGTTGGTCCAGGGTGAACGCGCCGAGGTACACGCCGACGGGCGCGCCGGTGATGCGTCCCGCCATTCCGGCGTCGTCCAGCGCCTCCCAGGCCACCTCGAGTACGAGGCGCTGCTGTGGATCCATGGCCGCGGCCTCGCGCGGCGAGATGCCGAAGAAGTCGGGATCGAATTCCCAGGGGTCACCGGTCATGAACGCGGCGCGCCGGGTGTACATTCGACCCGGGGTGCGTTTATCCGGGTCGTAGTAGCGGCGATAGTCCCAGCGTGATTCCGGGATGTCGACCACCCCGTCGCCCTTGCGGACCAGGAAGTCCCAGAACGATTCCGGTGAATCGATGCCACCGGCATAACGGCAGCCGATTCCGACAATGGCGATGTCCGACACGACGAGCTCCTCGGCGAAACTGGAGAATGGACCTGCTGATAGCCCCCGCTGTTCGTCAATCCGCGTGAACCGGAACCGGCGGGCGCAGGACGAAATTCAGCTCCGGACCGGTCTTTCCGATCCGAGCCTTGGTGACGAACTCGAAGCCGAAGCGGCGATAGTAGGCAACGTTGTCGTCCTTGGTTATCCCGCACACCGGCGCGGATTCCCGGTCGGCTTGCGCGTCGACCCAGTCGACCAGCGCGCGACCCACCCCACTGCGCTGAATGTCCGGATCGATGCCGAGATAGACCAGCAGGTGGTGCGGTTCGGCGGGTGCGACCCTGGCGATGGCCTCGTCGACGTGGATGCCCCGCACGGTGGCCGGTCCCATGGCCCACAGCAGCTGTGGTCCCGAAACCATTTCGCGCCACAGTGATTTGCGGTATCCGGCGGGGTACCACAGCATCGCGCCGACCACCCGGTCGTCGAGGGTGGCGACGATCGCGCCGTCGCAGGGTAGGAAGCGGTGCCGGATCATCGTCCGCAGCATGCCCGGCGTGCGACGTTCGCGGATCGCCGCATCCGGGAAGACGTACTCCTCGATCGGATCGTCGGTGGCGAAGGCCGCCGCGACAACGCGAACGATTTCGTCGATGTCAGCCTCGGTGGCCCGGCGAATAGTCGGAGTGGCCGACTGATTCAAGTCTGTCCCTTACATTTTCGTGCCCATAGTCCGACCCCCGATGCCGAACTGTCCCTGCCTGCCCTACTGGACGGTAGCCGAGGATGCTACTTGCCAGTAGGTTACACGCGTTCACTGATCTCGCCACCGGTAACCGTTGTGGCATAGAACAATTCACCGCTGGATTGCATCGCGAAGGAACATGTTCTAGAGTGGCCCGCTCTGACAATGCCCCTGCGGGACTTCGCAATTGACCCAGACGGTTGAATTCCGGACATACTTCTCATTCTTCGAACCGTTATGCATAGCCGCTATAAGCGTGTAGCCTGGTCCCGGCCCTGAACACGACAATGCTCGTTCGGAAATGGGGACAAGCTCCGTGCCACCCACATCGGCATACGGCTGGGGAAGCGGCGTCATCGACCAGCTGTCCAGCCCGCCAGAGGTAACGCAATACCAGAATCCCGAGGATTCGCCCGCCACCATCGTCACCTACCAGCAGCTCGACTGGGCGATCATCGCTGTCGCCTGCGCCGCCGTGATCGCCCTCGCGGTACTGCTGATGGTGCTGGTGAGCAATGCGGAATTCGGTGCGGGGCCACCGACCCTGCCCCCGCACCCCGAAGCCTGCCAGCCCTTCTGCGCGGGCGGCACGGGCTACTGAACCGGGACCGGCCGATCCGCGCCGTCCCGATCCGCGAAACCCGCATCGCCGCGTCACCGTTCGGCCGCGACGGTTGCGCCGCGGCCGAACGGAGGCCCCGCTACAGCGCCCGCAGGACGCGCCGTGCGATGAGCGGATCGGCCAGCGGGCGCAGGGCGATCCGCATGAGCGCGAGGGCGTTGTCGTCCCCGGCTACCCGGTTCACCTTCAGCACTCCGCAGGCCAGACACTGGTGTACCAGCGACCATTCGCCGTCATCGCGCACCCACATGCTCACTGCCCGCATTCGCCCGCGGCAGGTCGCGGACCGGTCACCCGGAACTCGATCCACATGGCGACTGGCCAGGCAGTGCGGGCAATGGTTGCGATGCGCGGTGCCCGGCGCGGCGACCGGCACGTCGAGCCGGCAGCCCACACACCGGAAGGCGTCGCCGGATGTGCTCGCGCGGCCGTGCGGGACGGTTTTCCCACGCTGTTCGCGCCGCGATGCCGCCTTGATCCGGCGCGGCATCACAGATCGCCGAACACTTCGAGCGGGAACGGCGGTTCGGCGAGCGGACGCACGGCCAATCGCATGAGGATCAGCTGATTGTCGTCGCCGCACACCGCATGCAGCGCCAACTCGTGGCACCGCGTGCAGCGGTGCACGATGCCCCACTCACCGGTGCGCGACACCGCGATCGACAGCGGAGCCATGCGCGCCCGGCAGTCCGAGACACCGCCGTCGACGTGGTCGACGATGTGCCGGGAGTGCAGGCAGCTGGGACAGTGATTGCGCCGACTGCCGTCGGGCGCGAGGACGGCCACGGTCAGACCGCAGCGCAGGCAGGGAAAGGTTCCGGTCCGCAGGGTCGGACCGGGATCGTGCTGGGTGGAGAAAGTGTCGGACAACCCGGATCACTCCTAAGCCGAGAGCTGATGTGCAGACAGCAGGAGTAGGCCGAGTGCGCCTCGGTGACGCAGGTCGTTACGGACGTATCCGGTTGTGGGCGGCCATATCTCGGGCCGAGGCCACACCATGAGGCGCTCTCGGCGCGGGCTGGCTCATAAATCATCCCCTCCGGTGGGTGAGTTCGGTGTGCGCGAACAGCGCGGCGGCAACCGTAGCAGCGGCCGCGCTCCGGCCGCCACCGGATTTCCGGCCGTCAGGTGCGAGGTCGGGCCAAGCGGGTTTCGCGGACGCGGCCGCGCAGCGTCACCGATTCGCCCGGGTCCCAATGCTTGCGCTCGGAGGGTTCGGCGCTGTCCACGGCGGTGGCGGAGGCCAGGACGCGGCCGTCGTCCTGTTTGGCAAGCTCGCACAGGCGGGCCGCCTCGTTCACCGGATCTCCGATGACGGTGAACTCGTAGCGGCGGTGCGCGCCGACATTGCCCGCCACCACCCGTCCGGCCGCGACACCGATGGCGGCGTCGAATTCGATGGCGGCGCCGGACAATCGCCGCCGGATGGCGCGGGCGCTCGCGAGCGCGGCGCCCGCGGCGTCGGTCAGCGGCGCGGGGGTGCCGAAGATGGCCAGCGCGGCATCGCCCTCGAACTTGTTGACCAGTCCGCCGTGCCGCTCCACCTCGTCCACCACGATGCCGAAGAACTCGTTGAGAATGGTGACGATCTCGTGCGGGGGCCGGGTCGCGGTCATGGCGGTGGAGCCGATGACGTCGACGAACAGCGCGGCCGCCTCGCATTCCTCCCCGCCCAGCTCCGGCTGCCCGGCCAGCGCCGCCGCCGCCACATCGCGGCCGACGTGGCGGCCGAACAGATCCCGGATCTGTTCGCGTTCGCGCAGTCCCGCCACCATGTGGTTGAAACCGCTCTGCAACTCACCGAGTTCGGTGCCGTCGTAGACGGTGACCGCCACCTGCAGATCGCCATCCTCCACCCGGCGCATCGCGGTGCGCACATTGCGGATGGGCGCGACCGTGGCGGCGAGCGTCTGCGTCATGAGCAGCAGGCCGAAGACCAGCGTCGCCCCGCCGAGCGAGAGCACGCAGACCGCCAGCCGCTCGGTGCTGACGTTCACCCCGGACAGTGCCAGCACCGCCACGATCATGAGCAGCGCCACCGGCGTGCCCGAACCCAGCACCCACACCAGCAGCGATCGGCCGAAGACGCCGAGGCCGCGCTGCCGTCGGCGCGGTTCGGCCTCGAGCACCCGCGCGGTCACCAGCCGCAGGGCGAATTCGGTGATCAGGTAGCTGTTGGCGCAGACCACGACGGCGCTGAACCCGACCCCCAGAATGATCTTGGGCACGAAGGCCGGATCGACCAGGCCGTACAGCGGCGTCAGCACCGCCATCCCGCCGAACCACAGCAGCGCCTGCTGATGCACCAGCCGTCGCGGTACCTTCGACGACGCGATGCGCTCCGCCTCGTTCGGAATCCGCTCCGGATCGGTGGCCCAGCGCAGCGTCCGCAGTCCAGACAGCGTGCCCCACACGAAACCCACCGCCAGGGCGAAGGTCACGTACACCGGGACGGCCACGAAGTTCAGGAGCACCAGGTCCTGCGTGAACACCGACGGACCCGGCAGCACCAAGCCGATGAGCAGGGCCGCCACCACCACACCGGTGAGATTCGCGAACAGCACCGGCACGGTCAGCAGCAGCTGCACGCGCACCCGCCGCGACGTCGCTCCCTGATCGGCGGGCCCCAGCAGGCGCGACCCGAACGGGGCCGCGCCCAGCGCCCTGGGCGTCACATCGCTGTCGACCATGGATGCAGCCTAGGCGTGATCACGAACCGCCTGCTGGGAGGCGTCCGGGCGCGCCTGCTCGCGCGCGCCGGAATCACCGGGATCGCCAGGCGTTGGCATGGGATATGAGTACTCCACTGGCCGCCGTCCGCTTCTCCATCCTGGACCGCTCGCGGGTGCGACAGGGGCAGAATCATCCGGAGGCGCTGCGGGAGACCGTGGAATTCGCCCGACTCGCCGAACGGTGGGGCTACCACCGCTTCTGGGTCTCGGAGCATCACAGCGTGCCCGGGGTGGCCGGATCCGCGCCGACCGTCCTGGCCGCCGGGGTCGCCGCCACCACCGCGCACATTCGGGTGGGCACCGGCGGGGTCATGCTGCCCAATCACCAGCCGCTGGTGGTGGCCGAACAGTTCGGCGTGCTCGAGTCGCTGTATCCGGGTCGCATCGATATGGGTCTGGGTCGCTCCGTGGGCTTCACCGGGGGCGTGCGGCGCGCCCTCGGCCACGGCAGGGACGATGCCGATGATGTCGACGCCCAGCTGACCGAACTGCTGGACTATCTGGCCACCGGTCGCGCGGGCGTGCACGCCTGGCCCACCGAGGGCCTGCGCATACCGGCCTTCCTGCTGGCCGTCGGTTCGGGTGCGGAGCGGGCGGCCCGATTCGGGCTGCCGCTGGTGATCGCTCCCGCCGCCGGGACATCCGCCATGGTGCGGTCCATCGAGCGCTACCGCGACGACTTCCGGCCCGGATACGACGCCACGCCCTACGTCGTGGTGTCCACCTCCGCCGTCGTCGCCGATTCCCCGGAGCAGGCCCATCGCCTGCTGCTGCCCGAGGCGTGGTCGGCCGCCTGGTCGCGCACCCGCGGCGAGTTCCCGCCCCTGATCGCGCCCGAGGAGATCGACCGCATCGCCATGACCGACAAGCAGCGCGGTATCTTCACCGACTCGCTGCGCGGCCACATCCACGGCACCGAGGAGATGGTCGTGGCCGAGCTGGAGGAGCTGGTCGCGCGCACGGGGGCCGACGAAATCCTGGTCCACACCAGCACTTACGATCGCACGGCTCGGCTGGAATCACATCGCCGCCTGGCCGCCGCCGTCGGCCTCACCACGCGCTCACCTGCTGTTTTCGCCTAGTGCATCGGCTGTTTGGCCGTTGGTTGCCCGGAAAAAGCTGCACTGCACCGGGTTACGAATCGTCGGTAGGCTGTGAGCTGTGATTACGCTCAAGAAAGAAGACGGGGCCGCGGATCTCGCGGGCATCACCAAGATGAGTGTCGGAGTGAGCTGGGATCCGTCCGCCGGTGCCAGCGGGGGCCTGCTGGGTATGGCGCGCCGCAAGAAGGGGGTTGACCTGGATCTGGTGGCCATTCTCATGCAGGGCGGCGATCCGGTGCGCTTCGCCGGACTGGACTCCCTCGACCCGCTCGGCAACGGCGCGGTGGTGCACACCGGCGACGAGCAGACCGGCGCCGCCTCCGGAGACGACGAGACCGTGCACGTCACCTTCGCCAATGTGCCGACCGCCATCGACTCCATCGTGTTCGTGGCCGCGGCGTTCAAGAAGGGCAGCTCCTTCGAGAAGGCGAACAACATCTCGTTCAAGATCTACGACGCCACCGGCGGCACCTCCCAGCAGGTGGCCGACATCTGGCCGTCGCTGCTGGGCAGTGACAACGCCAATGCCATCGCCCGCGCCTTCCGCAACGGCCCGAACTGGCAGCTGGAAGTGCTGGACCGCAAGGGCAAGATCAAGCAGGGCGATATGCAGGCGCTGCTGCATTTCGCTCTGGCCTGATCCCGGCCCTCAGCGGCTGGGGTCCGGCCAGGTCCACTCGGCGACCACCGGGATGTCCGCACCGTGTTCGCGCGTCCACTGGCGCGCGTTCCAGCGGGCATCCACCATCTCCTGGCGTAGCCCAGCGGCCATCTCGCGCAGGGACGGGACGCGGTCGATGACGTCGGTGACCAGGTGGTAGCGGTCCAGGTCGTTGAGCATCACCATGTCGAAAGGCGTTGTGGTGGTGCCCTTCTCCTTGTAGCCGCGCACATGCAGCTCATCGTGGTTGGTGCGGCGGTAGGTGAGCCGGTGGATCAGCCAGGGGTAGCCGTGGAAAGCGAAGATGACCGGGCGGTCCCGAGTGAACAGCGTGTCGAATTCGCTGTCCGGCAGTCCGTGCGGATGCTCGTTCTCGGGTAGCAGCCGCATCAGGTCCACCACGTTCACCACGCGAATCCGCAGCTCCGGCAGGCGATCTCGCAGAATGGCGGCGGCGGCTAGGGTCTCCAGCGTGGGCACGTCGCCGGCGCAGGCCAGCACCACGTCCGGGGTGCCGCCCACGGTGTCGTTGTGGCCCGCCCACTCCCAGATGCCGACCCCGCGCGCGCAGTGCCGCGCCGCCTCGGGCACCGACAGCCACGACTCCTGCGGCTGCTTGCCCGCCACGACGACATTCACGTAGTGCCGCGAGCGCAGGCAGTGGTCGTAGGTGGACAGCAGCGTATTGGCGTCCGGCGGCAGATACACCCGGACGATCTCGGGGCTCTTGTTCAGCACCACGTCCAGGAATCCGGGATCCTGATGGGTGAAGCCATTGTGGTCCTGCCGCCAGACATGGGACGACAGCAGGTAGTTCAGGCTCGGAATGGGCCGCCGCCACGGTACCTGCGCGCTGGCGTCCAACCATTTGGCGTGCTGGTTGAACATGGCGTCGACAATGTGGATGAACGCCTCGTAGCAGGTGAACACCCCGTGCCTGCCGGTGAGCAGATAGCCCTCCAGCAGGCCCTGGCACATGTGCTCGGACAGCACCTCGATCACCCGGCCGGTGCGATCCAGCTTGACGTCGAATTCGCCGATCTCGGCCTGCCAGTCGCGCCCGGTGACCTCCAGAATGTCCTGCAGCCGATTGCTGGCCAGCTCATCGGGCGCGAAGGTGAGGAAGTTGTCCGGATTGCGCCGGGTGACCTCGCGCAGCCAGCCGCCCAGCACCCGCGTCGCCTCATGCTTGACCGCGCCGGGCCGGGCCACCTCGACCCCGAAGTCGCGCCAGTCCGGCAGCGCCAGATCGCGGATCAGCATGCCGCCGTTGGCGACCGGATTGGCGCTCATGCGGCGGTCGCCGACGGGGGACTGCTCGATCAGCTCGGGCACCGGGCCGCCGTTGGAGTCGAACAGTTCCTCGGGCCGGTAGGACTTCAGCCAGTCGTCGAGCACCGCGCGGTGGGCGTCATTGTCGCGGGCCGCCGCCAGCGGCACCTGATGCGCCCGGAAGGTGCCCTCCACCGGATCGCCGTCCACGATCGGCGGGCAGGTCCAGCCCTTCGGGGTGCGCAGCACGATCATGGGCCAGCTCGGCCGGCCGCCGTCGGAACCGCCCCGGGCCGCGCGTTGCATCCGCTCGATGCGATCCAGGCAGGAGTCGGTGGCCGCCGCCATGGCCTGGTGCACGGCCGCCGGATCGCTGCCCGCCACCACGACCGGGTCGTACCCGTATCCCCGCAGCAGTGACAGCAGTTCCGATTCCGGAATCCGGGCGAGAATGGTGGGGTTGGCGATCTTGTACTCGTTGAGCGCCAGAATCGGGATCACGGCCCCGTCCCGGGCCGGATTGAGGAATTTGTTGGCGTGCCAGCTGCCCGCCAACGGCCCGGTCTCCGCCTCGCCGTCGCCGATGACACAGAACACCGTGAGCCTCGGATTATCCAGTGCCGCACCGTAAGCGTGCAGCAGGGAATAGCCGAGTTCGCCGCCCTCGTGGAAGGAACCCGGCGTCTCGGGTGCGCAGTGGCTCGGTACTCCGCCCGGGAAGGAGAACTGGGCGAACAGCGCACGCATACCCTCGGCATCACGCGGAATATCGCTGTAGAGCTCGGAATACGTGCCCTCGAGCCAGCCACACGCGTTCGGCCCCGGCCCGCCGTGGCCCGGTCCGGCTACGAAGACCGCGTCGAGATCGCGCTGGCGAATGGCCCGATTGGCGTGCGCCCATACGAGATTCAGTCCGGGCACGGTGCCGAAGTGCCCGAGCAGGCGCGGTTTGATGTGCTCGGGGCGCAGCGGTTCGCGCAGCAGCGGATTGTCCATCAGATAGATCTGGCCGACGGACAGGTAGTTCGCCGCCCGCCACCACGCGTCGATGGCGGTGAGTTCCGCGCGGGACAGCGGGCCGGACGCCTCGCCGAGCCGATACGGTCGCGGTGCGACGGTACGCCCGCCGCTGCTGTCCACATTGTCGGCCGCGGTGTCGCCGGTAGCGCCCTCGGCCTGGGCCTGCTGAGCCATGCGCCGACTCTCCTCACGTTCGTTTCGGACCACGTCGGATGGAGAATTCGACAACCACTCTACTGGCCGGTCGTGACTTCTCCCGATCATGACCGTCGCCGGGGCGCTCCGGCGCGAACATCCCCTACCGTTCGCCGGGTGCGGCGTCGGGAAGCGCGGCCGACGCCGCACACCCCAACGCCCCGGTGCCGACTCTGGAGGATTCACTGTCCCGGTCGGCGGCGATCGTGAACTATGCCAGAGTCGAGCCGGATCACTGTGCGGCCCTTCGTCTTCGGAATAGCGTGAGCGCGACACCGGATCGTGCGCCCGCCCCGCGGTGTAACCCTGCGAAACCCCCGCCGCCGGGCCCGGCGCACCTATCCGCCGCCACCCTCGTGCCGGGAGCCCATGGGGCCGAGCATCCCATCCGGCACGAGGAGCTCTCCAGTCGCGGCGGAGGCGGCCGACCGGGCCGGGTCGAGGCACTCGCCCGACTCGGTCGGCTTTCGCTCGTCAGCCGGGAACTGCTGTGACCCAGGGGTTCTCGATCATATGTACTTCTCGATCACCTGCGCAGTGCGGTGTCGGCGAGTTCGGTCCAGTCGGCGAGTACCTGCTTGCGCCGGGTGCGATCGCGGCCGACCATCTCGTCGAGGGTGGTGCCGCGTACCAGGTTGATGGTGAGCCAGAAGGCCGACTCCAGGCGATCGGTGGTGATGCCGGAATCGATGCGGGCGGCGCAGGCGTCCAGCAGTTCGGTGGTGAGCTCGTGCTGCACCCGCAGCATTTCGCGACGCAGCTCGCGGTCGTTGGCGATGCCGACATACAGCTCCACCGCCGCGCGGCCCAGTTTGCCCGCGAAGGTGGCGGTCACCAGCTCCACCAGCACCGCACCGGCGCCGGTGGCCGACAGCGACCGCAGGCGGCGCCGCATGGCCTCGCGCTGCCGCTGGGTGAGGTGGCCGATGGCCTGTGCGAACAGTTCCTGGCGGGTGTGGAAGTGATGCAGCTGCGCACCGCGGGTCACCCCGGCGCGAGCGGTGATGTCGGCGATGGAGGCGCTGCCGTAGCCCACCTCGGCCAGACTGTCGATCGCGGCGTCCAACAACAGCGCGCGGGTGCGCAGACTCTTCTCCTGATGCTTGTTCGGAGGCGGCGATGAAACCATTCGCCCAGTCTAGACGCTTAAATTACGTGCTGTCTTGCACGCAATCAGGTGCTGGACGTAATGTGTCGACATGGCCGTGGACCGTATGCTGCCCACCCCGGAGGCCCGGGATCTGCTCGAGTTGACCCGCGATATCGCCGACAAGGTGCTCGAACCGCACGTCGTCGAGTTCGAGCGGGAACAGCGCTACCCCGAGGAGGCGTTCCGCGCGCTCGGCGCGGCCGGGCTGCTCAGCCTGCCGTACCCGGAGGAGTTCGGCGGCGGCGCGCAGCCGTACGAGGTGTACCTCCAGGTGCTCGAGGAGTTGGCCGCGCGCTGGGCGGCGGTGGCGGTCGCGGTGAGCGTGCACAGCCTGTCCTGCCATCCCCTGTTCGCCTACGGCACCGCCGAACAGCGGCAGCGATGGCTGCCGGAGATGTTGTCCGGCAACCTGATCGGCGCGTACAGTCTGTCCGAGGCGCATGCCGGATCCGATGCGGCGGCGCTGCGCTGCCGGGCGGTGGAGGTCGACGGCGGCTACCGGATCACCGGCACCAAGGCGTGGATCACCAACGGCGGCCGGGCCGACTACTACACCCTGTTCGCCCGCACGGGCGAAGGGTCCCGCGGTGTGTCCTGCTTCCTGGTGCCCGCCGACACCGCGGGCCTGACCTTCGGCAAGCCCGAGGAGAAGATGGGCCTGCGCGCGGTCCCCACCACCTCCGCCGCCTACGGCGACGCCTTCCTGCCCGCCGAGCGCCGCATCGGAGACCCCGGCCAGGGCCTGTCCATCGCCTTCAGCGCCCTCGATTCCGGCCGCCTCGGCATCGCGGCCGTGGCCACCGGCATCGCGCAGCGCGCCCTGGACGACGCCGTCGCCTACGCTCGGGACCGCGAAGCGTTCGGCCGCCGCATCATCGACCACCAGGGGCTCGGCTTCCTACTCGCCGATATGGCCGCCGCCGTGGACTCCGCCCGCGCCACCTACCTCGACGCCGCCCGCCGCCGCGACGCCGGACTGCCGTACTCGCGTCAGGCCAGCGTCGCCAAATTGGTGGCCACCGACGCCGCCATGAAGGTGACCACCGACGCCGTTCAGGTCTTCGGCGGCTACGGCTACACCCAGGACTTCCCAGTGGAGCGCTATATGCGCGAAGCCAAGATCACGCAGATCTTCGAGGGCACCAACCAGATCCAGCGCCTGGTCATCGCCCGCGATCTGGCGGGGAGGTAGCGGCTGCGCGCGCCTATTTCAGATCGGCCAGATCGAGGCCGAGCATGGCCAGCAGTTCCGTGCACTCGGCGGCGCTGCGCGCGTGGACGGCGACTGTTTTCGCGGCCAGGGCGTTGCGCTCGAGCAGGGCCGCCTTCTCTGCGGCGCGGGCGTCGGCGAAACCGATCACCGGATCCGGGTAGGAATTGCTGCGGGCCGTGGTCATGAAGGCTCCTTGCGGGTAGCCCCGACCGAAAACCTTGTGCCTGCGATCGAGGGCCGATACGCGATCACGATCCGCCGCGTGACGGCCGACGATCGGGTTCGACTGCCGCCGACGTTACCCGCTCGGCCGGTGCGGTACTCCATTACCCGATTACCGGCGCGTCAGCGCTGCGGGCCGGGGCCGTTCGGTTCCCGGGGATCGGTGTCGTCGGGGCGACCTTCGCCCTGGTCACCGTCGGTGCTGGAGCCCGCGTCGGAGCCGATTCTGCGCGGTTTGGCCATGCGTCGGCCGCCCCGGGCTCGGCCCTCGGCCCCATCCCGCTTCCGTCGCGCCGCGCCGAAGTCGATCACGCTCGCGTCCTGCTCGGCGTCCGCCGCATCCGGTCGCACGGTCGGCAGCCAGGCCGAGCCGGGTCCGGCCTGCCACCAACCCGTCTCCCGCTGCAATTCCGAGCGCAGCACGGGCCTGGTGGGTGCGGGATCGTAGACCGATCCGCCGCCTTCCGACCGCCATGTCTTGCGGGGTTGCTCGCCGGGTTCCTCGGACATCCGCCGCGGTCGCCGCGGCAGCCGGACCGGCTTGCCAGCCTCGGACGCCCCTGCACCGGACGCCCCGCTCTCGGCGGCCTTCATCCCCTCCAGTTTCCTGCGCAAATGCTCCACCGCGTCGAACCCCGGCTCCCCGGGCTCCGACGGGCCACCCCGCCCCGGCACGTCCCGATCCGACATCGAACTAGCCACCGACAGGCGCTATGGCGCCCACCCGCGCCCCGACCGCCGCCGACCCGAACCGACCTCGGACCTTCTTCCTGATCGCATTCCGCACGTCCGTATCCTCCCTCGGCACCACCGCGCCCGTTTACCGCTCCGACCACCGCATACCGGAGCCAACCCCGCACGCCGTCGCCACGTGACGAATCAACGATAACCCGCCCCGGCGCACGGGCTCGTCAGGGCGGTTGTCAGCGTCGGCGGCCCGCACGCCCACGTGCCGTCGCGAAGTCCCATGCGGGCGCGGGCGTCGGCGCCGGGGTTCCCCCGGATCTCGACTACATCCGGCGTATGACCGGGTGTGCACCCCGTGGGCGACGCCCGACGGGTCATCGTGCGGCTAGCGTCGGAGCATGCCTTCACACTGGTGGGAGAACAACTCATGGCGATGACCGTGCTTCGTCGCATCATGGCGGTGGCCGCTGTCGTCGGGGTGGTCGGTGCGGCGGGCTGCGCCGACGATCCGGCGGAATCTCCCGGACCGTTGTCGGCCGAGGCCCGCGAGGCGGTGCGGCGGGCGTTGGGTGCCGCGGTGGCGGCGGGGATACCCGGAGTCCAGGTCGTCGTCACCGAGCGGGGCCGGGAGTGGAGTGCCAGCGCCGGTGTCGGCGATATCGCCACCGGAGCGCCCTTTCCCCCGGACGCACATGTGCGGATCGGCAGCAATACCAAGGCATTCGTCGCCACCGTCGTGATGCAGCTCGTGGCGGAGGGCTCGGTGGAGCTCGACAGCCCCGTCGAACGCTATCTGCCCGGTGTGGTGCGTGGCGACGGCATCGACGGCGACCGCATCACCGTGCGCGACCTCCTGCAGCACACCAGCGGTCTGCCCGAGTACCTCGGATTGCCGGAACTGCAAGATGATTCGGACAGTCTGCTGACCCGTCGGTTCGACACCGCGGACCTGGTCCGCCGCGCCATGACCATGCCCGCGCGCTTCGCCCCGGGTGCTCGGGCCGAATACAGCAATACCAACTACCTCGTGCTCGGCATGCTCGTCGAACGGCTGACCGGGCACGCCATCGCCGACGAAATCACCCGCCGGATCGCCGGCCCGCTGGCCCTGCACGACACGTATTTCCCCACCCCTGGTGATACCGACATCCGCATTCCCCACCCGCACGGCTACGAACAGCTCGACGGCGAACCCCTGGACCTGACCCGCTTCGATCCCTCCTGGGCGGGCAGCGCCGGCGCCATGATCTCCACCGGCTCGGACACGAACCGCTTCTTCACCGCACTTCTCACCGAAAACCTGCTCCCCCCAACTCAACTCGACGCCATGCGCACCAACCCCCGCCCCCTGACCAACCGCCCCGGTCTCTCCTACGGCCTCGGCCTCACCCAGCAGCCCGTCCCGTGCGACACCGACGTCTGGGGCCACGGCGGCTCCATTCCCGGCTTCCGCACGTTCAACGGCGTCACCCCCACCGGCCGCGCCGTCACCGTGATCTCCAACCTCCGCGCCGAAGACCCCGAGGTCACCGCCACCGCCCAAACCGTCTTCGACACCGCCATCTGCGGGGCCGCCTGAACCACAGGCGGCCGTAGTCGTGCGCCCGGTCCGGATATCGAGCGCGGCGTACGAACTCTCGTGGTGTCAGCGGTGGCGTTGATGGCCGGGCGATGCCCGCGGTGCCGGTTCGTATCCGGCCCGGGCGGACGGGTATCAGCTCACGTCGTCGCCCTGCGTCAACGCGAGGCGGGCCGCGTGGATGGTGGGGTGGTGGGCGGTTCCGCGCCGGTAGGCGATGTGGGTGCGGCGGCGGGTGGCGAGGGGGGTGAGGTGGATGGCGGCGGGTGGGGTGTGGAGGGCGAGTTGGGGGATGAGCGCCACGCCCTGGCCCGCCGCCACCAGGGCGAGGACGGCGTCGAAATCGTCGGCGTGGTGGCGGATGTGGGGGGTGAATCCGGCGGCCTGGCAGGTGCGGATGGTCATGGTGTGGCAGAGGGTGCCCGGGGTGCCCGCGATCCAGGGGGTGTCGCGGTGGGTGGGCAGCGGGGCGGGGGAGAGGGCGGCGAGGTAGACGGTCTCCTCGAGCAGCGGCTCGGTGTCGAGGGCCGGGTCGGGGGCGACGGGCACGTAGTCGTATTCCTGGACCAGGGCGATGTCGAGGGTGTCGGTGCGCAGCGCCCCGGGGGCCAGCGCCGGGTCCAGCTCGGTGACCGACAGTTCCAATTCGGGGTGTGCGGTGCTCAGGGTGACCAGGGCGGGTGCGAGGATGGTGCGAATCGCGGTGGGGAAGACGCCGATTCGCAGTCGGCCGGTCAATGCCGCACGGCCCGCGGCCAATTCGGCGGTGGCCTGCTCCAGTACCGCCAGAATCGTCTCGGTGTGCTCGACCAGGCCGTGCGCGGCGGCGGTGAGGGTGACGCGGCGGCCGGTGCGCTCCAGCAGCGGCACTCCGGCTTCCCGCTCCAGCGCGGTCAGCTGCTGGGAGACGGCGGACGGAGTGAAGTTCAACGCCTCCGCGACCGCCGCGATGGTCTCCCGGCGCGCCAGTTCGCGCAGCAGGCGCAGTTTGCGCACATCGAGCATCAGTTCAGCTTACGCTCCCATGAAGAAACGTGAACTGGACCTAATGAGCCTCGCGCGGGAGGCTCATGCCATGACGCTCTCCGGACTCTTCGTGCCCCTGGTCACGCCGTTCACCGCCGACGACACCATTGCCGCCGACGCCCTGGCCGGGCTGGCGCATTCCGCCCTCGAGCAGGGCGCGACCGGTCTCGTCGCACTCGGCACCACGGCGGAGGCCGCGACCCTCACGGAGCCCGAACGCGCGCTCGTCGTCGATATCTGCACGCGGGTGTGCCGGGAGCACGACGCTCCGCTGATCGTCGGCGCGGGCACCAACTCCACCGCCGCCTCACTGGCCGCGCTGGCGGGTCTCGACTCGGCGGTCGCCGCCGCGCTGACCGTCGTTCCCTATTACATCCGCCCCACCGAGGCGGGTGTGCTGGCGCATTTCCGGCGTCTCGCCGCGACCAGCCCGGTGCCGCTGGTGGTCTACAACATTCCGTATCGCACCGGCCGCACCCTCGGCCCGGAAACGCTGCGGGCACTCGCCGCCATCCCGAACATCGTCGGCGTCAAACATGCCGTCGGCGCGGTCGACGAGACCACTGTCGACCTGATGCGCACCCGCCCAGCCGATTTCGCGGTGCTGGCGGGCGACGACCTCTTCGCCGCACCCCTGCTCGCCCTGGGTGCGTCGGGTGCGATTCTGGCCTCGGCCACCGTGGCCACCGACGCCTTCGCCGCGCTGGTCTCCACCTGGCGGCACGGCCCCATCGACAAGGCCCGACATCTGAGCAACGCCCTGGCCGGTGTGTCAGCGGCCCTGTTCGCCGAACCCAACCCCACCGTCGTCAAGGCGGTACTGGCCGACCGAGGCCGCATCCCCACGGCCTCGGTCCGGCTTCCGTTGCTACCCGCCGCCGAGGAGAGCGCGCGCGCGGCCGTGGCCGCCCTCGATCTCCTTGCCGCCGAGCTCTAATCGGTACAACTCGACGAATCAGCCCCGCTTGCGCCGACGCGTCAGTACTCCCGCCACCCAGCCGAGCGCGAACATGGCCAGTAGAACCAGCCACATGGGCGAACGAATGGTGATGAACAGCAGCTCGATCGACACCTTGGTGCGATTCTGCACGACGAACAGAACCGCCAACGCGGTCACGCCGAGTGCCACCCACTGCGTGGGCGAGACGCGCCCGAGAACACTGGGTTTACCGTTGTCGCTCATGCCGTTGCTCCCGTTGTGGTCGTCCGGCCTGGAGGAGTACGGCTCCGACTTTGACACATGGACGGCGTTCCCGGCCGCAGCCGGGCTTCCGGGTGTGTCGAATTACTTCAGGGCGACACGAGCTCCGGCGGCTTCGAGTTTGAGTTTGGCGGTCTCGGCGGCGGTTTGGTCCACCTGTTCCAGGATTCGCGCCGGGGCGGACTCGACCAGATCCTTGGCCTCCTTGAGGCCGAGGCCCGGGATGACCTCCCGCATCGCCTTGATGACCTGAATCTTCTTGTCGCCGAAGGATTCCAGGACCAGATCGAATTCGGTCCGCTCATCGGCCGCCTCGGCGGTCGGGGCCGCCTCGGCGGTGACGGCGGCAGCCGTGGGCACGGCGGCGGTCACCCCGAATTCGTCCTCGAACGCCTTGAGGAAGGCCGAAAGCTCCAGCAGCGTCATACCTTTGAAAACATCGAGCAGTTCGTCGATGGTCATTTTGGCCATGATCATTCCCCTATGCGGCCCGACCTGGAGATATCTCCAGGCTACGCGGCGCGCGGGGTGTGCTCGGGGCCCTTGTGCAGATCCTCGAGGAACGCCCGGTGCGTGGCGCAGCGGTGCGCCGGGCCGGGGGTGACGAAGGCGGGGTCCAGCCGCTGCGCGAAGGTCAGGTTGTCCCGGCGCCAGCAATCGACGCATACCGGCTCGCCCATGTCGTCCTCCTCGGGCCGTTCGCGGAAATCCTGTGCGTCTCTTGATTCCCCGTTCCGTATCCGATCAGTCCGCCGTACCCATTTGTTCCTCGGATCGTTACGCGGCCGCGCCGGTCGGAGCCCCTTTTCTGTCCTCAGTACAAAATGTGCCATTGACAAATGGCACATTCAGGGATGATTCTCTTGCTATGACGAGAGCAAGGTCAACGGCGACCTGCGCATCGGCGGCGATACCCGCCTCGGCCTCGCGACAAGCGCGGCTCGCGGCGACGGCGTCGGTGGTCGGATTACGCCGGGTCAATGGACTGCTGCCGCGCAATCGCGTGGGCATCGAACTGGGCCGCGGGCTGATCGCCGGCGTGATGGCCGCCTTCGGGCCGCCCCTGCCGGGGACGCGGGTCACCCCGGTCCGCTCCGGCGCGCTGCGCGGCGAGTGGGTGCGCGCGGCCGGAGTCGCGCACGGGCCGCGGGCGATCTACTACATCCACGGTAGCGGCTACGTGGTGTGCTCGGCGCGCACCCATCGCGGACTGGCGTCGCGGCTGTCGAAACTCACTGGACTGCCGGTCTTCCTGATCGACTACCGGCTCGCCCCCGAACACCGCTTCCCAGCGGCGGCCGAAGATGTGGCGGCCGGATACCGCTGGCTGCTCGACCAGGGGCACCGTCCCGAGGACCTGGTGATCGGCGGCGATTCCGCGGGCGGACATCTGACCCTGGACCTGCTGTTGCAGAACGCGGCGGGGGATCGGCCGCAACCGGCGGGCGCGTTCATGTACTCGCCGCTCATGGACCTCACCCTGACCATGGCCGAGCGGCGCGACCGCGAAGTTCCCGACCCGATGGCCCCGGCGCGCACCGGTCGCCGGCTCATCGAGCTCTACACCGAAGGGCAGCATCCGGATTCGCCGCGGCTGCGCCTCACCGTGCCGCGCGGTGCGGCACTTCCGCCGCTGCTGGTGCAGGCCAGTGCGGGGGAGATGCTCGCCGACGACGCCCGGCACCTGCGCGATATGGCCGTCGCGGCCGGGGTGCGCTGCGATCTGGAACTCTGGCCCGGTCGCATCCATGTATTCCAGGCCCTGCCGCTGCTGGTTCCCGAAGCGGCGCAGGCGCTTCGGCGCACGCGGGGCTTCGTCGCGGACGCACTCGCCGCGGCGGCCGCCGACCGGACGAAAGTGGGCTGACATGTTGATTCTCGACGCGGTGCTGCCGGTACTCGGCAGTCGACGATCACACGGTGCGCGTGCCGTGGTCACCGGCGCGGGCAGCGGCATCGGCCGGGCCTTCGCCCTCGAGGTCGCCGCGCGCGGCGGCGACGTGGTGTGCGCGGACATCGACAAAGATCGCGCCGACGACACGGTGCGGTTGATCGAGCGCACGCACGGCCGACCCGCCCACGCGATCTTCTGCGATGTCTCCCGCCGCAAGGACGTGGAGAGCCTGGCATTGCACAGCGAGCTCATCTTCGGCGGCGCACCGACCCTGGTGATCAACAACGCCGGGGTCGGCATCGGCGGAAAGCCGGTGGGCGATATCGGTTTCGCCGACTGGGAGTGGGCGCTCGGCATCAATCTGTGGGGTGTCGTGCACGGCTGTGAGATCTTCGCGCCGCGGCTGCGTGCGGCCGGTCGCGGTGGCATCGTCAATGTCGCCTCCGCCGCCGGATTCGCGGCGGCCCCGGGGATGGCCGCCTACAACGTCTCCAAGGCCGGGGTGATGTCGCTGTCGGAGACCCTCGCCGCGGAACTGTCCGGCACCGGCGTGGCGGTGACGGTGCTGTGCCCCACCTTCGTCAAGACGAATGTGGTGCGCGACGGCCGCATCGGCGCACCCTCGGCCCGGCTGGCCGACGAACTCATGCGCCGAACCGGCTTCGCTCCCGAACGGGTCGCCCGCACCGCCCTCGACGCCAACGACCGCGGCCGCCTCTATGTGCTGCCGCAGCTGGACGCCCACGCCGTCTGGCTGCTCAAGCGGTCCTTCCCCGCCCTCTACACCCATGCCCTCGGTGTGCTGAATCGAATTCTCCCGCAGGACGATTCGACCCAGGCCGCACCGCTGGAACAGACAGGAGTCTGATATGTCCTTCGACTTCGAGGCCATGTTGGCCAAGATCAAGTCCCGGCAGTGGGCGCTCGCCGACATCGACTGGGACGCACCGGGAGCCGAGCTCATCGAGCCCGAACTGCACGCCAAGCTGAAACCCTTCATGGCCGATCTCATGTGGATCGAGAACGTCGGGGCGCGCGGTTTCGCGGCCATGGCCAAGAAGGCCCCGACCGAGACGCTGAAGCAGATCTACCAGTACTTCCATGCCGAGGAGCAGCGGCACGCCAATGCCGAACTCGCGCTCATGCGCCGCTGGGGCATGCTCGACGGCGACGAGATCCCCGAGCCGAACATCAATGTCAAGCTGGTGATCGAGTTCCTGGACTCGCACGCCGACGATATGTCGCTGTCGTTCCTGGGCACCGTCATCCCCATGCTCGAGGTGGCGCTGGACGGCGCGCTGATCAAGTTCGTCACCGACGAGATCACCGACCCGGTCGCGCAGGAGGTCTTCAAGAAGATCAACGCCGACGAATCACGGCATCTGGCCACCGATTACGCGGTGATGGAGCTGCTCGGTCACGCCACCGCCCGCAAACTCGCCATCGATCTGGTCGGCGGCTGGGCGAAACCCTCGTTCCTCGTCGGCGTGCTCAGCTATGTGCCGCTGCTGAACAAGATGCGCGACAATATCGTCGCCATGGGGGTGGACGAGGAGAAGCTGTACGCGGCCATGCGGCGATTCAAGGCCGTCGGCGAGCGCACCCCGATCGCCAATCGCGTGCCCATGTACCGCATCGTCAAGATGCACAGCGGCTGGGTGATCAACCGCGATCACCCGTATCACCTGTTCGCCGACGCCATGGTCAAGCTGACCGCGCGCATCCCGGACCGCTTCCTCGGGCCGCGGCCGACCTGGTCCTCCGAACTCACCTACGAGCCGGTCGCATGAGCACGGGCCAGCCACTGGACGTGGCGATCATCGGCGCGGGCTTCGCGGGCATCGGCACCGCGATCCGCCTGCGGCAGAAGGGGATCACCGACTTCGAACTGTTCGAGCGGGACACCCGGGTGGGCGGCACCTGGCGGGACAACACCTATCCCGGCGCGGCCTGCGACATCCCGTCGCGGCTGTACTCGTACGCCTTCGCACCCAATCCGGACTGGTCGCACACCTACTCCGGCAGTGCGGAGATCCTCGCCTACATCGAATCCATGGTGGACGAGTTCGGCATCCACCCCCATATTCGCTTCGACCACACCGTGAGCGGTCTGGTGTTCGACGAGGTGAGCGGGCTCTGGGACATCGCCTTCGCGGGCGGCCGCCGACAGGTGAAGGCGCGCAGCGTGGTCATCGCCTCCGGACCGCTGTCCAATGCCAGCTTCCCGAACATCCCCGGCATCGAGGACTACGCGGGCCACAAGATCCACAGTGCCCGCTGGGATCACGACTACGACTTCACCGGTAAGAAGGTCGGCGTTGTCGGCACCGGCGCCAGCGCCGTGCAGATCATTCCCGAACTCGTGGACCGGGCGGCGGCGGTGAAGGTCTTCCAGCGCACGCCGGGCTGGGTGCTGCCCCGGGCCAACCGGCGCACCAGCGGTGCCACCCGAGCGCTGTACCGGCAGGCGCCCATCACCCAGAAGCTCGCGCGCGACGCCTGGTTCTGGGGCCACGAGTCGGTGGCGCTGGGGGTGGTGTGGAATTCGCCGCTGACCCGGGTGGTGGAATCGGTCGCGCGGCTGCATCTGCGCGGTCAGGTACGCGACCCGTGGCTGCGCCGTCAGCTCACCCCGGACTTCCGGGCGGGCTGCAAGCGCCTGCTGATCAGCAACGACTACTACCCGGCACTGCAACGGGAGAACTGCAAGCTCATCACCTGGCCGATCGCGCGGCTCAGCGAGCACGGCATCCGCACCGCCGAGGGCATCGAGCACCGGTTCGACTGCATCGTGTTCGCCACCGGCTTCGACGTGTCCAAGGCCGGGGCTCCCATTCCGGTCACCGGACGCGACGGACGGGTGCTGGGCGACGAATGGAGCAGGGGCGCATACGCGTTCAAGAGCGTCGCGGTGGCGGGCTATCCGAACCTGTTCCTCACCTTCGGCCCGAACTCCGGACCCGGCCACAACTCGGCGCTGGTGTACATGGAGGCGCAGATCGAATACCTCACCGACGCCATCGGCATGCTGCTGGACCGTGATCTGCGCATGCTCGAGGTGCGTCGCGATCGGCAGGACCGCTACAACGCGCGCATCCAGCGCAGGCTGTCGGCCACCACCTGGAACTCCGGCTGCCGCAGCTGGTACCTCACCGAAGACGGCTTCAACGCCACCATGTACCCGGGCTTCGGCACCCAGTTCGTACGCCAGCTGGCCCGGGTGGAACTCGACGACTACGTACTCACCCCGCGCGATGCGGCACCCGCGAGTGCCGACCGTGGAATCGCCGTCTCCCTCGGCTAATGTCGTCTCCGAGCGTGACGCCCGTGCCGCCGACCGGCGCACGGGCGACGCGTCCGGGCGAACCGCGACACAGGGAGGGCGAGACGAGGATGGCGGAATACCGCATCGACGATCTCGCGCGGGCCGCCGGAACCACCGCCCGCAATGTGCGCGCCTATCAGGAGCGCGGCCTGCTCGCCACACCCACCCGGCGCAGCGGCCGCGCACTCATCTACGACGATTCGCACCTCGCCCGGCTGCGCATCATCGACGCCCTGCTGCAGCGCGGGTTCACCACCGCGCACATCGCCGACTTCATCACCAGCTGGGAGACCGGCAAGGACCTCACCGAGGTGCTCGGCCTGCAACAGGCGGTCACCGCCACCTGGGGCAGCAGCGCCGCACCACTGGAGGTGCCGCGTGAGCTCGTGGACACCTTCCTGGGGGGTGTCGACGGAGCCCCGGTGACCGGCGACGAGTTGGAACGGCTGGCCGAGCTGGGACTGATCCGGCTGCACGCCGAGACGGTCGAATTCACTCAGCCGGAACTGCTGGAGACCTTCGGGGCGCTGCACGGCTACGGATTCGGGCTCGAGTCCCTGATCGACGTCTATGCCGCCGTCGGTCGTCGCGTGGACGACATCGCCCGGCTCATGGTCACCGCGGCCAAGGACCACATCGTCGCCGAGCACGGTGCCGGCTGGCTGCCCGACAGCGATGCCGAGGTCGCCGCCACCACCAAGATGCTCAATCACCTGCGGGAGCTGGGTGTGACGGCGGTGCAGAACACCCTGGCCCAGGCACTGGACCGGGTGTTGCAGAGCGAACTCAGCGCCTACCTGGAGACGGCCGCCGAAAAGCGCGGTGCGACAAAGCAACCGAAGGACTAGCGGAACGGCCGCGCCCGCACGCTGGCCTACGGCCCATCGGGGTGCGGCGGGCCGGTTACGGTGGCGTGGACGTGAGGTTGTCGGCGGAAAGGGCATCAGGTGCGTGAACTCGGTGTGGCGGTGATCGGTTACGGGCTGGCCGGTGCGGTGTTCCATGCGTCGCTGATCGCCGCCGATCCGCGCTTGCGGGTGGCGGCGGTGGTCACCTCGTCGGCCGAACGCGGCGAGCAGGCGCGGCGGGAGCATCCGGGGGTGCGGGTGCTGGCGGCGGTCGAGGAGCTGTTCGCCGATCCGGCGGGCATCGATCTGGTGGTCATCGCGACGCCCAATCGCACCCACGCCCCGCTGGCCGTGTGGGCGCTGGAGGCGGGGCTGCCGGTGGTGGTCGACAAGCCGTTCACGCTCACGGCGGCGGAGGGCGAACAGGTGGTGGCGGCCGCCGAGCGGGCCGGGCTGGCGCTGTCGGTGTTCCAGAATCGGCGGTGGGACAGCGACTTCCGCACCATCGCGGCGCTGATCGGCGACGGTCGGCTGGGGGAGGTGCGGCGCTTCGAATCCCGGTTCGAGCGGTGGCGGCCGGTGACCAAGGGCGGCTGGCGGGAGCTGGGCAGCGCCGAGGAAGGCGCGGGAATTCTCTACGACCTGGGCAGTCATCTGGTCGACCAGGCGCTCACCCTGTTCGGACCGGTCACCGACGTGTACTGCGAACTGGACAGCCGCCGGCCCGGCGTCCAGGCCGACGACGATGCCTTCGTGGCGCTCACCCACGCCTCCGGCGTCCGCTCGCACCTGTGGATGAGCGCCGTGGCAGCCCAGCTCGGTCCGCGCTTCCGGGTGCTCGGCTCCGAGAACGGCTATGTCAGTTACGGTCTCGACCCGCAGGAGCAGGCGCTGCGCGACGGGCGTCGACCCGATGACGGAAAACCCTGGGGGACGGTCGATGTCGAGCACGGGGGCTGGTTCGGCACCGAGGGGGATACGCGCCGGATCGTCAGCGAGCCGGGCGACTATCCCGCCTTCTATCGCGGTATGGCGGCCGCGCTCATCGACGGCGCTCCGGTTCCCGTCGACCCGCGCGATGCCGTGGCGGCGCTGCGCGTCCTGGAGCGAGCCCGTGCGTCCGCGTCTTCGTGAATCCAGCTATCAATTGACCGATGGGTAATTTACTATCGGGTCAATTCGCTGTCGATCGAAAGGCGGGACATGGCGGATCGATCCTGGTGGGGGTGGGGCACCCGCGCCGACGCGGTGACCGGTGCGGAACGCGAGGCGCTGACCACGCGGGTGGCGGCGCTGCTGCCCGGGGCCGACCTCAGCGTGCACGAACCGCCCGAACTCGCCGAGCTCGATATCCCCGCCCCTCGGATACACGCCCCGGAATCCCTGGCGCCCTTGGCCTCCGATGATCGCGAGGATCGGGTGGCACACGGGCACGGTCAGGCGTTCCACGACGTGGTGCGAAATCTGCTGGGCCGCATCGACCATGTACCCGACCTGGTGCTGCGGCCGCGCGGTGAATCCGACGTCGCCGCCGTTCTCGACTGGTGCGGCGGCGCGGATATCGCGGTGATCCCGTACGGCGGCGGCACCTCCGTGGTCGGCGGCGTCGAACCACGCTGTGCCGCCGACTATTCCGGTGTCGTCGCACTGGACCTCGGCCGCCTGGACCGGATCGTCGAGATCGACCGCACCAGCCGGGCCGCCCGCATTCAGGCCGGAATCCTGGGTCCCGCACTGGAAGCCGGTCTGCGCGACCACCGGCTGACGCTGCGCCACTTCCCGCAGTCCTTCGAATTCTCCACCCTGGGCGGCTGGCTCGCCACGCGCGCGGGCGGGCACTACTCGACCGTGTACACCCACATCGACGACATGGTGGAATCGCTGCGCGTCGTCACACCGGCCGGGATCAGCGAATCGCGCCGCCTGCCCGGTTCCGGCGCCGGACCGTCACCCGACCGGATGTTCCTCGGCTCGGAGGGCACCCTCGGCGTCATCACCGAGGCGTGGATGCGGCTGCAGGACCGGCCACGCTGGCGGGCCGGAGCCTCGGTGCACTTCGACGACTACGCGCGCGCCGTGACCGCCACCCGGGTCATCGCGCAGGCGGGCCTGTTCCCGGCCAACTGCCGCCTCCTCGACCCGGTGGAAGCCTTCCTCAATGCCGGAACCGGCACCGCGGGCGGGGTGCTCGTGCTCGGCTTCGAATCCGCCGACCATCCGGTCGACGCGCCGATGGCGCGGGCCGTCGAGATCTGCGCCGATTACGGCGGGCGGGTGCCGGACGGGGTGCGCGTCTCCGACACCGCCGAGGCGAAGGTGAGTTCCGGCGCCTCGGACGTATGGCGCTCGTCCTTCCTGCGCATGCCCTATCAGCGCGATGCCCTGGCCGCGCAGTCCATGATCGTGGAGACCTTCGAAACCGCCTGCACCTGGGATCGTTTCGAGGAACTGCGCGCCGCCGTGCTGGCCGCCGCCACCGCCGCCTTCGCGGCGACCGGCACCACCGGCCTGGTCAGCTGCCGCTTCACCCACGTCTACCCGGACGGCCCCGCGCCCTACTTCGGCGTCTACGCGGCGGGCCGGTGGGGCAGCACCGTGGCGCAGTGGGACGACATCAAGGCGGCGGTCTCGGAGGCACTCGCCGGTGCGGGCGCGACCATCACCCACCATCACGCCGTCGGTCGCGATCACCGCCCCTGGTACGACCGGCAGCGACCCGAACCGTTCGCACTCGCCCTGCGGGCGACGAAGGCGGCACTCGATCCGGCGGGCATTCTCAACCCCGGCGTTCTCCTCGATCCACCCGCGACGGTGGGCCACCCGTAGCCCTCACCGCCGCGCATGGCTGGATCTGCCATAGTCGTGTCGTTGACGCCACGGCCGACGCACGCGAGGCTGGGCATATGCGGGTGGTGCTGTTCGTTGTCTTCGACGGATTCCAGCTTCTGGACCTGGCCGGACCCGCCGACGTGTTCTCCTCGGCGGCGCTCATGGGCGCGCGTCCGGGGTACCGGGTCGAGATCGCCGCGGTGCGATCCGGGCCGGTGCGTTCGGCCAGCGGTGTCGAGGTCACGGCCGCACATGCGCTCGACACCTGGTCCGAACCGGTGGACACGGTGCTCGTGGTCGGCGGACTCAGCGCCTGGAACGCCAGCCGCGACGCCGAACTGATCGCGGGCATTCGACGCGTCGCGAACTCCGCCGAGCGCGTCGGCTCGGTGTGCTCCGGCGCGTTCCTGCTGGCTCGCAGCGGCCTGCTCGACGGCCGCAAGGCCACCACGCACTGGGCGGGCGGGGAGATGCTGGCCCGCGAGTTCCCGGCCGTGTGCACCGAACCCGACCGCATCTACGTCCGGGACGGGCCGGTGTGGACGTCGGCGGGCGTCACCGCGGGCATCGATCTGGCCCTGGCCATCGTCGGCGCGGACCACGGTCCCGAACTCTCCCGCGAGGTGGCCCGCTGGCTGGTGGTCTACCTGCACCGCCCCGGCGGGCAGAGCCAATTCAGCGCGCCGATCGCCGCCGGACCCTGCCGGCGCAGGTCGCTGCGCGAGCTGCAGGTCTGGGTGGAGGAGAACCTCACCGCCGATCTGTCCCTGGCCACCCTGGCACAGCGGGCGGGCATGAGCACCCGCCACTTCTCCCGCGTCTTCGCCGACGAGATCGGCACCACCCCCGCCCGCTACGTCGAGCGGGTCCGCATCGGCGCGGCCCGGCGACTGCTGGAGACCACCGATCAACCGCTGTCCCGGGTCGCCGCCGCCGTCGGCCTGGGCAGCCCCGAAACCCTCTACCGGATCTTCCACCGGCACTTGGGCATACCGCCCGGCGAATACCGCGCCCGCTTCGCCCACAACTGAAAAGAGAACGCCCCCATGACATTTCAGACCGCCATCGTGCTGTATCCGGGCATGACCGTGCTGGACGCCATCGGCCCCTACGAGGTGTTGCGCTACCTGCCCGACAGCGAATTGCGTTTCGTCTCCAATGAAGTCGGCCCCATCGTCTCCGACAGCGGGGTGCTCGTCCTGGGGGCCACCCACACCTTCGCCGAGACACCCGCACCCGATCTGGTGCTGGTTCCGGGCTCGGAGGCGGCGACCACCGAGGCCATGGCCAACGGTGAGCTCATCGCATGGCTGCGCGCGGTGCACCCGAACACGCGGTGGACCACCTCGGTGTGCAGCGGTGCGCTGGTGCTGGCGGCGGCCGACATCCTGCGCGGGCATCCCGCCACCACGCACTGGTCGGCGCAGCCGGCGCTGGCCGCCTTCGGGGCCGAATCCCGCCCGCACGACCGCATGGTGCGCAGCGGCAAGATCGTCACCGCCGCCGGGGTCTCGGCCGGAATCGACCTCGGCCTCTGGCTGGTGGGCGAGATCGCCGGGACCGAACGCGCCGAAATGGCGCAGCTGGTCATCGAATACGACCCGCAGCCGCCCTTCGACACCGGCCACCCCGACAAGGCACCCGCGGCCCTGCTCCGCCGGACCCGCCTCGAGATGTCCACCCGCGCTGTCACCCCGCGCGTCCCGTTCGACGTCGCCACGGCCATGTGGCGGCTCACCCTCAACCGGATCCGCGACCGCGCGGCCAAGCGCGCGAAGGTGTAGCGCGCGTTCACATCCAGCGCAGCAGTTCGGCCGTGCGCAGGCGACCGGTCGGAACGGCCGACGGCGACGGCATCGCCGCCGGATACCCCATGGCCACCGCATGCCGGGGCAGCCACTCCGCGGGCAGCCCCAGCAGCGCCGCCACCCGCGAAACATTCTCCGCCGGATGGAAAGTCGTCGGACACGACCCCAACCCCAGCTCCCGCGCGGCCAGACAGACCGACTGCGTCACCCGCCCCATGTCGAACAGCGTGTCCGAGAACTCGTTCGCCACCGACGCCAGTACCAACACCACCGGAGCCGCCGCCAGATGCACGGCATAGGCCCCGCACCGACTCAACTCCACCCGCAGCGCCGCATCCGTCACCGCGACGAACCGCCACGGCTGCCGATTCCGCGCCGACCCCGTCCACCGCGCCGCCTCGACGATCCGCTCGACCGACTCCCGGGGAACGGGGTCGGGCCGGTAGTGCCGGACGGCTCGCAGGGCTCGCAGGGGTTCCAGGGATTCGCGCATCGCGGTGATGCTAGCGACCGGCGGTCACCGCTTCGGAGCACGGTGTCACACCGGCACCTCGGTGGCCTCCCGGGTTCGGCCGCGGCGGCGGGCCGTGACGGTCCGGGTGATCACGCCGCGGGTGGGCGCGAAGAGGTAGGCCAGGGTGAAGGCGATGCCCTGGACCACGACGACCATGCCGCCGGGCGCGGTGTCGACGTGGTAGCTGATGTAGAGACCGGCGACCGAGCACACCACCGAGACGGTGGGCGCGATGAGGAGCATGTGGCCGAAGCGGTCGGTGAGCAGATGCGCGGTCGCGCCCGGGATGATGAGCATGGCCACCACCAGGATGACGCCGACCGCTTGCAGGGCGAGGACCGCCGTCAGGGCGAGCAGTCCCAGCAGGGCGGCGCCGAGCAGGCGGGGGCGCAGGCCGAGGGCGTGGGCGTGGGTGGGGTCGAAGGCGTAGAGGGTGAAGTCGCGGCGTTTGAGGACCAGGGCGGCCATGACGATGGCGGCGAGGATCGCGATCTGGATCAGTTCCGAGCGGCCGACACCGAGCAGGTTGCCGAAGATGATGTGGTTGAGGTCGGTATTGCTGGGGGTCACCGACACCAGCACCAGGCCGAGGGCGAACAGCGTGGTGAAGACGATGCCGATGGCGGCGTCCTCCTTCACCCGGCTGGTATCGCGCACCACGCCGATCAGGGCGACCGCGAGGAAACCGAAGATCACCGCGCCCACCGCGAACGGCGCGCCGACGATATAGGCCAGCACCACGCCCGGCAGCACCGCGTGCGAGACGGCGTCGCCCATGAGCGACCAGCCGATCAGCACCAGCCAGCAGGACAGCGTCGCGCACACCACGGCGGTGATCACGGTGGTGGCCAGGGCGCGCACCATGAATTCGTAGCGCAGCGGATCGGCGAACAGTTCGGTGAGTGTCATGGTCAACTCGCCTGCGCCAGTGCACCGCTGTCGGTGGCATCCACACCGAATGCCAGCGCCAGCTTTTCGGGCCGCAGCACCTCGCTCGGATCGCCGTGTGCGAGCACCCGGCGCATGAGCAGCACCGCTTCGTCCGCCAGCGCGGGCAGCGCGTGCAGGTCATGGGTGGACACCAGCACGGTCGCGCCCTCGTCGGCCAGTTCGCGCAGCAGCGCCGAAATGGTGGCCTCGGACCGCTTGTCGACGCCCGCGAACGGTTCGTCCAGCAGCAGAATCGTCGCGCCCTGGGCGATTCCGCGCGCCACGAAGGCACGCTTGCGCTGTCCGCCGGACAGCTGACCGATCTGCCGGTCGGCCAGCTCGGTGAGTTCCACCCGCTCCAGCGCGTGCGCGACCGCCTCGCGGTCGGCGCGGCGCGGCCGACGGGTGAACCCCATCCGGCCGTATCGCCCGGTCATCACCACATCGCGCACCGAGAGCGGAAAGTTCCAGTCCACGTCCTCGCTCTGCGGCACATAGCCGAGGGCGCCGGAGCGGCGCGCGCTCACGGGCGCGCCGCCGTTCACGCGCACCGTGCCCCGGTCCGGCTGCACCAGGCCCATGATGGCCTTGAACAGTGTCGACTTGCCGGAGCCGTTCATCCCGATCAGCCCGCACACCCGGCCGGGACGCAGGCTGAGATCGACCCCGTCCAACGCCAGCACCTCACCGTAATGGACTGCGACATCGGATATTTCGATGGCCGGTGTCTCGATCGCGCGAGTCATGATTGGGCTCCCCTCAGCGCGGTGGTGATCGTCCGGACGTCGTGCCGGATGAGGTCCAGGTAGGTCGGGACCGGGCCGTCGGCCTCGGACAGCGAATCCACGTACAGCGTGCCGCCGAAACGCGCACCGCTGGCCTCGACGACACGCTGCATGGGCGCGTCGGAGACGGTCGACTCGCAGAACACCGCCGGAACCCGGTTGGCGCGCACGAATTCGATGGCCGAGGTGATCTGCTGCGGCGTCGCCTGCTGTTCGGCGTTGACCGGCCAGATGTACTTCTCGGTGAGTCCGGCGTCGCGGGCGAGGTAGGAGAACGCGCCTTCACAGGTCACCAGGGCGCGCTCGTTGGTGGGCAGCGCCGCGAGGGTGCCGGTCAGTTCGTCGTGCACCTGCTGCAACTGCGCCTGATAGGCCGCGCCATTGGCCCGGAAGTCGGCCGCGTGCTCCGGATCGAGTTCGGAGAACGCGCGAATCATGTTGTCCACGTAGATCTTCACGTTCAGCGGCGACATCCACGCGTGCGGGTTCGGCTTGCCCGCGTAGGCGTCCTCGCCGATCGGAATGGGCGTGACTCCCTCGGTGACCACCACGTGTTCGACATCGAGATCCGCGACGAACTGCGCGAACCACGCTTCCAGATTCAATCCGTTGTCGAGGATGAGGTCGGCGGTCGACGCGGTGCGGATATCGCCCGGAGTCGGCTCGTAGCCGTGAATCTCCGCGCCCACCTTGGTGATCGACTCGACGGTGAGATGCTCTCCGGCCACATTGCGGGCGATATCGGCGAGCACGGTGAACGTGGTCAGCACCACCGGCTTCCCGTCCCGGCCGGCGGGGCTGCCGCAGGCGCTCACGGCCACCATGGCGGCGGCGAGCAGCGTCAGGGCGAACGCGCGGAAAATCGAACGATGCAGCGGGTGGAGCCAAACCTTCACCTGTCGAATCGTAAAGTTCGGCTTACCTAAATTTCAAGTCCAGAGTTCCCAAGAAACAGTAACGACCGGTAGGTCATGCTGGTGGCGGCTCCGGACGGCTCGGCCGAACCACCACCGCACCGGGCAGTGCGGAGGTCGCGACGGCCGTCTCCCGGATCCGGGCCCAGCGGCGACGGATCGCCTCCTTGGTGTTCGGCCGTAGGCGATACACCAGCAGCATGCCGACCGTGCAGCCCGCGGTGATCGCCAGCGCGACCAGTCCGGGCGCGAGCGCGCGCACCGGCTCGGTCGGCCGATACCAGCCCGGCGAATAGGCGACCCGTTCGAAATCCCTGCCCCACAACGCGACCGCCGCCGACGGCACGAACAGCACGGCGATGCACAGCGGCGGCACCGTGGGAAACAGCGGCGTCGCCGCGCCGAGGCAGTAGCCGCCCACGAACGCCACCGCGAGACCACCCACGACGGCGGGCACCTCGCCGTGCACCCCGGCGGCGACCGCCAGCACCGAGGCCACGGCCAGCACCGCCGTGAGCGCCGCCGCCACCAGCGGCAGCCCGCGGCGGTATCCGACGTACAGACCCAGTCCGATGGCGGCGACGAACAGCGGAACCACCCAGTCGGGACGCGGCACCGTGACCGGCGTGCTCCCGGCCGCGGCGAACGCGACCATGAGCAGCAACAGCAGACCGTCGCGGCCGGGCAGGAACAGCGCGGCGACGGTGGCCGCCACCACGATGACCAGCACGCCGACGGTCAGCACGGACAGGTCCCGGCCGTCGCGCGCGAACCACTCCGAGGTCAGCAGGATGGTGGGAAAGATGATGCCAGCCGCCAGAATCGACCGCAGCGGCACCACATCGACCAGTCGACGCACCGTCATCGGTTGCCGCCGGTGTTCGAAAGCGCAGACCCCGGCCGCCACGACCAGCACCGTCGACAGCCCCACCGAGGGCGCGTCCAGCAGCAGCCGGTCCACCGGCGAGGGCGATTCACCGGGGGCGGGCGCGGGCGTGAAATCGCCCAGCAGAATGCCCGCCATGGCGCCGAACAGGAATCCGCTCGCGGTCGCTCTCCGGGGCCAGGCCAGCGTGCCGACCACGCCCATCAGCACCCCGGCCAGGGCCGAGTCGATATAGGTGAGCGTTGCCTCCGCCGCGATCGAGCTACTCCACAGCAATTGATCGATCAGCAGGGCGATACCGGTCAGTGTGATGGTGGCCCACGCGACGGCACTGCGCATCATCAAGGCGAACACCGCCGCGAGAATGGTCACGAAGGCCGCCGCCATGGTGGCCCGCGGCACCTGGAACACGGCCAGGTCAATCGAGGCCACCGACTGCGGAGTCGCGTCTTCGAGGGGGTCGATCGGCACCATGACGGTAAGCCCGGCGAGGGCGGCCGTCAGGCACACCGTTCCGGCTTCGAGTCCCGCGCGCAGGCGCCGCACACCCACAACAATGACCCAATCCAGCCGGTTCGGCAATGACCGAGCGACCTGCGGTGTGGCGGCGGATCGCGGTGTCGAACGCGACGAGCTGCTCGTCCCCGTGCGCAGGCTGCGCGACAGCGGTGCGCAGGTGGTGCACGCCGCCCCGGAGAAGGAGGCGGTGCGGACCGTCCTGCACGACACCGAACAGGCGATCGCCGTCGATCCGGATGCGAGCCTGGATTCGGTCGCCGTGGAAGACTATGCGGCCCTGGTGATTCCGGGCGGTACCGTGAACGCCGACAAGCTGCGGCTCACCGAGCCCGCGGTCGAGGTGGTGCGGTCGTTCGCCGCGGCGGGCAAGACGATCGCCGCCATCTGCCACGGGCCGTGGCTGCTGGTGGAGGCGGATCTGATTCGCGGGCGGTCGCTGACCTCGTACCCGTCCCTGCGCACCGATATCCGGAATGCGGGCGGCGAGTGGACCGATGAGCCGATGGTCCGCTCCGCGAACGGCTGGACCCTGATCACCTCCCGCAACCCCGGCGACCTGGACGATTTCACCGGGGCCATCCTCACCGACCTGGGTGGCTGACCTCGCTCCGCTCCGGCCGCCGCACGGTCCAGGGCCAGGTCATCAGGGCCCACACCGTGAGCAGGATGGCCGCGACGGTGGCCAGGTACCAGGGCCACGGGCCGAGCACGTCGAGCAGTGACGGGGTGCTGGGTTTGGCGTTGACGAAGCCGTAGTTGGCGCCGGTGAGCGTATTGACGACGTAGGTGACCGCGACCCAGATCAGGGTGGCGGCCACCGCGAAACGGTAGCTGCCCCAGTCGGGGCGCATGCCGATTCCCCAGGTCAGGTAGATGGCCGCCCAGACCACGGCCAGGTGGATGACCCAGAAGGCGATGAATTCGGCGGACGGGAAGTCGCGGCTCTCCAGCGCCGGGGAGATGAGCGCCTGGGTGCTCAGCGTGAGACACCAGTAGTAGGTCAGCGCGTAGGCCCACCGGGCGTGCGACCACAGGGCGTACCCGGCGACGAGGGTGGCGAGGTCGGTCAGCCGCAGCGGTATCGAGCGGTCGACGGTGAACGGGATCAGGGCGACGACATAGATCACCCCGTACGACAGCAGTGTGGCCGCGCCGAAAGTCCGGGTGAAAAGTTTTGCCGCACGGTCGTTTCGGTGCGCGCGCCCGATCCGCACGACCGCGACCGCGCCGACCGCGAAGACGGCCAGCACGATCCAGTGCGACAGTCCGTAGGCCGAGAACTCCGACCGCGCCGCCAGCAGGTCCACAGTCGACACTCTACGGAGGACGGGCCGCGTCGGCGCCCGCATCGCGTCGCCTAGGGTTTTCCCATGTTCGTGAAGCTGTGCGGCCTGCGTACCGAGGCCGATGTGACGACCGCCGTCGCCGCCGGTGCCGACGCCGTGGGGTTCGTCTTCACCGCCAGCCCCCGGCAGGTCTCGGTCGAGGTGGTGCGGCGACTGCTGCGCGAGGTGCCGCCGACGGTGCTGTCGGTCGGCGTCGTCCACGGCATCCCCGCGGCGGAGGCGGGTGCGCTGGCGCGGGCGGCCGGGGTGGACGCGCTGCAACTGCATGGCGGGTACCCACGCGCGGCCTTCGACGAACTGTCCGACCTGCGCCTGCTGCGCGCCACCTCGCTCACCGCCGACACCGACGTGCGCACCGGTGCGTACGGCGAGGAATGGCTGCTGCTCGATTCCCCCGTCGCCGGTTCCGGCGAA
Organism: Nocardia sp. CC213A; assembly: GCF_030766805.1. NCBI lineage: Bacteria > Bacillati > Actinomycetota > Actinomycetes > Mycobacteriales > Nocardiaceae > Nocardia > Nocardia sp. CC213A. The sequence continues at coordinate 148,748 of NZ_JASFXA010000019.1, forward strand.
CGCTGGGACCTCACCGCCCTGACCGCCGACCGGCCGACCGGCCGGTGGCTGCTCGCGGGCGGCCTGTCCCCCGACAATGTGGCCGAGGCCGCCGCCGTCGCCCGCCCGTGGGGAGTGGACGTGTCCAGCGGCGTGGAGTCCAGCCGGGGCGTGAAGGACCACGGCCGCATGCGCGAGTTCGTCGCCGCGGCCCGCTCCTGATCACGGCTCCCCTCTCATCCCCTCCTTGTGACCGAGGGCACAGCGCCGGTACGTCACGCTGTCGCGCCGAGCGGTGTCCCTGTGTTCGACTGGCGAACGAAGGGAGGGTGCGATCGTGACGACCGGGGACGAGGAATTCGCCGAACTGCGGCCACTGCTGTTCACCATCGCCTACGAGATACTCGGCAGCGCCGCCGACGCCGAGGACGTAGTGCAGGACAGCTATCTGCGCTGGCGGGATGTCGACGCCGCCACGGTGGCGCATCCGCGCCGGTACCTGGTGCAGACGGTGACCCGGCAGTCGCTCAATCATCTGCGTACGGTGCGGCGGCGACGGGAGGACTACATCGGCAGCTGGCTACCCGAGCCCATCCGCACCGGCCCGGATGCCAGCGCCGACACCGTGCTCGCGGAATCGGTGTCGATGGCCATGCTGCTGATCCTGGAGACGCTCGGCCCGACCGAACGCGCCGTCTTCGTGCTCGCCGAGGTCTTCGGGTACAGCCAGGTCGAAATCGCCTACATGGTCGGAAAATCCGATGTCACGGTCCGCCAAATCCTCCATCGGGCCCGGCGGCACGTGCAGGCCCGCCGCCAGCGCTTCCAACTCGACGACACCGCCCCGAAGGTAGTCGGGCAGTTTCTGCGTGCCGCCGAGACCGGCGATATCGCGGCGCTGCTGGACCTCATGGCACCGGATGTCGTCCAGATCTCCGACGGCGGCGGCCGTGTGCGCGCCGCGGGGCGTCCGATCGCGGGCGCGGAGCGTGTCGCTGCCTTCTGCTCCGGCCTGGCCCGCAGGCAGATGGCCGCTATGACAGCCGAATTCGGCACCTACAACGCGCTGCCCGCCGTGCTGTTCCACTCGGAGGGCGTCCTCGATTCGATCCTCATGTTCGAAATCGCCGACCGCCGCGTCACCAGGCTCTACGCGGTCCGCAATCCGGAGAAACTGCGCGCGGCCAGGACCTTGCAACCACTCACTCTCGGGAGGGAAACTCATGGAAACGATCACGGTTGAACGCATCGTCGCAGCACCGCCACACGCGGTCTTCGACTGGATGAGCAATGCGCACAACTACACTCGCGTCGGCTTCGTGCTGCACGAGCATCTCGCCCGGCCCGGCGCGGACGCACCGTACGGGGTCGGCGCGGTGCGAGTGCTGGGCTGGGCGGTCGGCTGGTTCTGGGAGCGCATCACCGCCTACGACCCGCCGCACTCGTTCGAATTCCATGTCTACCGCGCGATTCCGCCCGCCCGTCACGAGGGCGGCAGCGTCACCTTCACCGCGGTCCCGGGCGGCACCCGCGTGGTTTGGTCGACGCAGGTCGAACTCCGCTTCCCGTTACTCGGGGCACTGCTGACCCGACTGATCGCCCGCCCGATCCTCACCTACGTGTTCAAACGGGTACTTGACGAGGCGAACGCCGAGCTGCGGACGGGTCAGGACCACAGTTCATAGTCCGAGTTCAGTCGTCGGGGTGGTTGTCGGCGCGAGACCGAATACCGAGGGCCTTCCGGATAATTGCGCGTGCGGGCTCGCCCGTCACCGACTGGCTCGCCAGCATGTCGAATGCGCGGCCGTAGATCGAGACTTCTCTCGGCTGCGTGATGGTCAACTCAGCGGCTGTTCCTTCGACCATGACCATGCGGTTGTCGAACATGACGAAACTCGTTGACACGATGAGAGCTTCGGCGGTTGCCGGGATCACTCCGAGCGTTATCCGAGGCATGCCGATGATCGACGCCATCCGGTCGAGTTGGCCTCTCATGATCTCATCGCTGCCCACCGTCGTGTACAGCGACTGCTCGCTGACGAGAAAGTGGAAGCGATGGTCGCGCTGGTAGAGGACCCGTTGGCGCTCCATTCTCTTGGCGACGCCTTCGTCCACATCATCGGGCACTTGGTAGAACTCGATATGGCGCCTGAGTAGCGCACCCTTGACCGGCAGACCGACGGCGATCGGATATCTCCGGACCAACGTATCCGGCACCGCACGGCTCCGAGATCAGCATGAGATCCGCAGGCTCGCGGTACGACTCGGCTACGACTTCGCGGACATGATCGTCTACGAACCGAAGTTCGGCCGCCCGCCGCTGGCCCGCTTGAAGACGCAGGCGACCAGGCTCGATGCGGGCTCAGCACAACCCCGCGAGTTTGTAGAGCACCAGCGAACCCGCCACCGCCACATTGAGACTCGCCCCCGTGCCGACCATGGGGATCTCAACCGCCGTGTCCAGGTGATCGAGACCTTCCGGTGGGATGCCGTAGCCCTCGTTGCCGAGAACCACGACGGTGCGGCGGCGGGCGGCGGTGAGGTCGGCGAGGCGGATGGACTCGTCGGTGAGTTCCACGCCGAGAATGGTTGCGCCGCCGGTGCGTTGGCGGTCGAGCCAGCGGTCGGCGCGGCCGGATACCCAGTGCACGCACTGGCGGTGACGCAGGGTGTTGCCGCGTTCCAGGGCCTCGGGGACCCAGGGGAGGCGGGGGACGGCGAGGCAGGCGCCGGTGGCGTCGCAGGTGCGCAGCAGGGTGCCGAGGTTCACGCCGTGCTTCGGCCACAGCGGGGCGGCGATGAGGTGGTTCCAGCAGCCGTGTGCGCGGGGGCGGCGTTGGGTGCGCAGTTCGCGGCGGGTGCGCAGCCGGGCGGCCGTCATCGGATGGCGGGAAGAGCCTTCCCCGGGGACAGAACGAGATTCATGGCAACGATGCTCGCGGCGCATCGGCGGCCGTCGTGGGTTCGAATGGTGTCTCTACGATACGCCAACCGAGGTGTCGCGGCGCGCCCGCAGCAGTCGGGCGACCAGCGGCCAGGCCAGGATGGCGGCGATCACGGCGTAGACGGTGACCGAGAACCAGGTGTTGACCAGGCCGCTCAGCGCACCGTCGCTGATCTGCAGCGCGCGGCGCATCTGCTGCTCGGCGTTCGGCCCCAGAATGGCTCCGATAATGGCGGGCAGCAACGGAATTCCGTAGCGCCGCATCAGGAATCCGAGCATGCCGATCAGCAGCAGCAGGATCAGGTCGGTGGTGTCGCCGCTCACCGCGTACGCGCCGACGCTGGCGAAGAACAGGATGCCCGCGTACAGGTACGGGCGCGGGATGAGCAGCAGTTTCGCCCACAGCGGCGCCAGCGGCAGATTCAGCGCCAGCAGCAGCACGGTGCCGATGAACAGGCTGGCGATGAGCGTCCACACCAACTCCGACTCCCGCTGGAACAGCAGCGGCCCCGGCTGAATCCCGTACTGCTGGAAGGCCGCCAGCATGACCGCCGCCGTCGCCGTGGTCGGCAGGCCGAGGGTGAGCATGGTGGTCAGCGTGCCCGCCGCCGACGCGCTGGCGGTGGACTCCGGTCCGGCGACACCCTCGATCGCGCCCTTGCCGAACTCCTCGGGATGCTTGGACAGCTTCCGCTCGGTCGCGTAGGACAGGAAGGTCGGGATCTCCGCGCCGCCCGCCGGTACCGCGCCGAACGGATAGCCGATGAGCGGACCGCGCAGCCACGGCTTCCAGGATCGCTGGAAGTCGCTCTTGCTCAACAGCACTCGACCGACGGGTACGGCCGTGGCCGGTTGTCGGCGCAGATGCGCGGCCACCCAGAGCGCCTCGCCGACCGCGAAGAGTCCGACCGCCACCACGATCACGTCGATGCCGTCGGCCAGGTGCAGGGAGCCGAAGGTGAGCCGCTGCTGACCGGTCATCGGGTCCAGCCCGATCAGTCCGATCGCCAAACCGATTCCCAGCGAAGCGAATCCGCGTACCCGCGAACTGCCGAGCACCGAGGTGACGGCGATGAACGCCAGCAGCATGACCGCGAAGTAGTCGGGCGCACCGATATTCACCGCCACCTTCGCCACCGCCGGAGCCAGCAGCACCAGCAGCAGCGTGCCGCACAGCGCGCCGATGAAGTTGCCGATCGCCGCCGTCGCCAACGCCTGCGCGCCGCGCCCGCCGCGGGCCATCGGATGCCCCTCGATGGCGGTGACCACCGAGGCGGTCTCGCCGGGCGTGTTCAGCAGGATGGAGGTGGTCGACCCACCGAACATGCCGCCGTAATAGATACCGGCGAACATGATGAACGCGCCGGTCGGCTCGATGCTGTAGGTGATCGGCAGCAGCAGCGCCACCGCCATGGCGGGCCCGATGCCGGGCAGCACGCCGATGGCGGTGCCCAGCAGCACCCCGACGGCCGCGAGCAGTAGATGGGTGGGGGTCAGCGCCGTGCCGAACCCCGCGAGTAGATCCCCGAGTACATCCACGTCAGATCAGCCCCTCCAGTGGGCCGCCCGGCAACATGACCCCGAGCAGCCGGACGAATGCGATATAGGTGAGCAGCGACAGCGCTATCGCGATCACGGGATCGCGCACGTAGTGCCGGCTGCCGAGCGCGTATGCCGCACCCCAGAACAGCAGCCCGCCCGAAATCGGGAAACCGACCACGTCGATGAGCATGATGTTGGCGACGAACACCCCGATGAGCAGCAGTACCGTCCGCCACTCCACGGGTGTGGACAGATCGATGTCCTCACCGGCCTCGGCCGGGCCGCGCCCGCCACGCAGCACATCCACGGCGAGCACCACCGCGACCACGATCAGCAGCAGGCCGACGACCACCGGCACCGCGCGCGGCCCGACCGGGCCGCGCTGGGTGAAGTCGGCCGACATGGTCAGCGCGTCCACGATCACCAGCGCACCCGCCCCGGCCAGCAGGGCGGACACCCCGAGTTCGGACCGCTCACGCCACCAGGCCAGCGTCGAGGTGCGCCCGGGTCGCTCGGTCATGCCAGTCCCAGATCCTTCAGCACCGAGCCGACCTGGTCGGTCTGCCGCTGGATGAACGTGCCGAACTCGGTGCCGGTGACGAAGGCGTCGTCCCAGCCGTTGGCGGCGAGCGCGTCGCGCCACTGCGGCGAATCGTGCATGCGGGTGTAGGCGTCGATGAGTGCGGTGCGGTCGGCGTCGCTGATGCCCGGCGGTGCGACCACCCCGCGCCAGTTGGTGAACTCGACGTCGATGCCCGCCTCCTTCAGGGTGGGCGCGTCCACGTCGGCGATGCGCTCGGGTCCGGTCACGGCGAGCACCCGCAACTCACCGGCCTGGATCTGGTCGAGGTACTCGCCCACCCCGGAGACGCCGAACGCGATCTTGTCGCCCAGGACCGAGGCCAGCAGTTCACCGCCACCGTCGAAGGGGATGTAGTTGACCGACTTCGGTTCGATGCCAACGGCTTTCGCCACCAGCATGGGTGCGAGGTGGTCCGGACCGCCGGGGGAGGAGCCGCCGCCCACCGGCACCGCGCCCGGATTCGCCTTCCAGTCCGCGACGAGCTGGTCGATGCTGGTGTACTTGGAATTCTTCGACACCACCAGGATGTCGGGTTCCTCGATCAGCTTCGCGATCGGCGTGGTGTCGGTCAGCGTGGAGGGCGAATTGTTGGTGTAGACGCTGCCGACCACGCCCAGGCCCATCTGCATGACCAGTTTGCCGTTGCCGTCCTCGCCGACCAGACGGCCCAGACCGACGGTGCCGCCCGCGCCGGGCAGGTTGAACACCTCCACCGAGCGCGCGATCCCCGCGTCCTCCATGGCCTTCGCGGAGGTGCGCGCGGTGATGTCGTAGCCGCCGCCGGGGGAGTTGGGCACCATGATCCGGACGCCGCTCAACGTCTCGCCTCCGGCCGCGGTGCTGCCGCACGCGGTCAGGGTCAGGGCCGCGACGGCAGCGGCCGCCAGTCCGGCCAGCATTGTGGATTTTCGCACTGTCGATCCCTCATCTCTCACCATCGAACAGGGTCGAATTGTGAGCAGGGCCACTGCGCGCTGTCTGCCTTGCGTCAGAAATGTTCGTTTTGTTCATAGTGTTCGCGGCGAAAACGGTCCGGTTGGGACCGTCGGGCGGTGAGACTGGCGACGGGCGATGAGGCCGGGAGGTACGAGAACACGTGGGCAAGAAGGGCTCGCTGGCACGACGGCTGCTGGCCCTGCAACTGACGATCGTGGTGGTCCTGCTCGCCGCGGTCGCGGCGGTGGTGGTCGCGCAGGTCGGGGAGACCTTCCGGGCCACCGAGTCGCGGCGCATGCTCGGCATCGCCGAGGACGTCGCCGCCAATCCCAGCCTGCGCGTGCTGCTCGCCGATCCGAAACAGCATCTGCGGCTGGCGCCCTTCGCGACCGTGGCGCAGGTGGCGTCCGGTGCGGATGTGGTCGTCATCGCCAGAACCGACGGCACGGTGCTGACCTCGCAGGACCCGGCGGAGATCGGCGAGCCGCTGGCCCTGGCCGATTCGACGGTCACCGAGGGCCGAGCCTGGGTCGGCGATATCGACGGCGCGGTGGTGGCGCATGTGCCGGTGATCGGGCAGGGCAGTCATGAACTCGTCGGCTATGTCGCCGCGCGCAAACAACTTCCGGGCTTCCTGACCATCCTCACCGAATCGTTCCCGCGCCTGCTCGGACTGCTGGGGCTGGCCTGCGTGCTCGGGATCGCGGGCTCGCTGTCGGTGACGTGGTGGGTCAAGCGGCAGACGCTCGGCCTGGAGCCCGCCGAGATCACCGGACTCGTCGAGCATCGCGAGGCCATGCTGCACGGCATCCACGAGGGCGTGGTCGGCCTGGATCAGCAGCAGCGCATCACCCTGGTGAACGACCAGGCCAAGGCGCTGCTGTCGCTCGGCGACGTGGTGGGGGCGAGCGTGCACGCCTTGGGGCTCAACGATCGGATTCTGGACGTCTTCACCGGCCGGGCGGCGGGCACCGATCTGGTCGGACTGCGCCGCGGCAAGGTGCTGATCATGAACCGCACCCCGATCCGCTGGGATCAGCGCACCCTCGGCGCGGTGATCACCCTGCGCGACCGCACCGAACTCATGCGGCTGCGCGACGAACTGACCGAGAACCGCAATACCACCGATATGCTGCGCGCCCAGGCGCACGAGTTCAGCAATCGCCTGCACACCATCGCCGGACTCATCGAACTCGGCGAATACGACGAGGTGCGCCGCTATGTCGAGGTGGTGAGCGCGGGACGCGATCAGTGGCAGGCCGAGGTGACCGAGCGGATCGGCGACGCGGCGGTGGCGGCGCTGCTCATCGCCAAGGCCAGTCCCGCCGCCGAACACGGTGTGGGACTGCGGTTGTCGCCCAGCACCGCGCTGCCCGAGGTGGATGACGCGCTCTCCGCCGATCTGGTGACCGTGCTGGGCAATCTGGTGGACAACGCGCTGGACGCGCTGCGCGGTCCGGGCTGGATCGAGGTCGATCTGCGCCGGGTGGACGGGGCGGTGCGGGTGGTGGTGCGCGACTCCGGTCCCGGTGTCGCACCCGAGATCGCCGAGGAGGTCTTCCGGCACGGCTTCACCACCAAGGCCGCCGAGCGCGGCGGCGCTCGGGGGCTCGGACTGGCCATCACCCGGCAGACCTGCGTGCGGCGCGGTGGCTCGGTGTCGGTGCACAACGCCGAGGGCGCGGTCTTCACCGCCACCCTCCCGCTCACCCCGGTGGTGTCGAAATGATTCGGGTGCTGGTCGTCGACGACGACTTCATGGTCGCCCGGGTGCACAGCGGATACGTTTCCCGCACAGCGGGTTTCGAGGTCGCCGGGGTGGCGCACAGCGGCGGCGAGGCACTGCGCATGATCGGTGAGCTGCGTCCCGATCTGGTGCTGCTCGACATCTACCTGCCCGATATCGACGGCCTGTCGGTGCTGCGCGGTATCCGGGAGACCGCCGAGGCGGATGTCATCGTGGTCAGCGCCGCCGACCACGTGGACACCATTCGCGCGGCGGTGCGCGGCGGCGTCCTGCACTATCTGATCAAGCCGTTCACCTACGGCGCGCTGCACGACCAGCTCCGCCACTTCGCCGCCCTGCACACCAAACTCAGCGGACTCGACCGCGCCGCCCAGGCCGATATCGACCAGGTCTTCGGCGCCCGCCCGAGCGGCACCATCGCCCTGCCCAAGGGCTTGACCGCGCATACCGCCGACCTGGTCGCCCGCGTCCTGCGCGCCGCCGACACCGATCTCTCCGCCCAGGAATGCGCCGACGCCGCCGCGCTCTCACGCGTCAGCGCCCGGCGCTACCTGGAGTACTTCGTGGACACCGGCCGCGCGGAGGTCCGACTCCGCTACGGCGGCACGGGCCGCCCGGAACGCCGCTACCGCTGGACCGGATCCTGAGCAGCCGGAAGGGATTCCGACCGGTTCCGGGATCAGCCCGGCGTGCCCAGGCGCAGCAGCACGGTTTCGCCGGTGGCGTCGTCCAGGCCGTCGTTGTCGGTGACGACGTAGAGTTCGCCATTGCCCGCGACGGCCATCCCCTCGACCTTCTCCTGCACCCAGCCGTTGGTGGCGCGCAGGTCGGGGAGCAGGTCGTGGGCGGTCGTCTTGTCCAGCACGGTCGGCTGGGCGGTGCCGGTCACACCCGCCTCGGTCGGGATGGCGACCCGGGTGACCGTTTTGAGCGCCGCGTTCGGGCCACTGAGCTTGTCGCGCTCCAACAGCAGCAGGGCATCGCCGTCGACCGCGATCTCGGACAGGCCGATCCAGTCGCCCTTGGTGTCGGTGCCGTCCAATCGGTAGCCGTACCACTGCCATTCGCCGGTTTCGGGCCGGTACTTGCCGATGCGGGCCACCCCCTCCGGATCGGACTTCAGCTCGCGCTGCAGCACCACCCACACGGTCTCGTCCGCGCCGGAGCCCTGCACCGCGATGCCCTCCAGGCCCTGCTTGCCGAGCCCGGCCGCGATCTCGGCGGGCAACTGGATCCGCTGTTCGATCGCACCGTCGGCCGCCACCCGCAGCACCTGGTTGCCGGGGCCGTCCTCGCCCTCGACGGCCAGGTAGAAGCCGCCGTCGGCGCGGGCCGCCAGACCCTCGATATCCAGTTCCGCCGGTGTGCCGTTGTCGGTGACGGCGATGTCGGCGTCGATCACGGCCGGGACGACCGAGACGTCCAGGCCGAGGATGCGGGCCGGGCCGTACGCGTTGTCGGTGGCGGTGAACAGCCGGTCGGCGGCGGCCGGGTCGGGGCTCAGCGCGCCGAGCGCACCCCAGCCGATCGGCGTGCCGTCGGCATCGGCCGACACGATCGACGGGAACTCGGGCGTGCCGCCGTCGGCGTAGTCGGAGCCGTAGCCGAACAGGCTGACGGTGCCGCGTACCCCGGCCTTCGCGTCGTCCACCTCGGAGGAGACGGCCAGCAGATTCCGGTTCGGAATCGGGACGATGCCCTCGGGACCGACACCGGTCGCCAACACCTGCCGGAACACCGGCTCGGCCGGATTCGAGACGTCGTACACCGCGACGAAATTGCTACGCTCCGAACCGATCAGCACCACCGGGACACCGTTCAGTTCGGTGACCGCGATGCCCTCGGGTTCGGTGCCCTTCTTTCCGGCGCGATCGTCGTTGTGGAGGCCGACGCGCACCGCCAGCCGCTCGAACGAGTTACCGGCGTCCCAGACCACCGCCCCGGAGGCGGCGTCGAAGACGGTCCAGCCGCGCGAGCCGCCCTTCCAGTCGCCCTCGTTGGCCGTCACCACGTGGTCGTCGCCGATCCATGCGATCGAATCCGGTTCGCGCGGGACGTCTTTCAGCGAGCCGCTCGGGTCGATCCGGCCGTCCTTCTCGGTGTCGATGCCCTCGGCCGATACCCGCCCGGCGGAGAACACCTTCCGCACGGTGCCGGCGGCGGCGTCGATGATCGCGATGCCGTTGTTCTCCTGGAGGGTGACGGCCACCTCGCCGCGCGCGTTGAAGCTCACGTACTCCGGCTCGAGATCCTCGGGCGCGGCCAAGCCCGCCGCGCGGGCGGCGGATTCGTCGATGCGCACCGGGGTGGCCGCCCACTGCTGCGGCGCGCCGGTCAGGTTCAGCAGCTGCACGAAGCCGGTCGGCGGCTGCGGCAGATCGCCCTTCTCGCCGCCCGGCGGCGTGAATTCCTCGTCGCGCTGGTTCTCCATGGCGATGGCAGCGCGGGTGCCGTCCTCGCTGACCGCGATCGAATCGGGCTGTCCGCCCAGGTCGATGCTGTGCACCTTGGTGCGGTCGCTGATGCGCACCACGTCCACGCGCCCGGACGGCGCGGTGAAGTCGCCGCCGCTGCTGTCCACCACGACCAGCACGTAATCACCGGCGACCGCCACCGAGGTGGGCTGGTCGTCGGCGTGGCCCAACTGCTCCAGCGAGACCGAACCGGTGCCCTTGGGAGCGGCCGGATCGCTGAGGTCGACGAAGCCGATGCGCTTACCGGCCGCGTCGGTGTAGATCAGGGTCTTGCCGTCGGCGGTGACCGCGGAGATCTCGGCGGAGGTTTCCGCGTCGGCCGCCGCCCCGTCCGGTCGGTTCTCGACGATCGGATAGGTGGCCAGCCGGTGGTAGCTGTTCGCGGCGTCGCGCTCCCAGCCCGGTGCGGCCGTCGGACCCGCCTGTCGGTCGTCGGATCCGCACGCGGTGGCGAGCACCGCCACCGCGGCGACCGCCGCACCCAGTCGCCACCGTCTCATCCCGGCCACACCGTACTCCTCGCAACGAACTTCTCCCCTCGGACGGGGGAACCCGGTGATCGTGGCGGAGACGGGTAGCCATCAGGTAGCGATGGAATGAACTCGCGGCCGTGCGGTCGGCCGCGAGGCGGTTCAGCCGGTATCGGTGGCGTCCGGATCGCGGCGCAGCAGACCGGCCCAGCCGCCGCCGAACCGCTGGCGCGGGGACCGGCTCAACGGGACCAGCACCAGTGTGAGCACTCCGACGACCAGACTGTTCACCGTTGCCGCGGAAGGGAAGTCGAGGATCCAGGGAGCCAGCAGCAGCCAACCCGCGGTGAGCAGATTGAGCCAGCGCATCCCCCGCAGAATGTCGTAGGCGGCCAGATAGCCGATCGCCGCGAGCACCGGCCCCGCGATGCGGTCGCTGGTCGCCGCCGGTGCGCCGTAGTCGAGGACGGCCGGCGAACTCATCAGCCAGATGCCGAGGGCGGCGACGCCGAACTGGGGAATCATGACGCCGCCTCCTGCTCTCGCTGCGCCAGCCCCCAGAACGCCCGCCACACCGACTCGCCGCGATCGTGCACCCGCCGCAGATACTGCAGGCTCGCCAGCACCTCGTCCATGGCGGGCGGGATCATCACCATGGAGATGACGGCCGAGGCCAGACACAATGTGCAGAACGCGCCGTAGAGCACCGGCTGCGCGATCACCAGCAGAATGCTGATGGTGCCCAGCGGGCCGACCGCGATCCCGAACACCACCACGATCCACGGCATGGTCCGCCAGCGGCGCACACCCCCGTACGCGCCGGAGACGGCGTCGGCCAGATAGGCGAGCGCGCCCAACGTCGCATCCGAGACGGGCAGCACGTACGACAGTTTCGAGTCCAGAATGACGCGGCTGCCGTCACCGAAGAACGGCTCCCACACGGTCGGCACCACGTCGTACTGGTAGAGCGCGAGATAGGTGGCGATGGCGCAGCCCACCAGCGCGATGCCCACGATCGGCAGTCGCTGCGACCAGGAGGAGGGGTTCCACCTCCAGCGCGGCGGGATGGCGTCGGACCGCCGCGCGGAGCCGTTCATCGCCACACCGGCCGAGTGGTTGTCGCGATGTCGATCGGTGTTCCGAAGGCCGTGTCGCGCATCGTTGCCTCTCCTGCTCCGGATCCGTCCCTCCGGCTCCCTGGCCCGGGCGGGAGGTCCGCTGCGCGGCCGTCGGTCAGCGCTGCGGCCGGGTCGGTGACGGGGGTTCACCCTTGCTCCACACGTCGAACGGCACTCCGAAGGTCACCGCGCCGCCGCGTTCGAAGACGAAGGTGAACGGCAGCGCCACCCCGGGTCGCAGCGCGCCCGCGACCGGGCGCACCACGACGGTGAACGGCTCGTCGGGTGCGGTCGCCGGATCCACCGATTCGATCGGCTGCCCCGCGGCGATCGCGGTACCGGCGTCGATGACCAACTCGTCGGGTTCGGCCTCGATCCGCACCTCCTCGGCGGCCGCCGAGGCTATCGCCAGCAGCCGGTCCGGAGCGCCGATGCCGGTGTGAATCGCGGTGAACGACAGGCTGACCGAACCGTAGTCGCCGATCCGCTCACCCACGGACTCCGCCGCGAGATACACATTGCGCAACGCGATATCACCGGCCTCGGCATTGCTGCCGTTGACCGGGTTCTTGTCCATACTGGTCTGCGAGAGCTGGCCCGCGCCGCACCCGGTGAGCAGTCCCGCCACCAGGATGAGCGCGGCCGCGGCCGTGACCGCCGGTCGTCTCGGCATACCGGCCCCCTTCAGAACTGTGGCGGCGGGTAGCGGGGTTCTACGCTCGGCACCCAGGGCGGCGTGTATCCGTAACCGCCGTACAGCTTTTCGTAGTAGGAATGCGGATCGTGCAGCGGGGGGTCGTAGGGAGCGCTCTGCTCGACGCTCTCCCGGGTGCGGTCGATGTGCACCGTTTCGTCGTCGATACGGGTGATCGCCTCCACCGGTACCAGGCGCTTGGTCTTGCCGATCCCGAGCAGGCCGCCGGAACCGATGCGCAGCAGCCGCACCCGCTGTTCGTGCTCGTCGATGACGAGGCCGTCGACCTCGCCGATCTCGTCACCGCTGCGGTCGACGACGGTCCGGCCGCGAATATCGTCCGCGACGCTGCGCGGTTGCAGCGCCGTGTCATCGAGATCGATGAGCGTGGGAAGTCGCTGTTCGGCCATCTCGGCTTCCTTTCCGCCCGCCCGACAGCCCGCGAGCGGTTCGAGGTTGCTGTCATCGGCGAGATGCCCGATGACGTCGCCGTCAAACGCCGGGGCTCACGAGATGGCGGCGCAGGCGACCCGTTGTCCGGCGTCGCCGGTGGACAGCGTTTCCGCATCCGGCACCTCGCCGCCGCCCGGCAGGGTGTAGCGGCTCGGGATATTGCCGAAGTTGTCCTCGCCCGCGTGGATCACCGCCGCGCGCCCGGCACCGTCGTTGCGCAGATCCGCCAGAGTGAACGCGGAAGTGGTGGTCACCAGCAGCCCGCGGCCGTCGGGGCGGACATGAACGGACGTCAGATCGCCGCTCGCGGGATGCCCGGAATGCCCGCCGACCTGCAGGTGGCCCCCGGCCGACAGGAACGCCCCGGGCTCGCCGCCTCCGGGCGGGGCGGAGTTCGGCTCGCATTCGCCGCGCTCGTGTATGTGGAAGCCGTGGAAGCCGGGATCCATGCCGTGTACCTCGGCGCGGATCTCCACCAGGCCGGGGCGTTCGATGAACGTCACCGTGCCCGCCGGGCGTCCTTCGGCATCGATGAAGCCGGCGGATATGAAGTTCCCGCCGGGCGAGTGTCCAGGGTCTCCGGGAGTCTCCCCGATCACCGACGGTACCGTGCTGCCGGTCCACACCGAGGGCATCGTGCCCGTGGTGTCGCTGGGCTGCTGATCGGCCACGCATCCGGCGGTGAGGCCGACCGCGCAGCCCACCGCCAGCACGGCGGTGACCAGATGGGAGCGGGTGGCTCGTCGGAGCCGGTCGCGAGGCGTCGTTCTCCGGTGTGGCAGCGCCGTGCGGCGTGGCGACCGACCGGCGTGTGCGCGTGGCTGACTACGCGGCATGGGCTCACTCCTGTTTCTCGGATGCTGAGGGTGTCGTTCGGGTTGATCTCGTCTTCGGGGCCTCTGTCGGGCGGTTAACCACTGTGGCGGCGGTAATGCTCGGGTCGGCGCGATCATTCGGTTGAAGCCGGGTGCACCGGGTAGTCGCGGCATATCGAGAGCCGACGATTCGACACTGCGACGGAGGGATGCGGATGGCGTCGAACGGGGGTCGGGACGGGTCGCCCCGGGAGGCCGCGACCGGCTCGTCGGTGGCCGCGAGCCAGCCGTCGACCAATCTGCTGTTCCCGATTCCGCCGCCGCCCGAGGACACCCGGGTCGCCGCCCTGCTGCGCCGCGAAACCGTCGGCGGCGCACTGGTTCTCGCGGCGACGGTGCTCGCCCTGGCGTGGGCGAACTCGCCCTGGCAGGACGCCTACGCCACGGTCCGTGATTTCACCTTCGGGCCGCACGTCGCCCATCTGCACCTGTCGGTGGGGGAGTGGGCGGCCGGGGGGTTGTTGGCGATCTTCTTCTTCGTCGCCGGGCTCGAGCTCAAACAGGAGTTCGTGACCGGTGAGCTGAGCCGCTTCCGCAGGGCGATCCTGCCGGTGGCGGCCGCGCTGGGCGGCATGATCGTGCCCGCGCTGGTGTACGTGGCGATCATCGTGAGCACGGGGGTGGACGCGCTGCGTGGGTGGGCCATTCCGTCCGCGACCGATATCGCCTTCGCGGTCGCCATTCTCGGCCTGATCAGCACCCATCTGCCGCCCTCGCTGCGCACCTTCCTGCTCACGCTGGCGGTCGTGGACGACCTCATCGCCATCACCATCATCGCCGTGTTCTACTCGGGGACGTTGACCCCCGCGTACTTCGGTGGTGCGCTGCTCGCCCTGCTCGCCTTCGCGTTCGTGGTGCGGCGCTGGCCGCGAAGGTGGTGGCTGCTGCTACCGCTGGCGATCGTGACCTGGGCGATGGTGCACGGGGCCGGCGTGCACGCCACCGTCGCGGGACTGCTGCTGGGCGCGGTGGTCCCGGTGCGCGGCGGCGATCGCGACCCCTATCCCGCGCAACGGCTCGAGGAACGCTGGCGACCGGTCGCGGCCGGACTGGCGGTACCGGTGTTCGCCCTGTTCGCGGCCGGGGTGTCGGTCAGCGGGCTGCGCGGTCTCACCGAGGCGCTCACCGACCCGGTGGCGATCGGCATTGTCGCCGGTCTGGTGCTCGGCAAGTCCTTCGGCATCTTCGGGACGACCTTCGCCGCGGCCCGCTGGACCCGCGCGCGGCTGGACCCCGGACTGCGCTGGATCGACGTCTACGGTGCGGCCCTGTTGGCGGGCATCGGCTTCACCGTCTCCCTGCTCATCTCCGAACTCGCCTTCGGCCCCGGCAGCCCGCATGCCGAACACGCCAAGATCGGCGTCCTGTGCGGCTCCCTGACCGCCGCGGTCCTGGCCGCCGTCATCCTCCGCATCCGCAACCGCGCCTACCGGCGCGCCGAGCATGAGGAAGAGGCCGAACAAGAGAAACAGCACGAATGAACGACAACGACAACACCCGACCTCGGGGAGGAAGCGATGACCACGAAATTCGAGAAGACCACGGATCTTGTCACGGTGGCCGAGTTCGACAGCTACACCGCCGCCGAACGCGCCGTGAACAGCCTGTCGGAACTGGGGCGTGGGTAATACGGGGAGCCGGACAGCGTCGGGGCGCGATCACATCCGCTCCGGCGAGCATCACTCGTCGACCATCACCCGTTACGGCGCGACGCAACGCCCGCATCAATCGGCCGGGGCTGGGTAACGCCGCCGTAGAGGTTCCCAAACTACGAGGAGGCGGCTATGCCGATGTCCTGCAACAAGATCGTTCGTACCACCGTGGCCGCCGGGTTCATCGCGGCCGGGGCGATGCTGGCGGCCTGCGGCGACGACGAAGAGCCCGGTGTCCAGGACACCACCACCATGACCACACCGGATCTCACCACCACGGCGACGGCCACGACCACTCCCGGCGGGGACGAGGACGTGGTGACGCCCGCCGCAGCCCAGCAACTCTGCGACATGATCGAGCCCGAACTCGACAACTGGCGCGACCAGGGCGCGACACTGGCCAAGGTCTCCTTCAACGGCACCGTGCAGAACTGGGCAGTCCGCAACGACGGGCTCAACGACGAGGTGATCGCCGATACCACCATCGTCGACGAGGCCACCACCAACACCTGCCCGGATATCCGCCAGCAGGCACTCGAGGTGCTCGAGGTGCAGAACCTGTCCGACGCACTGGTCGGTTTCGGTAGCTGATCGCCGCGAGTAGCAGCACCGACGAGGTGGTCGGCAGTCGCTACCCGCGTGCTGTCACGCGGGCGTTGGTGACTGTTCGCGGACGGCGGTGAGGGTGAACACGCCGGTGGCGGCCGCCACCACCGCCAACGCGGCCAATCCGAGCCCGTAGGAGCCCAGCGCCCCGTACACCGCGCCCATCACCAGCGGCGGCACGAAGCCGCCCAGACCGCCCGCGGCGCCGACCATTCCGGTGACCGATCCGACCCGTTCGGCCGGGGCGAGCAGGGCCACCAGTGCGAACACCGCGCCGCTGGCGGCGCCGAGCGCCGCGGCCATCGACAGGAACGCCGCGGTGGCCACCGGCATCAAGGCGGGCGTGGATGCCTGTACCGCGGCAGCGACGGTCACCACGGCCATGGCGGTGGCCAGCACTCGAATCGGCCCGAGATGGTCGGCCAGCCAGCCGCCGACCGGACGCATGGCCACCGCCAGCAGGACGAAACCGGCCATCCGCGCCGCCGCGTCCGCCTGTGTCAGCCCGTACGCGGTCTTCAGATAGGCCGGCAGGTACACGGAGAAGGCGACGTAGCCGCCGAACGTCACCGCGTACAACACCGCCGCCTGCCGGGTCACCGTCATGCGCGCGGTCGAGCTCAGCCGTCGGGTCAGCGGCTCGGTCGGGACGACCCGGCCGGGCGCATCACGAAGGATCAGCGCCGCCACGATCGCGTAGATCAGCAGTGCGGCCGCGGTGACCAGGAACGGTGTCGACACCGAACCCGCGTCGACCAGCGCGACGGTGGTCAACGCGCTGATCGCGGTGCCGCCCGTGCCCACACCGAACAGCCCGATCGCGAGCCCGCGCCGTCCGGGTGGGAACCAGGAGTTCACGAATGGCACGCCGACCGCGAAGGCGGTGCCGCCGATTCCGAGGAAGAACCCGCCCACCAGCAACGTGGCCAACGACTGATGGCCGATCAGCCCCACGAACAGCACCGGCATGATCGTGCACATCGACACCAGCGGGAACATCACCCGCCCACCGAAGCGATCGGTCAACGCACCGACCGGGATTCGCCCCAGCGATCCGACCACCACCGGCACCGCGACCAGTGCCGCTTGTGCGAACGAGCTCAAATCCAGCGCATCCTTGAACGACGGTCCCAACGGACTCAACAGCGCCCACGCCCAGAAGTTCAGCGCGAACCCGACCGTCGCCAGGGTGAGCATCAGGAGTCCCCGCGCCGACGTGGGCTCGGCCTTCTCGGTGGGCGGAACCGGTTCTGTCGCAGGTATTTCCAGGTTCTCTTCGGCTGTGCTCATCGCCACATCCCGCATCCGGTCGTGTCATCGGTGCCGTCCGTTTCGTCGGCACCTCGAGCATCGGCCGCACCGCGTGGTCGTCAGCAGAGGCGGTGGGTTTCGACCCTGATGACCATCGTCCCTAGCCCACTGTCGATGGGTGTAACACCGCCTCAGCGGGGAGCGAGTTCGGTGAGGTAGCCGCGCAGGGCGCGTTTGGTCTCGCGGATCAGGGCCGTGCGTTCGGGTTCGGTCGCGGCGATGATGGCGGGCATGGTCGCCCGCACGATCTGCACCGCGATGAGCGCGCCGCGGCGGCGGTCCTCGATCGGCAGGTCGGGGTAGCGGACGGCGATGACCGATTCGGCGCGGCCGAGGACGGCCTGCTGGAGGGGTCTGGTGCCCGCGGCGAGGCTGGCGGGCATGTCGGGGTTGGTGAACAGGGCCTTGGCGCCGGGGTTGTCGAGGTTGAAGGCGATGAGCGGGTCCAGTAGGTGATCGACGAGTTCGTCGAGGGGGAGGTCGGCGAGGTCGGCGCGATCGAAGGCGGAGGCGTGCGCGGCGCGGAAGGCGTCGACCAGTCGGGTCGAGAGGGCCTCCGCGATGGCCTCCTTGTTGGCGAAGAACTGGTAGAGCGAACCGGGGGAGACCCCGGCGCGGGTGGCGATGGCATTGGTCGAGGTCGCCTCGTAGCCGAGTTCGCCGAACAGTTCCAGTGCCGCGTCCAGGATGACGGACATGCGCTGCCTGCCGCGCTCCTGGCGGCGGACGGAACGGCCTTCGGGCACCACACCTCCTGTTGACAAATACGAGAGATCTCTCGTAATTTCAAAAACACGAGAGGTATCTCGTATTCGCCAAGGCTAGCAGACCGACGGAGTCCACCCATGCCTGTACTGCACCGACTCGGCACCCTTCTCGCCCACCGACCCCGGCCGGTGCTGGCCGCCGGGCTGCTGCTCACCATCGTGCTTGCGGTGATCGGCGCGGGCGCGATGGGTGCGATGATCCTGAACCGATGGGAGGCTCCCGGCACCGAATCGGTGCGTGCGCAGGAGCTCTTGCAGCGCGAATTCCACACGGGCAATGCCAATTTCATTCTGCTCGTGACGGCTGCCGCGGGCGGTGTGGACGATGCCGCCGTCGCCGACACGGGGCGCGAACTCACCGCGGAACTAGGCGCCGACCCCGCGGTCGCCGATGCCTGGTCGTACTGGTCGCAGGACGGTGACCCGACCATGCGCAGCGCGGACGGGCGGCAGGCGGTGGTCCTCGCTCACGTCGCGGGCGACGCCACCGCCGCGCGGGCCGAGATCGTGGATCGGCTGCTGCCCGCGTACACCAGGGCCGAAGATGTCGTGCGGGTTCAGGTCGCGGGCGCGGAGGCGGCATCGGGCCAGATCAGCGCCCAGGCCGCGCAGGACTTCCTGCGCGCCGAGATGATCATCCTGCCCGTGATGCTGCTGCTGTTGCTGCTGCTGTTCCGTCGTACCCGGCTCGCCCTGTGCACGCTGGGCGTCGGCGTGTTCTCGGTCGTCGCCACCCTCGCCGCGCTGCGCGGGGTCGCCGCCCTCACCGACGTCTCGACCTTCGCGGCGAATATCACGCTGGTGATGGGGATCGGCTTGGGCGTGGACTACAGCCTGTTCGTCATCACCCGGTTCCGCGAGGAACTCGGCAGGGGTGCAACGGTTTCCGATGCCGTCATCACCTCGGTGCGCACCGCCGGACGCACGGTGCTCTTCAGCGGCGCGACGGTCGCCGCGGCGCTGGCGGTGCTGCTGGTCTTCCCGTACTCGTTCCTGCGGTCGTTCGCGTACGCGGGTGTGCTGGTGGTGCTGATGGCCTGCCTCGGTGCGTTGGTGCTGCTGCCCGCGGCGCTGGCCGTGATCGGTCATCGCGCGCTGCCGCGTCGCCCCCGCGCCACCGCCGAGACCGAGCGCGGTTTCTGGTATCGCTTCGGCGATGCGGTCATGCGCTATCCGGTGCGATTCTCGATCGCCGGTCTGCTGCTGATCGCCGCCCTCGCCGCGCCCGCACTCGGTATGCGCATCGGTCTGCCCGACGATCGCGTGCTGCCGCCCAGCGCCTCGACCCGGCAGGCGTACGACGAACTACGCGCGGGCTTCACCGTCGAAGCCAATGACGCCATCCACTTCGTCGCGCCGGACGGTCGGCAGGCTGGTGTGGACGGCATCGCCCGGTATGCCGCCGAGCTGTCCCGCGTCGACGGTGTGGCACAGGTGAATTCGGCCGCCGGCGTCTACGTGGACGGTCGTGAGGTGCGCGCCGCGCCGCATCCGGAACGGTTCGTCGGCGACAGCGGCGCGCGGCTGGAGGCGATTCCGCTGCGGGAGGTGCTCGCGGGCACCGACGTCCCCGGTTTCGTGGCGCAGCTGCGCGCGGTCCCCGCGCCGTTCGACACCGTGCTGGTCGGTGGCTACCCGGCCGAACTCACCGACTTCCGTGCGACGCTGACCGACCGCATCCCCCTGGTCGCGGTGCTCATCGCGGTGGTCACCTTCGTGCTGGTGTTCCTGATGTCGGGCAGTCTGCTGATTCCGCTGAAAGCCATTGTGCTGAACCTGCTCAGCCTGTCGGTCATGTTCGGCGCGCTGGTTGTCGTCTTCCAGAACGGCGCGCTCGCAACGCTTCTCGGCTTCACCCCGATCGGAACCCTGGACCCCGCCTTCCCCATCCTGCTGTTCTGCGTCGCCTACGGCCTGTCCATGGACTACGAGGTCTTCCTGCTGTCCCGCATCGCCGAGCGCTACCGCGCCACCGGTGACAACCGCCGCGCCGTCCTGGAGGGCCTGCAACGCGCCGCCCCGCTCATCACCGCCGCCGCGGTCATCCTGGCCGTCTCCTTCTCGCTCTACGCCACCGGCCGCGTCATGTACCTCCAGATGCTCGGCATCGGCACGGCGGTGGCCATCATCGTCGACGCCACCATCATCCGCGCGATCCTGGTGCCTGCCTTCATGCGCCTGGCCGGTCGCGCCAACTGGTGGGCCCCCGCACCACTGCGAAAACTGGCCGCCCGCTTCGATTCCCATGCCGATGACGCGCCCGGGCCGCCGGTGCGGGCAGGGGGCGAGCCGTGGATTCCGGTCGGTTAGGTCGTTTCGGGGTGCGGTCGATCGCCCATCCGGGGCATCCCCGGCCCAGGCTTGGCGCGGCCCTGGTTGGCGGGCCGGGTACCGCCGCACCATGGGGTCGAAATCTGCTCGTGCACAGCGATTCCGAGCGATGTCCGGTCGATCACCAGTAGGAGAGCGATCACATGAGCGAGACCCAGAACCCAACGGACCCCTGGCCGGTGCTCCGCGAACGCGCACAGACCGGGCAACTCGAATTCGAACCGGACGCCGCGTACGAGGCCGCCGAACTGGCCTCGGCGGTGATCGGCGAACTGCGCGCGATCCGGCTGGTCGCCGAGCAGGTGGAGGAGAACGAGCCGGTCTCGAATCTGTCCTCCGGCTCCACCTTGGCTTCCAGATTCGCGATGAAGGGCAGCGAGTTGCACCGACTGCTCGGGAGCCATATCGGCATTCTCGAGGATATGGTCGACACGTTCGTCGCCGCCGGGCGCACCTACGCCATCGCCGAGGGCGAGAACGCCGACAGCTTCGATGATCTCTCGGTGCCGGAGCGCCCCACGGAACTGCCCGGTGGGCCGCCGGAGCGAACCGCGATCCCCGGACCGCTCGACAGCCGGTCCGAATACTCCGTCCCGGCCGATGGCACCGCACATGACATCACACCCCAGACGCAGCGGTTGCAGAACCACGACGCCTTCGACGTCACGACTGTCACGGTCGAGAGCGCCGCCAACAAGTCGTACGAATTCCTCTACGAACTCGGCCAGAGCATCGCCGATTCGTCATCGCCGCAGCGGACGGCGAACTGGTCCGGTATCTGGGAATGGATGGCGGATCAGCTGCGGGAGACGTTCCTCGAGTTCATCAACCGCATGGACTCGGTCACCGCCGAGCAGTGGCGCGGTGCGGGTGGCGAGGCGGCGGTGGCGTCGGTGCACAACTACACGCGCAGTATGTCGACGCTGTGGGAGAGCATGCGCCTGATGGGCGACAATCTCGCGTATACGTCGGGGTGGCTGGAGGCGACCCGGGTCAGCATGCCGCAGGAAGCGGAGAACCCGGCCGGAACCATCGAACCCGGCGGGCTGGAGATGGTGGGCGTCGGTGTGGGCAATATGACGACCTACAGCTCGGATACGACCGTGGTGGACCCCACTCCGCAGTACCGGCGGAACATGTACCAGACCTACGGCTCGGGATTGCCGTGGTCGATGCGTCGGCTGCCCACCTTGCCCGAACCCCAGGTGATGGTGGCGGGGATCGACATTCCGACGCAGCCGAACGGGTCCGGCGGATCCGGCGGCACCGGTGGCACCGCAGCGGGCTCCGGCGGCGCGGCACCCGCGGCGGCGACCGGCGGCGCACCGGTGCCCGGTGTCACCGGCACCGGGCGACCGGTCTCGATGTCGACGC